>JAIBCN010000046.1 GCA_019694155.1 Vicinamibacteria bacterium | reverse complement strand
CGCCGAACCCAAGGAGTCCAATTGATGTCGACGTTCACCAACATCGGCGCCATCGTCCGCAAGGAGTGGCAGCACTACTTCGGGTCTCCCATCGCGTACGCGGCGCTCTTTACCTGGAACGCCCTCTTCTCGGTGTTCTTCCTCTTCGCCCTCAACTACTTCATCGAGGCCTCGATGAACCCGGGCGGGGGCATGGGCGGACCGCCCAAACCAAACATCAACGAGTGGATCTTCCGGCCCACCCTCATGAACATGGCGGTGGTCGTCCTCTTCGTCACCCCCATGCTGACCATGCGCCTCTTCGCGGAAGAGCAGCGACAGGGCACATGGGAGCTGCTCGCGACCTCGGCCATCACGGACTGGCAGATCGTCATCGGCAAGTTCCTCGGAGCGGCGAGCGTCTTCGCGCTCATGATCGCCACCTCGCTCCTGAACTTCCTGGTGGTATTTCTCTACGCCGAGCCGAAGCCCGAGTGGAAGCCGGTGCTGACGGGTGCTCTGGCCCTGCTCCTGATGGGCAGCTGCTTCATCGCCATGGGCGCCTTTCTCTCCACCCTCACCCGGAACCAGATAGTGGCCGGCATCCTCTCGTTCTGCCTCTTCCTCGGGATCTGGACTCTTTCGTGGCTCGACAACCCCATGTCGTCGGATCCCATCAAGGCCCTCGCCTACCTCGGCGTCACCGGTCACATGGAGGACATGGTGAAGGGCGTCATCGACTCGAAGGACGTCATCTTCTACCTCTCGTTCATAGGATTCGGCCTGTTCCTGACCCAGCAGTCCGTCGAGAGCCGTCGGTGGAGGGAGTAGGCCGATGAAGCCCACCGATTTCCTCTCCCTCCTCGGTTTCGCCACGCTGTTCGTGAATGCATGGTTCGAGCGCACGGGCCGCGCCCTCCCGCCCAGCATCAAGGCGGAATGGCTGACCTGGGGCGGCCTCGCCCTCGTCGTGATCGGCCTCCTCGCCCGCGTCCCCGACCTCGCCAAGGCGGCGGGCGCCCGACGCATGAAATACGGATCGAACACCTTGGTCTTCATTCTCGTGGTGGCCGCGATCCTCGGGGGCATCAACTGGATGGCGAACCGCTATCCGAAGCGCTTCGACGTCTCGAAGGAGCAGCGCTTCTCCCTCTCCGAGCAGACCCGGAAGATCCTCGCGGGCCTTCAGGGCGAGGTGACCCTGACCTATGTCCAGCGGAACGCCTCCTCCACCGCCACCGCCAAGGACGTGCTGCGCGAGTATGAGGCCGCATCGTCGAAGGTGAAGGTCGAGTACGTCGACCCCATGAAGGAGCCGGGAAAGGCGCGGGGGCTGGACGTGGCCCAGCTGCCGACCATCGTGGTGGCCATGGGCGAGCGGCGCGAGAAGATCCTCTCGGACGGCGAGCAGGACATCACGAACGCCATCCTGAAGCTCACCCGCAACGTGAAGAAGACGGTCTGCTTCGCTTCGGGTGAGGGCGAGCGCGACATCGACGATCCTTCGGAGCACGGCTACTCGGGTGTGAAGAGCGCGGCTTTGAAGAGCCAGTACGAGGTCAAGAAGGTCGTCCTCCTACAGGAGCAGAAGGTCCCCGAGGACTGCACCGTGCTCGTGGTGTCCGGGCCCGCGAAGGACCTCCTGCCGGAGGCCGCGGGCTACATCAAGAGCTTCGTGCACGGCGGGGGCAAGGCCATGCTGATGGCCGATCCCATCGAGAAGGCGCCCTCGCCCAACTACGAGAGCGTCTTCACCGAGTTCGGGGTGAAGCCGGGCGCCGACGTGGTGGTGGACGCCTCCGGGGTCGGACAGCTCTTCGGCACCGGGCCGTTCATGCCCATCGTCACCGACTACCCCTTTCACGAGATCAACAAGGATCTCAAAGGAATGATGAGCGCCTACGACATGGCCAGGTCCATGACTCCGATCACGCCCGCCCCCGAGGGCATGATGGTGCAGGAACTGGCGAAGACCACGAACCGGTCCTGGGGCGAGTCGGACACCTCGCTCAAGGACCCGGTCGAGTTCTCCGATGAGAGGGACACGCGCGGTCCCCTGAACCTGGCCGTCGCGATCACCGTGCGTCCGAAGGCTCCCGCCCCCGAGTCGCCCGAGGCCTCCGCCGCGCCGACTCCCGACCCGTCGAAGAAGGAAGGCCGCGTGGTGGCGGTGGGCGACTCGAACTTCGGCAGCAACGCCCTGCTCACCTTCCAGGCGAACCAGGACCTCTTCATGAACATGATCGCCTGGCTCGCCCAGGATTCGGACCTCATCTCCATCCGGCCGAAGGATCCCGACGTGCACCGTCTCGACCTCACCATGGGAGAGCAGCGCAACGTGATGATCTTCTCCCTGCTCCTGCTCCCCGGCTTCTTCATCATCTGGGGCATCACGAACTGGTGGCGGCGGCGGTCATGAACCAGTTCGGGCGCACCGCCGCGGCGGTGATCGTGGCCGCGGGACTGTTCGGGTACATCTACTTCGTCGAATCGAAGAAGAACCCCGCAAGCGAGGACTCCGGCGCCACGAAGCGGGAGAAGGTCCTTCCCGGCTTCGACAAACTGAAGGTGAAGTCCCTCACCCTCAAGAAGAGGGGCGGCGAGACGGTGCAGGCCGAGAAGAACGCCGACCGCTGGACCCTGGTCTCGCCTCAGGAGGTCGCGGCGGATGCGGGCGAGGTCGGCTCCCTTCTCGACGCTCTCCAGAACCTGGAGACCGAGGAGATCGTCAACGAGAACGCGACCGACCTCGGCCCCTTCGGGCTCGCCGAGCCGAAGGTGTCGGTCTCGGTGGTGGCGGAGGGCGCCCCCAAACCCTTCGAATTCGACCTCGGCGACAGCGTGCCCGCGGGCTCCTCGATCTTCGCCCGCGTTCCCGGCAAGCCGCGGCTCTTCACAGTCTCGAGCACGCTCGAGAACACACTGTCGAAATCGGCCTTCGACCTTCGGGATCGCGCGGTGCTCAAGCTCAAGAAGGATGACGTCCGGGCGTTCGAGGTCTTCGAGAAGAACAAGTCCGCCTATCGCCTGGCGCGGGGAGAAGCGGGCGAGGACGATTGGAAGGTCGTCTCTCCGGCGGCTACGCGCGCCGCCCGCTGGACCGCGGACAGCCTGCTCGGCCTGATCGAGAACCTGCGCATGGAGAGCATCGCCTCCGAAGACGCGAAGCCCGCAGACCTCGCGAAGTACGGACTCGGCGGCGCCGCGAGGCGGGTGGTGCTGAGCCTCGAAGGCGACAAGTCCCTCACTCTCGAAGTCGGCAAGAAGGCGGAGGGCGGCAAGTACTACGCTCGCGACGCCGCCTCGAAGCTCGTGGCCGTGATCCCGACGGCCGTCGTGGACGATCTCGACAAGGGCCTCAGGAACCTGAGGGCCACGAGGCTCCTCGACGTGGCGACCTACGAAGTGACGAGCTTCGACGTCACCGCCTCCGGAGCCACCAAGACCTTCACGAAGACCACCGCGAAAGGCAAAGACGGCATCGATCAGGTGTCCTGGAAGGCCGCCGCACCCGTCAAGGACGCGGCGGAGGAAGCCGCCTCATCGGCCATGATCGCGATCGGCGGCGTCGAAGTGGCGGAGTTCATCGATGCTCCCAAGGCCCTGCAAAGCTACGGCCTCGACGCCCCGGCCCTGCGCGTGACCCTCCGCTTCGAGGGCGGGAAGAAGGAAGACTGGTTCGAGCTCGCGGTGAAAGGCGACCAGGCCTTCGCGCGGCGCCGGAACGACGTGGCCGTGCTCAAACTCGACAAGAGCAAGACAGAAAGCCTCATCAAGGCCTTCACGAGCCTCGGCTCGTAGGTCATTCGGATCATTGACCGGCCTCGGGGCCGGACTTAAGATCCCCCGAAGAGTCGGGGGCCTCTTCGGCCTCCTATGCCTTAAGGAGGCACCATGCGTCGATATCTTCGAGCGCTTCTCATCGGATGTATGGCCCTGGCGATAGCCACGGCCGCCCGTGCCCAGGAAATAACCGCCACCATTACGGGTACGGTCACCGACCAGTCGGGCGCCGCCCTCCCGGGAGTCTCCGTGGTGGCGAGGAACCTCGGCAAGGGGGTCACGACGGAAGCGGTCAGCTCGAACACGGGTCGGTACACCCTTCCCTATCTGCTCAACGGTGACTACGAGATCACCTTCACCCTCTCCGGCTTCAAAACGTACGTGGCGAAGAACATCAGCCTGCACGTGAACGACCGGCTCGACGTGAGCGCGACCCTCGGAGTTCAGGGCGTGACCGAGGCGGTGGAGGTGACGGCGTCCGCGCAGATGATCCAGCCTTCTCCCGCCGTCCAGAACCTGATGGGCTCCACCCAGGTGCAGGAACTGCCTCTCAACAACCGCAACTTCGTCCAGCTCGCGACCCTCGTTCCCGGAGTCAGCAGCTCGCTCTCCGACGAGGTGGGCATCGGGCTCACCAGCACGGTGAG
>JAIBCN010000116.1 GCA_019694155.1 Vicinamibacteria bacterium | reverse complement strand
AGACACCACGGGCATGAGCCGAGCGAAGACCCAGCCGATCCACATCGAGACGGAGCGGATCGACGTCCGCGCGCTCCGCGCTCAGTCAAGCGTAGAGGAGCCTTCCGTGCTCAGCGCCCTCCTGGCACTGGACGCAGACGGCTCCACAAAAACCACAAACACAAACAACTTGAAAGGTATTGAAATGGCGAACGCAAAAGAGAGTCTTGAGAAGCTGGCCGGATTGACCGGCTTCATCGGAGCGTGCATCGTGGACGCGAACAGCGGAATGATGATGGGTTCCTACGGTGGCGGTGAGGCGATCAACCTGGAACTCGCGGCCGCGGGAAACACCGAGGTTGTGCGGGCGAAGCGCGCGGCCATGCAGATGCTGAAGCTGCAGGACGTCATCGAGGACATTCTCGTGACCCTCGGCAAGCAGTATCACCTGATCCGTCCGATCGTGGCGAAGGAAGGCCTGTTCGTCTACCTCGTGGTGGATCGCAGTCGCGCCAACCTGGCCATGGCCCGTCACGCTCTCGGCGAGATGGAAAAAGGCCTGACGGTCTGAGCCCACCACGAAATCAGCGATCACGGAATCCATTCAGCAAACAAAGGAAGAGATATGGCAAGCGAAAGAGAAATCATTGAGGTCTTCAGGAAGATCGAAGGGGAGGTCGCAGGCTTCATTGGGGCCTCGCTCGTCGATCTCGACTCTGGGATGACTCTGGGCGCGCATACCGTGCGGCAGAACTTCGACCTGGGCGCCGCGAGCGCCTACAACAGCGAGATCGTGAAGCAGAAGAACAAGGCGATTCAGGCTCTCGGCCTCAAGTCGGCCCTGGAAGACATCCTTCTCACCCTCTCGGACCAGATTCATCTCATCAAGCTGGTGACGCCCCAGACCTTCATCTATCTTGCGGCCGACCGCTCGCTGACGAACCTCGCCATCGTCCGTGCTTCCGTGGCCAAGCACGGCTCAATGCTGGCCTAAGCCGCAGACACTTACCTGCCGTGGTGCCGCCCTCACCTGACGGAGGGCGGCACCGGGTCCGGTCTCCTATGGAGCAGATGAGCGGCGCGGAAGGATCTCAAGCGGATCCGTCAACCGAAGGACTCCTCGACCACGAGGTCGTTCGTGTCTTTCAGTCCGAGGGCTGGCCTCTGAACAGCACCCTGGTGGCCATGCTGAATGAGCACTATTCACACCGGACCGGGCGAAAAGGGTGTGGCTTTACCCAGGCCAGCCGTTACATCGCCGAGTTCGTGAATCGGCCGCGGGAGCCTCTTGAGTACGACGAAGTTCGTCTTTTCGGGGAGCGTTGCACGTCGGACCTCGCCTCCCTGATCCTTCAGGCCCGTCAGGAGGGCGAAGGGCTGCAGTGGCGAACGCTGGACCGGCGGATTCCGGAGGGTACGCCTGCGGACAGCGCAACGAGGCGGCTGTATGACCGGGAGGCCGCACGGCTGGCTCGGTTGCGCGCGGTCTGCTCCAAGCTCGCGCTCGAAGAGTCCAGGATCTTCGCGGCTCTGATCGCGGATTGCATGCTCGGAGGAAACTCAGGGTTCGGAACGCCGATCTCTTCCTGGCCCGAAAAGCTCGCCATTGGCACATGCCCCCTGGCGGAGAGATATTTTCTGGAGGTTGCGGGCGCCTTCGTCAGGAGGAGCGGCATGGTCAACGTGATCGTCGACGAATCCCAGCGACCGCTCATGATCGAGAAGGTGAAGCTGGGCGACGATCATTCCTGCGTCAGTGTGGCTCCCCTCCTCCTCAACGAGGTGCGGATTCCGCCGGGCAGCCTGCTCGGCGTCCAGTACGAAGGCGCACCGAGCCTGCGGCCCGCCCGCTCCTGGCCTGGTAGCGTGATTCCGATCGGCGCGTGTCAGGGATTCCGTTTCCTCCGGCTGACCACTCTCGCCGTTTCGCCCGCGAATCGGGCGCGCGCTTTCTCCGCTCACTTTGACGCCCAGGTCACGGGAGGCCTGTTCGGACCGCACGAGATCACGGTGGGGATGCTTTTGGCGGCGGCACGGGAGCAGGTGTGACTTCCCGCGTGTCCCACCTGTCCGTTGTCTACTCGCCCGAGATGCTCGCGGATGCCGGTGAGAGCGTTTCACCCAGCACGCGAAAGCCGGGGCTGGTCGCCGAAGCTTTGAGGGCCCGCGACTGGCCGGTCCATTTCCTTCCGCCGGAGCCGATGACCCTCGAGGCGCTCTACCGCGTCCACGACCCTGCCTTCGTCGATTCGATTCTGTCTCTCGGCCGGCCCAATGGCTTTGGCAACACGTCGGAGACGGTTGCCCGGTCCCTCAGGCACACCTGCGGAGCCTTCCACACGGGCGCGAAGCTGGCGTTGAGCGCCGGTATCAGCGCTTCCCTGACCTCGGGCTTCCACCATGCGAGCACGGCGAGGGCCCGCGGCTTCTGTACCTTCAATGGCCTGATGGCCTCCGCCGCCCTCCTGCTCGATGGTGGCTCGGCGCGCCGCGTCGCCATCCTCGATTGCGACTTTCACTATGGAGACGGCACGACCGCCATCATCGATACCATGAGGCTGCAGGACGAGGTGCTCAACGTCAGCCTGGGCGCGAATTTCGGCCGTGCCAGTTCGTCGACTGCTTACCTCGAGGCGGTCAGGCAGGCGTGTGTGGAGATCGAGAGCTTTACCCCGGACATCGTCTTCTATCAGGCGGGAGTGGATAGCCACATCGACGACCCCCTGGGGGGGCTCCTGACCTCGGACGAGCTCCGAACGAGAGACGAGATCGTCTTCGGATGGGTCCGGAGGATCGGAATGCCCCTGACCTGGAACCTCGCGGGTGGGTACCAGGTTGAGGCCGACGGCTCCATTCCCAAGGTCGTGAATCTTCACATGAACACGTTCGAGGTGGCGCTCCGGTCGCTGGGCCTCCTTGTTCCACCACCAGCGTGAGGCCGAGCCCATGGCGCTTCTGAGCAGTTCAGGCGATGAGCTCGTCCTGCGCATCGTCTACGACGGTCCCGCCATGTCGGGCAAGACGACCACCCTGCGCTCCCTTGCGCGCAGCCTGGGACGGAACATGTTCTCCGGAGACGAAGCGGAGGGCCGGACGCTCTACTTCGACTGGGTGGATTACACGGGCGGGCGATTCGATGGCCGCCCCATTCGGTGCCAACTCGTCAGCGTTCCGGGGCAACGAGCACTCCGGGCCCGTAGGGAGAGAATCATCGAGACCGCCGACGCAGTGGTGTTTGTCGCGGATACCCGCATGGAGAAGCTCCCCGCGGATGTGCGGATGGCTCTTTCGCTTCAATCCGTTCTGGCGCGCGCCGAGACTCCCCGCCCGGGAATCGTCATTCAGGCGAACAAGAGGGACGCTCCGGACGCTGCCCCGCTGGCCGACGTTCGCACCGAGTTCGAGAGGCTTGGCGAAGACGTGGCCGTCATGGAATCAATCGCAAGCGAGGGCGTTGGGGTTCGCGAGACCTTCATCTTCGCGGTTCGGCTCGCGCTGGACAGAGTCCGGGAGCATGTCCGTTTGGGCAGGCTTCAAGACGGTCCCGTCGAGATTGAGTCCGGCGAGGCGCTGCTTGCTGCGATACGCGTGGCCGAAGCCAGTGAGGGCATCGCGCGCAACGAGCCCTCCGCCCCGCTCGGTTCCCATGAACCGCCGCCAGCCGGCGTGGAGTTCTGGCGCCCTCCGCATGCGCCGACGCTGGTTCGTGATCTGCCCGCGCCTTGCGCTTCGGCACCTCGGCCGTTGCTCCCGACCGTCGATGTGCCGAGTGGTTTGATCTGGCCTCCTATCGGAGGGCGCGTGGCGTTGCAGAGAGCGCTCGACGAGCCGCTGGAGGCGACACTGTTCGAAGACGGCAGCTGGTCCGCGGTGAGCGGCGCCTGGAGAGCGCGCTCCGAGCCGGAAGACGTGTTTGACGAACTGCAGGATGGCCGAGCCGCGCTTCTGGATTGGGCCCGACTTCACTCGGAATGGTCGGGCTTCTTGTCGTCCAACCGATGCGTGGTACTCGCGGCCACGGGCGAGGGCCGATGGCGCTTGTGGCAAGTCGTTGGCGCCGCTCGTTCCATTCGGAGCGAGCTGTCGGATCTGGTGAGGGTCAACCCAGCTGCCTTCCCGCGGGCCCTTCTGAGGATGACTGAGGTTCTGAAGACGGCGTTCGATCGGAGCCTTGGCGAAGGGTTTGCCCTGTCCATAGACACCTTGTCCGCAGGAGACGCGGGTCCCAGGTATGTGGGCCTGGCGCCATCGCGATCCTGTCGCCCAGCCGCGTCGGGGCCGCCGGATTTCGAGGAACTCGTGCGCCGGGAGTTCGGCCCGTTCGTCGCATCCGCGGTGGCGTCGTCACCTGTCGATGTGCCGCGCGCACTGGTCGAGATCTCGCAAGCCTCGCGGGGGAGTCGGATTGGCGAGATCCTGGCCGTGCTCCTCATCGGGC
>JAIBCN010000077.1 GCA_019694155.1 Vicinamibacteria bacterium | reverse complement strand
GCTCTCTCGACGTCGGCGGTTTCGGGCCTCCGGCCCCAGAACGATGGCCGGCAACGGGGATTCGAGACTGAGCGAAGCGAAGGACCGAAGCGCTCTCTCGACGTCGGCGGTTTCGGGCCTCCGGCCCGAAACGCTGGCGGAGAGAGAGGGATTCGAACCCTCGGTAGAGGGATCACCCCTACTCACGCTTTCCAGGCGTGCCGATTAAACCGCTCTCGCATCTCTCCGCGGCTTGCTTGGAACACGGGAGGTTACCAGTCGGACGCCACTTTCGTCATCCGACCGTCGGCGAGGCTTGCGAACGGGCGCCGGTGGTAATTTGACCCGCCCTGACGGCATCCCTCATGGCAGATGCGTGCTCGCGGGGTCGTTCAAGCGGGCGGGGAACTCGCCTCCATAGCCGCTTGCCGCCTTCGTGAGGCGGCGAGTGCCCATACCAGGACGCTCCACACCGCGAGAACCCCAAGAGCCGTGCGGTGCCCGAAGCGGCGAGGAAGGAAGTGAGCGATCGGCTCACCCATGCAAATGAGGCCCAAGCTCCCGGCGACAGCGAAAGCCGCCTCTTTTCCGGCGAAGCGTCGCACCTGCGCCGCGCGAAGGGCGAGGGGAATCAGATGCACGCACCCCATGAGCCAGGTCATCGGCTGGAACGCGAGCATGGCCGCCGTGGCGGCGAGCCACGAAAGAGAGCGCGCGTCGGGACCGACGGCAACGAGCGCGGCGGCGAGGGTGAGCGCAAGCCCGGTCGCCGCGGTGGCCGTCCCCGCTTCCTGGCCCCAGTGCCTGCGCACGAGACGCGTGACCGACCCGTTGCTGGCGTGGCCGAAATCGGCGATCCGTCCGGAGTCGCCGTCGCCCGGAGGTTCTGGCGTCGGGCCCGAAGCAATTTCCGGCGGCAGCGTCCCGTGGCGATCGACGTGGGGAAGGATCACCCGGGCATAGCGCTCGATGCGCGCCGGCCCTTCGATCGCCAGCGCCAGAATCGCCACCAGGCCGATGGCCGTGGCGGATCCCTCCACGAAGCGCCGGTCACGAGCCGCGATGGGCGCGATCAGGAGCACGCAAGCCGGGAGCTTCACCACGGCCGCGCAGATCAACAGCGCACCGGCGGTGCGACTCACGCCGCGCTCCCACAGGACGAGGCTCCCGAATGCCATGAGGCCGACGATGAGATCGGCCTGGCCGCGTTCCAGATGGGCGTAGATCGGATAGAAGAGCAGGGGCGACGTGACGACGACGACCGCCGTGACGGCCAGCGAGCGCGACAGCGAACCGAGACCGAGCAGGAGCATTCCGCTCAGGCAGGTGATCTGCGCCGCGTACCAGACCTTTCGCGCAGTTCCGAAATCGAGCGCGCCCAGCGGCCGGAACAGCGTGGCGGCGAGCGGCCCATAGATGAAATGAGTGCGGGGAAAGGGCTGCCCATCCACGAGGGTCACGCCGCCATAGGGATCGGCGCCCGCGCTTTCCAGTCGACCCGCCGCCCACGTAGCCGAAAGATCCACCTGGGCGTGCCGACCGACCTCGAAATCCCAGAAGCCGGCGGCGGCGCCGATCAGGAGCGCGGCCGCCGCCAGCAGTCGACGTCCGTCGTTCGGAATCACCAGCGCGCCGCGCTCACGCGCGGAGTGGATCGCCCTGGCCTCTCGTTGATCGACCCCTGCGCGAAGATCACGCCCGGCCGTTTCATCGCTCGGAGCGTAAGCGAAACGAGAGGGAGTTGCCTAGCGCATTCGAGCGACCGCGGAGTAGCGGATGGCCTCCGTTCGGCGCACCCCATGAGTCCACCGCGCTGGCCGCAAGGTCTCTGGACCCGGAACGCTGGCGGAGAGGGTGGGATTCGAACCCACGGTAGCCTTTCGACTACAACGGCTTTCGAGGCCGGCCGATTCAACCACTCTCGCACCTCTCCGCGATTCGCTGGTTGTTGGGACCGCGGATCATACCGTGCCGGGACTCCCGAACCACCGCCCCGGCCAAGTACAATCAGCAGCCCCGTGATCGGTCGTGCGTGAATCCCGGGCTCCGCGCGACGATGCGCGCCTTTAACCCCGCCAGGCCCGGAAGGGAGCAACGGTTAGGCGAGGCGTTGGGTGACGCGGTCGGTTCGGGGTTCACGCACGGCTGATCGAACCGATCGTTCCGGCAAGAGAGCGAAGAATCCAAAGAACCGATGAGCTACGTCGTCTTCGCGCGCAAATGGCGTCCCAAGACGCTCACCGATGTGGTCGGCCAGGAAACGGTCACGCGGACGCTCCGTAACGCCCTCTCCTCGGGCCGCATCGGTCAGGCCTTCCTCCTCACCGGGGCGCGCGGCGTTGGCAAGACCTCCACCGCCCGCATCCTCGCGGCGGCCCTCAATTGCTCCTCGACTCCAGGCCCCACGCCCGACCCCTGCGGCACGTGCGCCTCGTGCACGGAAATCGCCGCGGGAACCTCGGTGGATGTACAGGAAATCGACGGGGCCTCGAACAACAGTGTCGAGGACGTTCGCGAACTGCGCGAGAGCACGCGGTTCAACCCGGCCCGGGATCGATACCGGATCTGGATCATCGATGAAGTCCACATGCTCTCCGCGGGAGCCTTCAACGCGCTGCTCAAGACCCTCGAGGAGCCGCCGCCCAAGGTGAAGTTCATCCTCGCCACCACCGAGATGAAGAAGCTCCCCGAGACCATCCTGTCCCGCTGCCAGATCCACGCATTCCGCCTCATCCCCGCGCGAGACCTCGCCACCCATCTGCGGTCCATCGCGAGTTCCGAGAACATCGAGATCTCGGACTCCGCCCTCCTGCGCATCGCCCGCGCCGCCGAAGGCAGCGTCCGCGACGCGCTCTCTCTGTTCGACCAGGTCTATGCCTTCACGGGCGCCAGGATCCAGGATGAGGATGTCGCGAAGCTCCTCGGCCTCATCGATCGTGAGCTTCTGCGCGAGGCCACGCGGGCGGTCTTCGAGAACGACTCGGCCGGCGTGCTCCGGGTCATCGAGACGCTCGCTTCCTATGGCGCCGACTACGAGGTGTTCTCGCACGAGCTGCTGCTCTACTGGCGCGACCTTCTGGTCCTGAAGATCTCTCCCGACAGCGACGGCGTCGATCTTCTCCCCGAGGATCGCGCCGCGGCCGCGCAATTCGTGACCTCGATCCCCGAAGAAGACCTGCTGCGCCTCGTCGACTCCCTGTCCCGTTCCGAACTTGATTTCCGTAAGGCCATCGACCCCGATCCGCGCCTCAGCCTTGAGATGGCGCTTCTCAAAGCGGCGCAGCTTCGACGCCTGGTGAGCTTCGCCGACCTGGTGAGCCGGGTCGAGCAGTTCCTGGGCGAGTCACCGCGGGCGATCCAGGCCGCACCGCCCGAACGGCCGCGCGCCCTTCCACCCGTTTCGACTCCAGCGCACTCCACGAGCCGGCTGACCCCTCCTCCCGAGGTCGCCGCGCCGCCCACTCCGCCTCCCGTGATCAAAGCCGAACCGCCCGCGCCCGCGGAGAAGCCGAACGACTCGCGGTCGGCGATCGACCGGCTGCGCGAGGCCATCACGAGCCGGATGCTTCAAGCCGCTCTGTCCTCGGCGAGCGCCACCGTGGAGGACGATGCGATCCATCTCTCCGTCGCGGAGACTCAGCTCGCGTTTCTGGAATCGGAGCGGGACACTCTCGCCGGGACCACCCAGAAGGCGTTCGGCCGCAAGCTCCGCGTCGTCTTGAAGGCGGGGCAACCTGACGAGGTCGACGACAGCGCGGCCGTGCGGTCTCGGCCCGCGAGGCCGGCGTTGGAAGCAGCGCCAGCCCCGGCGAAGACGCCCCCCGCGGCGCCCCCGGCATCGGGCAAGGCGGCGCCCAACAAGGCGGCGCTCAAGGCGCGAGCCGCCGCCGATCCCGTGGTGGAGCGCACCCTCGATCTGTTCGGCGGAATTCTCCTCGACGTGAAGCCGCTGGATACGCCGGCTGAAGCAGCGGACGACGGCGCCGGCGAAGAAGGCTAGCGAACTTCGACCTTCGAGACGCCTTCGACGGACCGGGCGACCTCGAGAGCCCGCTTCTTCTGCTCGGCGGTGGCGGCGGCCGAAGAAAGCTGAACCGCGCGGCGGAGGACCTTCACGTCGAAGCCTGCCTCAGAGAGGTTCCTGTCGAGCTTGAAAGCGGCGCGGACTTTCAGTTCCAGGGCTTCATCGTCCACCTTCTCGCCGATGGACCGATCGTCACCATCCGCCCGCCGTCCCGCGGTTGCATCGACTTCCAGGAAGTTGACGACCTGGCGGACACCGGGGACCGACGATGCGACGCCCTCGACGGCCTTCGAGGTCTCGCCGCTCGGGACCTTGCCGCGGAGCGTCACCACGTCCTTCTCGGCGGCCACTTCGATGTCGAGGCCCCTGAGTGATTCTCGAAGCGACAGGGCCGCCTTCACCTGCGCGGCCAGGCTCAGGGTCGCCACCTTGTCCTTGACCGCGGCTGCGCCGTCCTTCCACGGAGCCTTTTCCGGGTGGAGCTTCGTGTAGTAGTAGACGCCCGCGCCCAGGAGGGCGAGCACGACCAGAAAGACGGCGAAACGGAAGAAGCGGAAGAGGCAGCCAAACATGGAACCTCCGGAGGTCAGCTAGCGGCGACGGCGCGCGGACTCTTCCTCGAAGTACTTCCGATAGAGGATGTCCCACTCTTCGGAACCCTCGGGTATTCCGCGCTTCTGAGTCTCGATCTTCTGGCGCACCGCGATGTCGATGGCGTCGTCGACCTTGCCTTCGTTTTCGATGAACTTGAAGATCTCCGCGCGGATCTCCCTGGGGTCGGTGAAGAACTCGACCATGGGCTCGTCCTTGAGGTAGGCGATCGCCACGTGCGAGAGCTGCATCATCTTTTCTCGCGAGAGCCTCACAGGATGATCCCCTTCTTCTTCGCGAGTTCGCGTTTCACCTTGCGGAACATGTCGAGGCCGGTGATGTTGTCGCGGGCCATGGTGGAGGAGTGCGACATCAGGATGGCGCGGGCCTCCTCGTTGAGGGCGTCCTCGAGCCGGATCTCCTTGAGGAGAGCGCCCGTGAGGCCCATCACGACCGCCTCCTCGTTGTCACAGTCGATCCGTCCGGCGGTGGTCAGGGTTCGGATGATCTTCCGGGCGAGGTATTGGACTTCCTGGTCGGTGGCGCGCATTGTTTCGAGTCGAAGTATCGCACGCCCGGCATTAACCTCCGTTCATGAAAGCGGTGGTGCAGAGGGTCACAAAGGCCAGCGTCGATGTGGAGGGCGCCCGGGTGTCGTCGATCGGCAAGGGTCTGCTCATTCTGCTCGGCGTGCGCAAGGGGGATGCCCTGGCCGATGTCGAGTGGATGGCGGACAAGGTGGTGAACCTGCGCATCTTCGACGACGAGCAGGGCGTCATGAATCTCTCGGCCCTGGATGTCCGCGGCGAACTCCTGGCGGTGTCGCAGTTCACGCTCCTTGCCGATGCAAGAAAGGGACGCCGGCCGAGCTACATCGAGGCCGCCGCCCCCGATGAGGCAAAAGCCCTCTACGAGGCGTTTTGCAGTCGTCTCGCGACCTCCGGACTCAAGGTGGAGAAGGGCGTCTTTCAGGCCATGATGGCGGTGAGCCTCGTGAACGACGGCCCGGTCACCATCCTGCTCGATTCGGAGAGGAAGTAGCCGGGAGCCGGCCACCCCCGGCTATTTGCCGGTCACCCTCACGAGTTCGGCCACCGTGGTCCGGCCGCGCACCACCTTCTCGAAAGCCGACTCGCGAAGGCTGCGCATCCCCTCCTCGCGCGCGGTCTTGCGCATGTCCACCGAGGAGGCGCCCTGGGCCACCTGGAGACGGATCTTGTCGGACAGGGCCATGATCTCGTAGATGCCGTCGCGGCCGGAGTAGCCGGTCTGGCGGCACTGCAGACAGCCAGCGCCCGATTTGAAGACGGCCCCCGCGAGCTTCGCTTTCGGCACCCGCAGGGCCGCCACCTCCTCGTCGGTGGGAGCGTGCTCCACGAGACAAGAGGGGCAGTTCGTGCGCACCAGACGCTGCGCGATGACGCCCGCGAGCGTCGAGGTCACCAGGAACTGCGGCACGCCGAGGTCGAGCAATCGGGTGATCGAGGACGGCGCGTCGTTGGTGTGCAGCGTCGAAAGCACGAGGTGCCCGGTGAGCGCGGCCTGGACGGCGTGATCCGCGGTCTCCGAGTCGCGTATCTCACCCACCATGACGATGTCCGGGTCCTGGCGCAGAACGGTGCGCAGCGCCGCCGCGAAGGTCACGTCGATCTGGGGGCGGACCGAGACCTGGTTGAAATCCTCGATCACCATTTCCACCGGATCCTCGATGGTCACGATATTGACCTCGGGTTTCGAGAGGTGGCGCAGAATGGAATAGAGGGTCGTGGTTTTGCCGCTGCCCGTGGGCCCGGTGACGAGGACGATGCCGTTCGGGCGCTCGATGAACGAGAGCACTTTCTGGAACTCGGGTCCCGCGAAGCCCAGCTCCTCGATACCTTTCATGAGGATGTCGGGGTCGAAGATGCGGAGGACGGCCTTCTCCCCGAAGGCGGTGGGCATGGTGGAGACGCGCAGCTCGACCTCCCGGCCCTTCTCGTCGCGCTTGATGCGGCCGTCCTGAGGACGTCGCTTCTCCGCGAGGTTCATGCCGGAGAGCAGCTTCACCCGCGAGACCACCGCCTGGTACACGATCTTCGGAATCACGTGGACATCGTGCAGGATCCCGTCGATGCGCAGGCGCACGAGGGTCAGCTCTCGCTTGGGCTCGAAGTGGATGTCGGAGGCGCGCTGCTCGAAGGCGTAGGAGAGGATGTGGTCGAGCGCCTTGACCACGGGGGCGGCGGCGGGATCGAGATCCTCCTGGTTCGCCGAGGAGAGGAACTCCTGGTTGGAGATGTCGACGGTCTGGATGCGTCCCTGTCGAAGCTGCGCTTCCGCGGTCTTGAGCGATGTCTTGAGGTCGTAGAACGAACGCGAGATCGCCTCGATGTCGGCCTTGGGCGCCACCACCTTCTCGACGCCGAGGCCGGTGACGCGCCGGATGTCCTCTTCGGGAAAGGGGGCGAAGGGATCGTGAACCGCGACCACGATCTTCCCGGCGTTCTGGCCGATGGCCACGATGCCGTTCTTGCGGGCGAAACCCGCGGGCAAGGCGCTCGTCACCACCTCGAGATCGAGGTCGAGAGGGTTGATCCGCTGAAAGCGCAGACCCGCCGCCTCGGCCAGGGCCTGGGTGAGCGGCACTTCGGTGAGGATGCCGAGGCGCACGATCGCCTCGTCCAGTGGGAGCTTTTCGAGCCTCGCGAGCTTCTCGATCTTCTCCGCCTGCTCCGGTGTGAGGACCTTCCGCGCCACGAGCAGAGGCAGCGCTTCGCGCGACGCGGTCATGGTCTGGGCGGGCGGCGCGGCGGAATGCCGGCGCGCGGGAGGAGGGGGGGTCACGAGAGCGTGATTATCCGCCATCCCCGGGCCCGGGAGGCCAGGGGGGTCAATGCAGAGAACTCGAATAGACCCGGTAGTCGAGGGCCGGGAAGATGGGCCACGCCTTCTCGAAGCGCCGCACCATCCGCTCGTCCAGCGCCTGCCCTTCTATGGCGGCAGCCAGATCCGAGAAATCCTTCAGGTGTCCGATCACCCGGCTGGTCGCGTACTCAACCATGGTGCCGGTCTTCATGATGAACGCCCAGTCGGACGACTGCGCCAGCAGCAGCTCACGCGCGGCCTGGTTGAGGGCGCGGCCGAGAAGGCCGGTCGCGGCCGGGTGCCGGTCGGCCAGCCGGATCATGCGCCGCACTGCAGCGTCGTAGTGGGGATAGATCCAGTCGTTCGTCTCGTTGAGCCACACGGAGGCATAGCCCTTTTCGCCCCAGGTCGACATCTCCGGGCTGGCCACGTCGCATTCGTCGAACTGCGCGAGGTAGGCGGGAGGCGTGGTGGCGATGATGTCGTTGCGGGCGTCGAGGTTGCGGAAGACCTGCTCGAGGAACTGGGGGCCCTCGAACCACCAGTGGCCGAAGAGCTCGGCGTCGTAGGGGCTCACGATCAGCGGGGGCCGGTCCATGGCGGGCCGGGCCCGCGCGGCCTGACGCCTCCGCTCGTCGGCGAAATGCGCGGCATGCTCCAGAACGCGGCTCAGGGCGCGGCCACGGACATAGGGCTCCTTCAGGTGCTGGCCCACCTTTCCCGTGACGCGATGGCGCTTGAGCCCGACCGGCCGCCTCGGCTCGTCGGGCTTCATGAAGTCGACGAGGTCCTTGAGCGGCAGCTCCCACCCGGCGTCCTTGTAGAACTCGCGATACTCGGGGTCGCCCGGATAACCCACCTCCGAGCTCCAGACCTGGCGCGACGATTCCATGTCCCGCCCGAAGAAGACGATCCCGCCCGTCGACATGATGGGGGCGAGGACTCCGAACCTCGGCGGCGGGAAGGAGTCGGTGACGCCGTGCGACTCCATGAAGGAATAGCGCAGCCCCGTCTCGGCGAGATAGGTTTCGACGCCTTCGAAGTAGCCGCACTCGGGAAGCCAGATGCCCTCGGGCAGGTACCCGAAGATCCGGCGGAAGTCGGTGGTCGCCACCTGGATCTGGGCGCGCACCGCCTCAGGGGTGTGCCGCATCAGGGGCAGGAAGCCGTGGGTGGCCCCGCAGGTGATGATCTCTATCGACCCCGCGGCACGGTGCTTCGAGAAGGCCGTCACGAGATCGCGCCGGTAGGTGCTCACGAAGAGTTCCTTCAGGCTGGCGAGATCCTGCTCCGCGAAGATCGTGGCGTCGAGGAGGTGCTTGTCCTGGGTCGCGGTGCGCCTGACCTCCTTCGAGGCCAGCCTCAGGAGGGCGTCGATGCGTCGCTCCGTGCGCTTCATGAGCAGGGGGTCCTGCATCATCGCGAGGAGCGGCGGCGACAGGGTGAGGGTCAGACGGAACCGGACGCGGTCGCGGGACAGGTGATCCATCATCCGCAGGAGCGGAAGGTAGGTCTCGATCACCGCCTCGTAGAGCCAGTCCTCCTCCAGGAAATGCTCGTGCTCGGCATGGCGGACGAACGGAAGATGGGCGTGGAGAACCGGGCACCAGAACCCGACAGGATTCCGCGGCGGAGTGCTCTCACCGACGATAGAGATCGCTTGCCCCTCCCAGAACACGCGCACCGGCCGCCGAGGAAGCGCCGCCCGCCGTTGAGAGCGCGCGCGCACGGGCGGCCCCCGGGACCGAACGTGGGCCCGGGTTCTGAGCCACGCCGCCTTTTCGGGCCACCGCCATCGCCTCGCGATAGCCAAGAACCGAGCGTCGGCCGGCTTCGTATGACTCCTGGCGGGCCACCGGCCCCATCGGCACGAAGCAGGGCGCGCTCCGGGCCACGAGCTCGAACCGCCCCGCGGGGGTGGTGAAGCCGACCTCGGCCATGAAGGACGGACCGCCTTCGATCTTCAGGTAGCGCGACCGCGCCTTCTTTCCGACGTGCACCACGCTCGTGCCTCCTCCCGCTCGCGTCAGGCGCAAGGTGAGATTGGAGACCGCGAAGCCACGCCGGCCGAGGCGGGCTTTGAGAGCCTCGATCGTGGCGGGAGCCACGTCCCACGCCGCGAACAGGGTCTGCGGGTCACGGACCAGGAGGAGCAGGTGGCTCTCGCCATAGCTTGCAGGGAGCGAGGGGCGCGGCCTGGGCGCCGCGCTTTCGACCGGAGTCTCGGCGCTCGCGAACTTCGAGGCGACCACCTGCGATTGCGCATCCTCGATGGGCGGCTTCGGAGCCAGCGGCGGCGGGACGACGGTTTGCTGCGTTTCAGGCGCCGGCACTTCAGCCGGCGCCGCCTTGGCGACGGTCGTGGACCGGCGCGGCGCGCGGGCCTTCGGCGGGGCCTTTGGCGCGGCGGCCTTCCGGACCGTGGCGCTCTTCTTCCGCCCGGCCGACGTCTTCCTTGCGGTTGCGGTTACGGCCCTGGCCTTTGGCATGGCGCGAAGTATCACAAGCCCGCCGCCGAGACGCAAAGGCGAAGGGGCGGACAGGGCGCGCTACGCAGCCGCCGAAAGGCGCAGGCTTATACTCGCAAGCCACCCACCTCATGCCGAATCCCGAAGTCGATTTCCTGACGCAGAGCGACCTTTTCGCGAACCAGGCGCGAGTGGTTCTCGACGCCGTGCTCTCCCAGGGGACCTTCGAGAAGTTCGGCCCGGGCGCCGTCGTCTTCAAGCAGGGCGAGCCCGGCGACCGGATGTACGTGATCAAGTCCGGCGTTCTCGAAGTCATCACGCAGCCGGTGGACAACACCCCCGCGGTCACCGTGGCCTTCCTGGGCGTCGGTGAGGTGGTGGGCGAGCTGGCGCTGCTCACCGGCTCGCCGCGCAGCGCCACCATCCGCTGCCCGGAGAACGCCGAGCTGTTCCGCCTCGACAAGGCCGTCTTCGACGATCTCATGGGGTCGCTTCCCGGCATGGCCCGGTCGATGTGCGAGGTGATCGCGCGGAGGCTCGAGGCCACCACGCTGAAGTCGCGGCGGGCGGAGACGAAGCAGCTTTCGGGCAACCTCCAGTTCTTCGACCTCGCCACCGTGATCCAGACTCTGATCGGCTCTCACCAGACGGGCTCGCTCATCGTGAGCTCCCCGAAGCACGAGCGGGTGTCCGAGATCGTCTTCTTCAAGGGCAACATCGTGCGTGCGCTCTTCCAGAAACTCAAGGGGGACGACGCGGTCTTCCAGCTCTTCCAGAGCAAGCCTGAAGGCGAATTCGCCTTCACCAGCCGCGAGGCCGAGGAGCAGCAGGGCACGGACATCACTCTTCCCGGCATCTCGCTGCTGATGGAAGCAATCCGGATGTCCGACGAGCTGCCCGTCCTGCAGGAGCAGCTTGCCGACCGCAAGAAGGTCTACAAGGCGAAGGTCGCGGAACTCGCGTGGACAGATCACGAGAGCCTCGCGGCCGCGCAGGATGTCTTCAAACGCCTCCAGAAGGGCGCGTCGATCGACGATCTGGAGAAGGAATCTGGGCGGTGTTCGTTCTGGGTCTACAAGGTGGTGGCGGTGCTGCAAAGCGCGGGTCACCTCGAGTAGGCGCTCACCCGAAAAGCGGGCCCCTAAGGGCCGCTCCAAAACCTGGTAACCGATGTCTTCAAAGTCTCCCGATGTGATCGTGGCGGGCGCCGGCATCGTCGGCCTGTCCGCCGCCTGCGAACTCGCGAAACGCGGAGCGCGCTGCATCGTCTTCGATCGCGGGCAGGCCGGACGCGAGGCGAGCTTCGCGGCGGGCGGCATCCTTTCCCCGCAGGCGGAGACCGCCCCCGGCTCTCCTCTCCTCCCCCTCGCCCTCAAGGCTCGCGACCGGCATATCAGTCTGGCCGAAGAACTGCTGCGGCTCACCGGGGTCGCGGTCGAACATCACCGTTACGGCGTTCTGTCACTCGCCTTTTCGGATGAGGACGAGACGCGCCTCAGGACGCTCGTCGAGGCGCAGAAGAATCTGGGGCTGCGCGCCGAGATGGTGTCGGGCAGCAGCCTGACGCGAATCGAGCCCGCCGCCGATCCCCGCGCGAAGGGCGCCGCGCTCTTCCCCGACGACCATCGCGTCGACAACCGCCGCCTGCTCGAAGGGCTCAAGGCCCTCGCCCTGAGCCGGGGCGTGGAGATCCGTGAATACACGGCCCTTCGCGGGCTCGAAGCCAGGGACGGTCGAATCGCCGCGGTCTCCACCGACACCGAGAGGATCCCTACAGCCGCTCTGATCAACGCACTCGGCGCCTGGGCCCGGCAAATGAGCGGCGACACCCTCGCTCCTCCAGTCCACCCGGTGAAGGGGCACATGATGTCGCTCGTCGACGGACCTTCCCTGCGGCACGTGGTCTACGGGAATCACGGCTACATCGTTCCTCGGGTGGACGGAAGGCTGATCGTCGGCAGCACCATGGAGGAGGTGGGATTCGACACCCGGGTCACCGCGGAGGGCGTGGCCCGCCTCATCGAGATCGCGACTGGAATCGCGCCCGCTTCGAAGAAGGCCACGATCGCGGACACCTGGACGGGGCTGCGGCCGGCCACCCCCGATGGTCTTCCCCTGATCGGCAGGGGCGCCTTCGAGGGCCTCGTGATAGCGGGAGGACTGTTCCGCAACGGCATTCTTCTCGGCCCTATGGTGGGCGAAATCGCCGCGGCCCTGGCGCTCGGCGAAACTCCCGCACACGACCTGCGGGCCTTCGATCCGGCCCGATTCGCGCGCGCCTAGCGCTTCCTGCTAGCCGTGCCGCACCCAGCGGAGCATCTCGGGGAAGTTCGGCGGCTTGCCGTACATGAGGATGCCCACCCGGTAGATGCGCGCCGCGATCCAGATCACGAGAGCGATGGCGAGACTCGTGAGCACGACGGAGAGTGCAATCTGCCAGACCGGCGGCATGAGCACGCTCATGCGCAGGAACATGAGGATCGGAGTCATGAAGGGGATGAGCGAGAGCACCACGGAGAGAGTCGAATCGGGCGCGCGCATGACCACCGGCCAGCACACCATGGCCATGATGATGGGGAGCATCACGGGAAAGATGAAGTTCTGCGCCTCCTGGATGGTGTTCACCGCGGAGCCGATGGCCGCGTACAGCGAGGCGTAGAGGAAGAAGCCGAGCAGGAAGAAGATCGGGAAAGCGGCGATGAGCACCGGGTTGAGCGCGGGCAGTTCGAGCCCTGAAAGGAAGGCGAGCGAACCCGAGGCCGCGGACACGCCGACAAGGCCGAGGATCCAGATGCCGAACTGGAGCAGCCCCGCGCCTCCGACACCCACGAGTTTTCCGAACAGGAGATTCCGCGGCGTCGTAGAGGAGACGATCACTTCGACCACCCGGTTCGACTTCTCCTCGATCACGCCCGTCATCACGATCTGACCCCACATGAGCGTGCCCACGTAGATCATCATGACCAGGATCAGGGACAGGAAGAACGAGATGCCCTTGTCCTCGTGCTCACCTTCCTCACTGACCCGCAGCCGCTTCAGGTCGAGGGGCCTGGTGAGAGCGGCGATCTGCGCGGGGTCGATGCCGGCCGCCCCGATGCGCTTCGCGAAGACAGCCTTCTCGATGGCGCGGTCGACGGCGCGGATTCCCTCGAAGTCGGTGACGCTCTTCGAGTAGTACTCGGCCTTCGATTCCTTCAGGACATCCTGAGGCAGGACGACGTAGACATCGAGCTTCCCGTCGAGCACCGCCTTCTTCGCGGCCTCGCGCTGGGCGGCCACGTCCGCGCCCACCGCGGGCTTGATGACGAACTGAGTGGTTCCCACGTTGCGGGGCCGCGCGTTCATCGGGTCCTCGGGCTTCTCCGCCTCGGGGGTTCCGGTGCCGCCCCTCAGGCTGTCCTCGACCAGGGTTCGCAGCGAGCCTTCGGCGTCGATGACGGTGATCGACACCGACTTGGCGAGCTTGCTCGCCATGAGCGCGGGCACGATCATGATCGCGGCCATGAAGACGGGCCCGAGGATGGTGCCGATCACGAACGCCTTGGTGCGGACGCGCTCGATGAACTCGCGCTTGGCGATGACCAGAATGTCGCGGCTCATGCGGGCACCTCGGTGACGCGTTCGATGAAGATGTCGTGGAGCGAAGGCTCCACCACTTCGAATTTCGTGATCCTCAGCCGGTCGCTCGCGGCCTTGAGGATGGCCTGCGGGTCGGCGCCGGGTCCAAGCTTCAACTCCGCGTAGCGGCCGTGGTCGTTGACCGCGGCCACCCCGGGAAGCCCCTTCAGGAAGGAGCCGTCGCCCTCGAAGGCCAGAACCAGCGTGTTCTTGCCGTAGCTCGCCTTGATGTCGGAGACGCGGCCGTCGAGCACCTTCTCGCCGTTGTTGATCAGGACGACGCGGTCGCACATCTGCTCGACGGTCGCCATCTGGTGCGAGCTCACGATGAGCGTCTTTCCCGCGCGCGACAGCTCGATCATGGCGTCGCGCATCACGTTCGTGCCCACGGGGTCGAGGCCGCTCATGGGCTCGTCGAGGATCAGGATCTCGGGGTCGTGGAGCAGGGTCTGGATGAACTGGACCTTCTGCTGCATGCCCTTCGACAGCTCGTTGGCCTTCTTCCGGTGCAGGCCGCCGAGACCCAGCCTTTCGAGCCAGGGCATCATGCGGCGTTTCGACTCGGCGGGCTTGACGCCCTTGAGCTCGGCCATGAAGACGAGAAGCTCCTCGATGATCATCTTCTGGTAGAGGCCGCGCTCTTCGGGCATGTAGCCGATCCGGTTGCGCAGGGACTTGTCCGTCTTCTGGCCGAGAATCAGCACTTCACCGGTGTCGGGTCCGATGATGTCCATGGCCATGCGGATCGACGTGGTCTTTCCCGCGCCATTCGGCCCCAACAGACCAAACACGGAGCCCTTCGGCACTTCCAGGTCGAGACTCTTGACCGCGACCTTCTCCTGGTACGCCTTGCGGACGTTCTTCAACTGTAGAGCGTGTGTCATGTTCGGGGCAGGCCGACCTCTCGTTGAAACTATAGAACGAGTTCCCGGGGCGTATTGTTCAAGCGATCGACGGCGGGCCGGGCCGGTGAGACGCAGACGGAGAAACCAGGGACGGCCGCTAAAATAGCCCTCAACTCATGAGCTCTCCCGCCATTCGTGTCCGTTTCGCTCCCTCCCCGACCGGCTATCTGCACATTGGCGGCGGCCGCACCGCGCTCTTCAACTGGCTGTATGCAAAGAAGTACGGCGGCACGTTCATCCTCCGCATCGAGGACACCGACAAGGAGCGCTCGACCGACGACAATACGAAGAGCATTCTCGACGGACTGAAGTGGCTGGGGCTCGATTGGGACGAAGGGCCGTTCCTTCAGAGCGATGGCGTAGAGCGGCACCGCCAGGTCGCCGCCGAGCTCCTGGCTGCGGGCAAGGCCTATCGATCGTTCGCCACCGCGGCCGAGCTCGAGGCCCAGCGAAAGCAGGCCGACATCGAGAAGAGGCCCTGGCAGCGGGACCTGCCGTCACGCCTCCTGTCCAGGGAGGAATCCGACGCCCGCGCGGCGAAGGGCGAGCCGTTCACCGTCCGTTTTCTAGTCCCGGAGGGCGAGGGAGCCACCGTCTTCGAGGACGGGGTTTACGGAACCCAGGAGCGGAAGCACAAGGACACGGAGGACTTCGCCCTGCTTCGTCCCGACGGCTCACCGCTCTACAACTTCGTGGTGGTGTGCGACGACATCCACATGGCGATCACCCATGTGATCCGCGGCCAGGATCACCTCTCGAACACCCACAAGCAGATCCTGATCTACGAGGCCCTCGGCAAGAAGCCGCCGGAATTCGCGCACCTGCCCCTGATCAACGCGCCCGACCGGGCCAAGCTCTCCAAGCGGAAGCACGGCGAGGTGGTCTCCGTGACCACCTATCGCGACAAAGGATTCATCCCCGAAGCGTTTCGGAATTTCCTCGCCCTGATCGGATGGTCTTCCGGCACCGACAAGGAGTTCTTCACCACCGCCGAGCTGATCGAGGCCTTCTCGCTCTCGGGCGTCTCCCGCGGCAACGCGATCGTGAACTTCTCCGAGACCGACCCCCGCCAGTGGACCGACCGCAAGGCTCTCCACCTGAACGCCGAGCACATGAACAAGATGCCGCTCGAGGACCTGCTTCCCATGGTCGAGGCCGAGCTCAGGAGCGCGGGGCTCTGGGATGAGTCGTGGGCCGCGGGCTGGAATCGCCGGGAGTGGTTCGCGAAGGCCGTGGACCTGCTCCGCCCGCGCTTCATCACCCTCAAGGACTTCTCGAGCGCGGGCCGCGCCTTCTTCGACAAGACCTTCGACATCGATCCCGTCGCGGTCGAGAAGAACGTGGACAAGGACCCGGGTGTGCGGAAGTGGCTGGTGGAACTCGCGTCCAGGTTCAAGGCCCTTCCGAACTTCAACAAGGAGACCGCGGAAGTGGAGCTCCGGAAGCTCGCCGATGAACTGGGCATCAAGGCAGGCCTCCTGATCAATGGTTCGAGAACGGTGGCTTCCGGGGCCTCCGTAGGGCCGCCCCTCTTCGATCTGCTTGAAATCCTGGGCCAGGACACCGTGGTCGCCCGGCTCTCCGCCGCCCTGACCTTCGGAAAGCACTGAAATCCTCGCGATGTTTGACAGCCCGGCAAGCCGCCTTGTAGCCTGATTTCCGTCGTTCGCCTCTTCAAAGTCACATGAATCTCCCTCGATGAGTTTTCAAGGCTCCCTCTCCGAACTCCCGCTCCCGGACGTCATTCAGCTCGTCTCTTCTTCCGGGAAGACGGGCTGCTTCCATCTGACCGACGGCGACGTCAAGGGGCAGATCTACATCCAGGAGGGGAGGATCGTGCACGCCCAGGTCGAGGACCTCTCGGGCGAGGAGGCGGTCTACCAGCTCGCCATCTGGAGCCGCGGAGAGTTCTTCTTCGAGACGGGCGCCGCGGTGGCCGCGAACACCATCACGAAGACCAACACCAATCTCCTGATGGAGGCCGCGCGTCGCCTGGACGAATGGCGCGTCCTTCAGAAAAAGGTTCCGTCGATGGAGCTGGTGCCGGAGTTCGTGATCCCCGAAGGACGCGAGGGCCAGATCAACCTCAACACGTCCGAGTGGCTGATCCTCTCGAAGATCGACGGCCGCCGCTCCATCAAGGCCATCGCGAACGCTTCCTCGCATTCCACCTTCGAGGCCTGCAAGATCCTGTACGGTCTCATCGCGACGAACCTCATAAGGCTCAAGGAGCCGCCGGCCGCGCCGCCCCCTCGCCCGCCCGCGCCCCCCTCTCCCGCGCTCTCCGCCTCTACCTCCAACGCGATGGGGACGGTCACCGGACCCACCGGGCGGCCCGCGAACGCCCCCTTGCCTCGCCAGGCCACCATGCCTCCGGGCCAGATGCCCCAGGCGAGCCTGGAGCTGGTGCAGCGCCTGGTGAAGATCCGCGATACCGCGAACGCTCTGCTCGGTGCGGGCGGCGAGGCGGTGGTTCAGAAGCACGTGGTGGCGGCCCGGCTCGCCATCGAACGCGGCGCCGGCATCGAAGCGGTCGAGACCGCGATCCAGCAGATCGCCTCCGCGGCCGCGATCCTCAAGGGACCGCAGGCGACCGACATCGTTCTCGAACGGCTTCGCGCCGCGCGCTAGTTCCGGGGCCCCGGCTCTTGGGCCGCGGCGTCGATTTGCCGGACCAGACGGTCGAGAACGCTCGACCATGAGAACTCGGTGAGGGCGTAGCGCTTCCCGTTCTCACCGAGGGCGCGGCGTAATCCGCCGTTCAGCACCATCAGCCGCACCGACTCGGTGAACTCCTCAGGATTGCCGTAAGCGAGACCCGCGTGGCTCTTGTGGCAATGGTCGACGAGGACATCCGATCTGGATGAGGCCAGCACCGGCGTTCCGAAGGACATGGCCTCGAGAAGGGTGATCGAGAGACTCTCGTAGGGACTCGGGCAGATGAGGGCTTCCGCCCCGGCCATCGCGGCCCGCTTGTCCTCCTCGGAGACGAAGCCCAGGTGTCTCAATCGGGGAATGCGCGGAAGCTCCATGGCGAGCTTGCCGATGAGAAAGAGATCGGGACAGCCCATGACCTCCGCCTGCGCGCGCTCGTAGAACCGGAGCATCTCGTCGCAGCCCTTTCCCGCGTCGATCCGGCCCGCGTAGAGCAGGTATGGACGCTCGATCCCGCGCAGGATCCTGAACTCCTCGACGTCGGGTTCGTCGGGCGGGTCGACCCCGATGCCGACCACGTCCTGCGAGCATTTCGAGATGTCGAAGCGCGAGGCCACGAGGCGGGCCTCCGGAGCCGAGCAGAACGCATAGCTGCGGACGCCCTCGAACGCGGCCTTGAAGACCGCAAAGCGCAGCGGCGGCTCGTCGTGGGCGGTCGGGATGAAGACCGCGCGATCGCCCGCGACCTTGATGCCTTCGACGGACGGATAGTAGAGGTAGGTGAAGAAGAGAACGGCCTCGAACTGTGCGGCGTCGGCTCGCAGCGCGTCGACCAGGCCCGGGACGAAGGGACCCTGGGCTTCGAGGAAGGCCCTCTCGTCGTCGGCGGTGGTGGCGCGAGCGTACATCGGCTCGGCGAGCGCGTTGAAGGCCTTCAAGTCGCGCTCCCGCTCGGGCGCGAAGCGCCGGACCCTTACCCCGATTTCCATCGACTCGCCGGAGGGGTACTCCGAACGCCAGGTCACGTAGTCGCGCGCCGTGCTCGTGTACACCGTGACATCGAAGCCGCGGCCGATGAGGCGCTGGGCGTACTCGCGCGCCAGGGTCTCGGAGCCGCCGACGAGGTCGGCGCCGTAGCGCTGAACCACGATAGCGACCTTGCGGCTCACCTTAGAGCCCCTCCACGATCTCGCGCAGCCGGCCGAGCGTGGTCTTCGTGGCGAAGTCCTGAACACGCCGGTCCTGGCCGCGCAGGATCACGTCACGCGCTGGCCCCGGCTTCGCGAGGAGCGCCGCGGCCTCCGCGAACTCGGCCACGTCGGGCCGCTCGAAGAGCACTCCGGCGCCTCCAAGGGTTTCGGTCACCGCGGTGCCGCCCAGAGCCACGACGGGCACGCGCTTCAACATGGCCTCCACGAGGGGAACGCCGAAGCCCTCGTGCTCGGACATCGAGACGAAGACATGGGCGCTCTCGTAGTACGCGAGCAACTCGTCGTGGGACACGCCGTCGGTGAACACAACATCGGCGGGCTCGACCCCGAGTTCGGAATAGAGACGAATGAGAGCGTCGAGATAGTGCCCCTCGATGGGAGCGCCGACCCCGGTCTCGCGCCGCGGGTGCTTCCCCACCGCGAGGAGCCGGACGCCCGTCGAGATGTTCTTCTTGTAGTAGGCGAGCACGCGCAGAAGGTTGTCGTGCCGCTTGTTCGGCGCGATGCGGCCGACGAAGAGGAGATTGGTCCGTGAATCGGCAAGGCGCTTCTTGAGGATGGGATTCGCTGGCTCGAAATAGCGGTCGAAGTCGATGGCGATGGGGAGGACGCCGGTGCGGGCAAAGCCCATCCGCTCGAGTTCGAGGCGGTTGAACTCGCTGTCGCCCAGGGCGAGGGTGGTCGTCCCCGCCAGCGGAGCCAGGCCTTGAAGGCCCTGGCTCAGGATCTTGTGGATCTCCGTGTCCCACGGCAGGAAGAATCCGGGCGGCGTGATGTTGTGATACTGGAGCACGCGCCGGCCGCGGAGTTTCGCGAACGCCTCGTTCATGGGCGAGATGAGGGCGTAATGAAAGATAACGATGTCCGTCTCGGCCCCTTCGCTCCACTGGTCGAAGGCCACCGCGGAGACGCCGGGGTCCTGGTTATAGGTGTAGATGTCGGAGACGTAGCCGAAAGACCGGAGCGCCTCGCGCATCAGCAGCGTCGAGTCGCCAATCGCATCCCCGCGGTGGAGGGCGGGCACCCACTGATCCACCCTGCGGGTCATGACACGGCTCCCGAAGTCAGTTCGCGGAGGAGGTCGTTCGTCTGCGCCGCGGCTCGTTCCCACGAGTAGTTCGCGGTGACGTAGGCCTCGCCATGAGCGCCCAGATCGGCGCGAAGGCACGAATCTTCCATCAGCCTTCGCAGCATCAGGCGAAACTCCGCGTAGTCCCGGTAGTAGAGGCCGCCGTTGCTGCGGCGGCACTGGCCTTCGAGGACCGCGCAGGCCGCGTTTGCGAGCACGGGCCGGCCGAGCGCCCAGGCCTCGAGGACGATCATCGACAAGCTCTCATAACGGCTCGGCATGAGCACCAAGCTCGCGCCCTCGATCAGGGACGACTTCTCGTCTTCGCTCACGTAGCCAAGATGTCGGACCTTCGGATGGGTGGGGATGTCGAGCACCGGGTGACCGACGAGGAGGAGGGGCGGGCATTCAGGCCACTCGTCGAGCAGCCACAGGAAATAGCGAAACAACGCGTCCACACCCTTGTTGCGATCGATCCGGCCCACATACAGGACGTAGGAATCGGGCGCCCCGAGGAGCTTCCGCGGTTCGGGACCGGCACGGTGCGCGTTGAGGCCGCTCCCGATCACGCGCGAAGGGGCGGCGAGGGCGCCCGCCGCCTTCTCGATCAGCTCCTTCTCCTCGGGAGTCAGGTAGAGGAAGCCGCGAACCGAACGAAAGAGCTCGGCGAACACCGACAGCCTGATGGCGTCGTCCTCTTCCGCGGTGGGCACGAGGATGGCGCGGCGGCCCGCGGCGAGCGCCGCCTTGATGCCGGTGAAGTAGCGGTACGAATAGCAGAGGAAGAAGTCGACATCCGGGCGCGCGCTCACCGCGGCCACGAGGTCCGGGCAGTAAGGACCGTTCTCGACGATCCACCGTTCCTCGTCGTCACGTTCGTGCGACTCGTTGAAGACGTGGTCGGAAACCGCGGCGAACCGGGCCAGGTCGCGCGTCTTTCTCACCGGAAAGCGGGTGACGCGGACGCCATCCACCGTCGTCTCGCCTGCCTCGAACTCGTTGCGCCAGGAGAGATAGTCGCGCGCGCAGGTGGTGAGAACCTCGACGTCATGAGCGTTCCGAAGCGCCGCCGCGAGGCCGCGCGCGTGGGCCTCCGAGCCGCCCGCGACACCGTCACCGTAGCGGTGGATCACGATGGCGAGCTTCACGCGCGGTCCTTCAGGTCTCGCACTTCCTTCCGGAGCTTCAGGATCTCGATCTCGAGCGCGGTATTGCGCTCGACGGCGTCGAGAAGGACGTGCCACATCGCGAGATTGATCTGACTCTGACGATTGAGGATGTGATCGGTGTAGAGCCTCACGAACGGCCGGACCACGACCTTGCCGGCCCGGATCAGCGCGCCCGCGAAACCCGTGCGGGTGGTGCGGATCTCGTAGCCCGTGTCCGTGTTCCAGTCGTGACTCTCGTGCAGGAGCCGGGCGGCCAGGCTCTCGTCGATGCGGGCCTTGGCGATGCTCGCCTTCAGCCGGCGCTCCAGGAGCCACTCGATGTCCTCGACGGTGAGATCGCCGGCCGCGCGGCGTTTCTGTATCTCGTCGCGGATCTCGTCCACGATCCTCGCGACGTCGAGAGAGGGACGATCCGTCACCTTGATCCCTCCACGCGCTGAAGCACCTGATCGAGCCGCTCGCCGATATCCACGGAGCGGATTTTCGCAAGGGCCGCGGCCTGGGTCTCGAGCACCGCGTCCCGGAGGGCCTTGTCTCTGATCACCATTCCCAGGAGTTCGGCCACGACCTCGGGCTCCTTCTGGGTGAGCAGGACCCCGCCGCCCTGAAGAGTCTCTCGCACCGCGCCCGCGTCGAGGGCCACCACCGGTATGCCGAAGCGCATGGCCTCGATCAGGGGGGCGCCGTACCCTTCGTGCTCCGACAGGCCCAGGAAAACATCGGCGAGGCGGTAGTAAGCGTTGAGTTCGCTCTGCGTGACCGCGCCCGCGAAGACCACCTCGTCGATCCGGAGGTGGCTCACCAGCTCGCGCAGCCGGCGGGTGTAGTGCTCGAAGCCTCGGCCGTCGCCCACGATGAAGAGACGGCTCTCGGGTTCCACGTAGCGCTGATAGGCGCAGAAGACCCGGACGAGATCCTCGATCTTCTTGTTGGGGGCCACCCGGCCCACGAAGATGAGATTCTTCCGGCCGTCCTGGAACTGCGACATCACGACCGGGTCGGGCGGCTCGTCGAGCGCCTCCATGTTCATGGCCAGGGGCAGGACTTCGGTGGCCGCGAAGGACGCCGCCACGAGATCGCGGCGGTTGAACTCGCTCACCGCGAGGCCGAGCGACGTCCGGGGCGCGAAGCGGGCGAGGTCGCGAGCGCCGTGATAGGTGAGGCCCACCAGGTGCCCGCTGAAGCCGAGGAAGAACTCGTGAGGCGTCACGTTGTGGTAGCGAAGGATGAGCGGCTCGGTTCCGGCAAGGACTCTCTCCGCGACGGGGCTGCCGATCGCGAAATGAAAGATGGAAGCGGCACCCTCCGGCAAACCCCGTTTCGAGTAGTCCGAGGCGGGAAGGCCGAGGCCGGTCATCTCCGGAGCGATGGCGCCCGCGTAGATCTCGCTCGCGTACCCTCTCGCCCGGAGGAGGCGCTGAAAGACCAGGGCCTCGTTGCACACCGCGTCGCCCGGAGAGAGGGCGGCCACGATCTGATGAACCTCGCGGAAGGTCACGCCTTCACCCTCGCCGATTCGAGCGCGGTGTCGATGTGGGCTTCGAGGAGCCGGTCGAAGTCCGTGGCCTTCGCGGCCGCAAGCGTCCGGGCCTGGCTCGAGAGGACCGCCCCGCGGAAGGCTTCGTCGGTGAGAACGCGGTCAAGCGTCGCGGCCACGAAGGCTGGGTCCTTGCGGTCGAGAAGAATCCCGCCACCGTTCATGGTCTCGCCCACCGCCGCGGCGTCGTAGGCCAGCACGGGCAGACCGAAGTGCATGGCTTCGAGGAGGGGGACGCAGAAGCCCTCGTGCTCGGAGAGACAGAGGAAGGCCTGCGCGCTGCTATAGGCGGCGATGAGGTCTGCCTGGGTCACCTGCCCGGTGAAGACCACGTCCCGGACGCGAAGGTCGTGGACGGTTTCGAGGAGGCGGCGAAGGTAGCGCTCGTGCCCCACCGAGTCTCCAACGAGGAGGAGGCGGCTCTTCGGGGCGTACTTGCGTTGGTAGGCCGCGAAGGTGGCGATGAGGTCCTCGATC
>JAIBCN010000194.1 GCA_019694155.1 Vicinamibacteria bacterium | reverse complement strand
GCCGAGCAGAGTCACGAAACCCGCGCGCCGGTCGGGCGTGGCGGGGCGGAAGATGCCGGCCAGCAGGACCACCAGCATCAGGGCGCCGAGGCCAATCTCGAGAGTCATGGGACCTAGGACGCTCATCGGCCGAGCCCCATGTGCTGGAGGATGGCGACGGTGGCCGTGTCGATGGGCTTCACCATCAGCATGGGGAACACGCCGAAGAGGATCAGGATGCAGACCAGGAACACGAGGGCCACCCACTCGGTGCCCTTCGCGTCAGGCAGGTCCTGGAAGTGCGGGTCCGCGCTCTTCGGTCCGAAAAAGATCTGCTTGGCCACGCGCAGCACGTAGATCGCGGTGAGGAAGGCGCCGGTGACCCCCGGGAAGAGCCACCAGGAGTGCGCCGACTGCCAGGCTCCGAGGAAGGCCAGGAACTCGGCCACGAAGCCCGCGGTGCCGGGGAGGCCGAGCGAGGAGAAGCCGCCCACCACGAACGCGGTGGCGATGCCGGGCATCATGGTGGCGAAGCCCCCCATCTTGAAGATCTCGCGCGAATGGGCCTTCTCGTAAACGAGACCGACGAGGGCGAAGAAAAGCCCGGTCATGATGCCGTGCGCCACCATCTGGAAGACAGAGCCGTTGATCCCCTGCTCGGTCAGGGTGGCCATGCCGAGCATCACGATGCCCATGTGCGAGACCGAGGAGTACGCGACCACGTACTTGAGGTCCTTCTGCGACATGGCGGAGAAGGCGCCGTACACGATGTTGATGCATGCGATGCTGCCCACGAGCCACGCCCACTGCAGCGCGCCCTCGGGAGTGAGGCCGAAGCCGAGGCGCAGCACGCCGTAGGCGCCGAGCTTCATGAGGACGCCCGCGTGCAGCATCGAAACCGCGGTGGGCGCCGAGGCGTGGCCGTCGGGCGACCAGGTGTGGAGCGGGAAGATGCCGGCGAGGACGCCGAATCCGACATAGAAGAAGAGGAAGACCCAGCTCTGCAGCGCGGGGCTGTACTTCACCTGCTGCAGGTCGAGGAGCGAGAAGGTGGTCGAGCCCGCGGCGGTGTAGAGGGCGAGCATGCCGACGAGGATGAAGGCGGAACCCAGAAGCAGGTACAGGGTCAGCTTCATGGCCGCGTATTCCTTCGTGCCCACACCCGTGCGCTTGAAGGCCCAGCCGAAGACACCCTGAGGCAGCACTTCCCCGCTCGATCCCCAGATGGCGATGAGCAGGTACATGGGCAGCACCGCGATCTCGTAGAAGAGGAAGAGCACGAAGAGATCGAGGGACACGAACACGCCGAAGACGCCGGTAACGAGAAGGAGGAGCAGAGCGTAGAACTCCTGGCCGCGCGTCTTCACCGTCCACGAAGCAAAGGAGCCCGCGAACAGGATGATGGCGGTGAGGAGAACGAGGACGAGGCCCCATCCGTCCACCGCGAGCTGGTAGTGGATCCCGAGCGAGGGCACGAGCGGGAACCACTCGAAGAACTGGTACCCGGCCTTCGCGTGGTCATACGCGAAGTAGAGCCACGTCGACCCGACGAGAGTGATACTGCTGCCGATGGTGCCCACGAGCCGGACCATCAGCGGCCGATGGCGTGCGAACGCCATGATGATGAGGGCCGCGATGAAGGGCGTCCAGGTGATGAGGGAGAGGATCGGGAATTCCATCAGAATCCTCCTCCCATCCACAGCATGAGGAAGACGAGGCCCGCGGCGAGCGCGAAGATGTAGTCGCCCACCCTGCCGGTCTGGATGCGCCGCAGCACGTCACCACCGTCGAGGGTCCAGGCGCTGATCACGTTCAGCACGCCGTCCACGATGTAGCGGTCGACCCAGCCGATGATGCGGGCGAGGGCGAGCAGGCCCGAGCGGTAGATGGCTTCGAAGATGTCGTCGATCCAGAACTTCGCGAGCGCGGCCCTGCGGATGGGGCCGAACGCGGAGGCGAGCGAATCCGCGCTGATGGTCTGGCGCTGGTAGGTGAGCCAGGCCAAGAAGATGCCGGAGAGGGCCACCGTGACCGCAGCGGGAGTCAGCCAGGCGGGAGAGGTGAACTCGGCTTCGGCATGGTGCAGGGTGAAGTAGCCGCCGATGGCCAGGGCAGAGAGGGCGAGGACCCAGAGCGGGCCGGACATGGCGAGGCCGGGATCGCCGCCCGTGCCGTGCGCGTCGGCGTGCGCGTGAGGGTCAGCGTGCGCGTGGGCTGGCTTCGCGGGGCCGAAGAACACCACGAAGACCACGCGGAACATGTAGAAGGCGGTCAGGAAGGCGGCGGTGAGGAGCATCAGGAACGGGCCCATGAAGCCGCCCGCGAGGACCGCGCCGAGCACTTCCTCCTTCGAGGCGAAGCCGGCGAAGAGCGGAACGCCGGCAAGGGACAGGGTGCCGATGATGAAGACGATCGCGACCTGCGGCATCCGCTTGAAGAGCCCGCCCATGTCCTTCATCTCGTTGCTGTGGACGGCGTGGATCACCGCCCCCGCGCCGAGGAAGAGCAGCGCCTTGAAGACGCCGTGGGTCAGGAGGTGCAGGAAGCCGGCGCCCGCGAAGCCGGCGCCAATCGCGGTCATCATGTAGCCGAGCTGGGAGACCGTGGAGTAGGCGAGGACGCGCTTGATGTCAGTCTGGACGCAGGCGAGGGTGGCGGCCATCAGGGCGGTGATCGCGCCGATCCAGGCGACGAGGGCGAGGACCTCGGGGGTCTCGCGGAAGAGGAACTCCGTGCGCACGAGCAGGTAAACGCCCGCGGTGACCATGGTGGCCGCGTGGATCAAGGCGGAGACCGGGGTCGGGCCTTCCATGGCGTCGGGCAGCCACACGTGGAGCGGGAACTGCGCCGACTTCCCCATCGCTCCGAGATAGAGGCAGAACGTGATGAGGCCCAGGCCCGCGGTCTCGAAGGTGTGGCTCTCGATGCTGTGCTTCAGCTGGAGAAGATCGAAGGTGCCGGCGAGGCGATAGAGGAGGACGATGCCGATGAGGAGGCCCACGTCGCCTGCCTTCGTGGTCCAGAAGGCCTTGAGCGCGGCGCGCGCGGCTTCGGGCTTGCGATACCAGAAGCCGATGAGCAGGAACGAGCACACCCCCACAAGTTCCCAGCAGATGAAGAGCTGCAGGAGGTTCGGGGCGATGACCACACCCATCATCGAGAACACGAAGAGCGACTGGTACGCGTAGTACCGGCCGAGCGCCCCGGGCGGCTCGGTGTGGAGATACTCGAGTGAGTAAATCTGCACGAGAGTCGCCACCAGGGTGACGAGGATGAGCATCAGGGTCGACTGAGGGTCGATGAGGACGCCCATGGTGGCGAGCGGCCCGCCCTGCGCGGGCAGCCAGTCCCAGGCCGCGCGGATGGGCTCGCTGCCCTCGCCCGAGAGCTGCCAGTTGCGCAGCGCGGAGGCGAGCGAGGTGAGCACGGCGGCGAAGGAGACGAAGGCGGCAGGACGTCCGGCGCGCCGCAGCGGCGGGACCGCGGCGATCAGGAGGAACGACGCCACCGGCGCGAGAAGCGCCAGGAGGATCAGGGTGACGCGATCGTTCATCATCCTTTGAGCCAGTCGATCTGGTCCGCGATCGCGGTCCGGCGCATGCGGAAGAGCAGGATGACGAGGGAGAGGCCGATCGCCACTTCCGCGACAGTGATGCAGATCGCGAAGAGCGAGAACACCATGCCGACCTCGGTGCCGTGGAACCGGCTGAAGGCCACGAGGTTGATGTTCACCGCGTTCAGCATCAGCTCGACGCCGAGGAGGATGCCGACCGTGTTCCTTCGCGTGATCACGCCGAAGAGGCCGATCGAGAACAGGATCGCGGAGAGAGTGAGATAAGCGGAAAGCGGCATGATCTACTCCTCGGGCCTCGCGAAGTAGCTCGCGGCGATGAGGCCCGCGAGGAGGAGCACGCCCAGGAGTTCAAAGGGCAGGACGAATTTCGTGAGCAGGGACATCCCCATCGCCGCGGTCGCATCCCCCACCATCTCCGGCCGCGCCTGGTCGAGGCCCGCGCGCTGGATCAGGCTCGCGATCATCCCGAAGATTCCCGCGGCTACGATGGTCCCGCCAGCGAGGCGCTTGGAGGTGTGCGAGATCTTCTCCCCCACCAGCTTCTCCGTGACCACGATCGCGAAGACCACCACGGTGATGACGCCGCCCGCGTAGAGGAGGACCTGGACCGCGGCCAGGAACTCGGCATCGAGGAGCAGGAAGACGCCGGCGGTGCTGATGAGGCCAAGCGCCAGCCACAAGACGGAGTGGAAGAGGTTCTTCGTCAGCACGACGCCGAGCGCCGAGCCGACGAGGGTGATCGCGAGGACCCAGAAGCCGACCACTTCGGGGGTCATGCTTTCTCTCCTTCGGACTTGGGCGCGGGCGCGGGTGCCGGCGCAGGCGCCGGTGCGGCGGCCGCTTCCGCCGCGGGCTTGTGACCCTCGGCCGCGGCGCCTTCAGGCTTCTTCGGGGGTGCGGGCA
>JAIBCN010000109.1 GCA_019694155.1 Vicinamibacteria bacterium | reverse complement strand
TTCGCGCCGCGGGACGGCAAGCGGAAGCTGCGATGCGAACCCCTTGCTCTGGATCGGAGCCCTCGTTCGCCGTAGTCCTGCACGATCCAAGCCCCGCCTTAGGGCGCAACGCCGGCCCCGGCCGGGCTCGCGCGCCGGACGAGGACCGCGCCTGACGCACGCCGCGCGAACGACGGCCGGGAAGCGTGCCGCTGCGCGTGTAGCTGCGGCAGGAAATAGACTCTACTCATGGGGCTCCTCGAGCAGTTCAAGCAGGGTCTGTCGCGCACGCGCGCCATTCTCACCACCGATGTCGGCGACCTGGTTCGAGGCCTCGCCAAGCTCGACGCGGCGACGCTCGATTCGCTCGAGGACACTCTCGTGGCCGCGGATTTCGGGCCCGCGGCGGCGGCCGAGATACTGGTGGCCGTCCGCCGGGACCTGACGGGAGGCTCCGACCCCGCTCTCATTCGCACCACGCTCAAGCAGAAGATCCGCGCCATTCTCGACATTCCCGGACCCGCGGTGACGCAGGGGAATCCGCATGTGATCTTCATCGTGGGCGTGAACGGCGTCGGCAAGACGACCACCATCGGGAAGCTCGCTGCGCGCTACAGGGCCGAGGGGGAATCGACACTCATCGTGGCCGCCGACACTTTCCGCGCGGCCGCCGTGGGTCAGCTCAAGACGTGGGCCGATCGCGCCGGAGCCTCCTTCCAGGAGTCCCGCGAGGGCCAGGACCCGGCCTCGGTGGTGACCGATGGACTGCGCAAGGCCCGGGCCGGAGGCATCCGCCGCGTTCTCGTCGACACCGCCGGCCGCCTTCAGAACAAGGCTCATCTGATGGCGGAGCTCGCCAAGATGGGTCGCATCGCCGCCCGCGAGGTGGACCAGGCTCCGCACGAAACACTGCTCGTCCTCGACGCCACCACCGGATCTAACGGTCTCGCCCAGGCGCAGGAGTTCGCCCGGGCCATACCGCTCACCGGGCTCGTTCTCACCAAGCTCGACGGCACCGCCAAGGGCGGGATCGCGGTCGCCATCGCCTCCGCCATGAAGGTCCCCATCCGCTTCGTGGGCCTGGGCGAGGCGATCGAAGACCTCGTTCCCTTCGACGCGGCCTCCTTCGCCGAGGGGCTGCTCGGTTGAAGAAGCGGGCCCTAGCGGCCGACGACGAGCGCTTCATGCGCCGGGCCCTCGCTCTCGCGGAGCGCGGGATCGGCGAGACGAACCCCAATCCCCCGGTGGGTTGTGTTCTCGTTCGGGAAGGACGCGTGGTCGGCGAGGGATTCCACGAGCGCGCGGGCTCGCCGCACGCGGAGGCGAATGCCCTGGCCCGCGCTGGCGGACGGGCGAGCGGGGCGACTGCATACGTCACGCTGGAACCGTGTGCCCCCAACCCAGCGAAGCGCACTCCGCCCTGCGCGCCGAGACTCGTCGGGGCAGGCGTGGCCCGGGTCGTCTTCGGCGCCCGCGACTTCAACCCGGGCGTGCGCGGGGCGGGGGTCCGGCTCCTTCGCGCGGCCGGCGTGGAGGTCATGGAGGGCGTGTGCGCCGCCGAGGCGGAACGGCTCGTGGCGCACTTCAACACCGCGATGCGGAACCATCGACCCTTCGTGGCCCTCAAGGCCGGGATGACCCTCGACGGGTGCACGGCCACGTCCACGGGCGAGTCGAAGTGGATCACTTCGGCGGCGCAGCGCAATGCCGCGAGGAAGCTCCGGCGCCTCTTCGACGGGGTCCTGGTGGGAGTCGAGACGGCGCTTCACGACGACCCGATGCTCCTTCCCTCGCCGCGCACTCGCCGCCCGTTCGCGCGCGTGGTCCTCGACTCAAAGCTGCGCCTTCCCCTCGATTCGAAGCTGGTGACCTCCGCTCGCCGTCATCCCCTGATCGTGGTGGGGGCGGACGGTGCTCCCCGGGACCGGCGGCAGGCGCTCGAGGGGAAGGGTGCTGCCGTGCTCCTCGTGCCCGGCCGCGGCGGACGCGTCTCGATCGAGGCCGCGGTGGCCGCGCTGTTCGACCGCAGCTGGCGGTCGCTCCTCGTCGAAGGAGGCTCGGAGGTCCTCGGCTCGTTCGTGCGCGAGCGCCTCTTCGATGAGATGGTCATCTTCCGCGCGCCTCTCGTCCTCGGAGGACGGGGAAGCCGGCCCGTGGTGGGGGGGCCGAATCCCGCGGCTCTCGCCGACGCGGCGCGGGTGAAGCGGGCTTCGGCCGAAACTTCCGCGACCCTTCGCTACGGTCTTGGGGACCCGCTCGCCCTCGAGGTCGAGGTATACGAGCGCCGGCCGGATGCGCGAAGCCGCCCCGAGGCTTAGGAGGTTCAGATCATGTTCACCGGAATCGTCGAAGACATGGGGGAAGTGCTTTCCTGCGAGCCCGCGGGTGACATCTATCGCCTCGCCGTCCGGCCGGGGAAGAAGCCCGAGGACCTCGAAGTGGGGGGCTCGGTGGCCGTGAACGGCTGCTGCCTGACCGCGACGAAGATGGAAGGCTCCGTGCTGCGCTTCGATCTCGCTCGCGAGACGGTGGCGCGGACCCGGTTCGACCAGCGCCTGCGCCCGGGCGCCTTCGTCAATCTCGAGCGACCCCTGCGCCTGTCCGGGCGGCTCGACGGCCATTTCGTCCAGGGCCACGTGGACGGCGTCGCCGCCGTGGCCTCGATCCGCGACACCGGGGCTTCGAGCGAGATCACCTTCGAGCTGCCCGCCGATCTCGTCCGGTATTGTGTGGAGAAGGGTTCGATCGCGCTCGATGGCGTCTCCCTGACCTGCGCGCAGGTGAGCGGTCCGCGGGTGAAGGTGGCGGTCATACCCCACACGCTCGAGGTCACCACCCTCGGGCGTGTGAAGGTCCACGACCTCGTGAACGTCGAGGTCGACATGATCGCAAAGTACGTGGAGAAGCTCCTCGCGAAGTAGCATGACGCCCGGGGCGCCGCTTTCCGCTCCGGAACGACAAGGAAGAACCCGTGGCTTTCGCCTCCATCAAAGACGCCATAGACGACATCCGCGCCGGCCGCATGGTCGTGGTCGTGGACGACGAAGACCGCGAGAACGAGGGTGATCTCACCATCGCCGCGGAGAAGGCGACCACCGAGAACATCAACTTCATGGCCACCCACGGACGGGGCCTCATCTGCCTTCCCCTCACCGGGCAGCGCCTCGACGAGCTGCGCATTCCCCTGATGGTCCAGGACAACGAGAACTCCGCCAAGTTCGGCACCGCGTTCTGCGTCCCCATCGAAGCCAAGAAGGGCACGACCACGGGCATCTCCGCCTCCGACCGGGCGACCACCGTGCTTGCGGCGGTCGACCCGAGGACGAAGCCCGAAGACCTCGCGCGTCCCGGGCACATGTTCCCCTTGCGCGCCCGCGACGGCGGGGTGCTCGTGCGCGCGGGCCAGACCGAGGCCGCGGTCGACCTCGCGCGCCTCGCCGGCCTCAAGCCCGCGGGCGTCATCTGCGAGATCATGGCGCCGGACGGCACCATGATGCGCGTGCCCGAGCTCGAGACCTTCTGCGCCGAGCACGGCATCCGCATGATCACCATCCGCGACCTCATCCAGTACCGGATGATGAACGAGCGCCTGGTCCGCAAGATGGCGGAGGCGAATCTCCCGACCCGCGCGGGCGCTTTCCGGATCCACGCCTTCGAGAGCGTCGTGGATGGCGAGCAGCACATCGCTCTCGTTCACGGGGATGTGCGGGACGGCAAGCCCGTGCTCGTGCGCGTGCACTCGCAATGCCTGACCGGCGACATCTTCGGTTCGCGCCGCTGCGATTGCGGCGAGCAGCTCGACGTGGCCATGGAGCGCATCGTGAAGGAGGGCGCGGGCGTCCTTCTCTATCTGCGCCAGGAAGGCCGGGGGATCGGCCTCATCCACAAGCTTCGCGCCTACGAGCTCCAGGATCAGGGCCAGGACACCGTGGAAGCGAACGAGTCGCTGGGTTTCAAGGCCGACCAGCGCGACTACGGCATCGGCGCCCAGATCCTCGCCGAACTGGGAGTGGTCAAGCTCCGCATGATGACGAACAACCCCCGCAAGTTCGTGGGTCTCGAGGGCTATGGCCTGGAGATCACCGAGCGCGTTCCCATCGAGATCGCCCCCACCGACATCTCCCGCCGCTACCTCGAAACGAAGAAGAAGAAGATGGGCCACCTCCTGCGCGAGGTGTAACTACCAGGCCCGAGCAGCGGGAGGGACCCCCCTCACGTCATTGCGAGGCCCCAGTCCGTCGGTACCGGGCCGAAGCAACCCCGCGACCGCGACACTCCGTCGGCAGGCCGCGAAAGACCCTGTCCAAACGCCCGGCGGCCACGGCGAGGCGGATTACGCGATCTTGCCCTTCGCGATCGCCGCGCTGATCGTCTGGATGGTCTTCTCCATGAACGTCCGGATCGCATCCTCACGCGAGGCGGCGCCGGCGATCGCCTCGCCGTAGGGCAGCCTCTTCACGAAGAGCACCGCGCCCTTGTCGTACACGCGGACCTCGACGGTGTCGCCCGAGGCGAGGTCTTCCACCTGGATGTGGAACTCGCGTCCCGCGTGCTCGAAAACCCGGTTGGCTCCTGTGACCATTGAAATGGGCTCCTGCTCAGCGCTTGTTGTCGGGGGCGGCGCCGCGCAGCAGAGACTGCCTTCGGAGCCACGTTTCGAAGAACCAGTTCCCGATGGAATAGCGGCCACCGGCCTGCTTCAAGTATCCCATCTGCGCGAGGCCCAGCAGGTGCGGCCCGAGGGTGTCGCCGGGGGTCGAGAGCGCGGTGCCGATCTCGGCGGGGGAGAGAGTGCGCTCTCTCGCCACCTCTTCGAGAATCCGGCGCTCGATCGCCTCGAGCGTCTGGAAGTCCACGGAGAAGAAGTTCGAAACCATGTCATCGTTCGCGACCACGTCGAGCGTGCCCTCGAGGTCCTTGTTCTCGAACAGCCGTGAGGCGATGAGCTGGACCAGGAACGGCTGGTTCCCGGTCTTCTCGGAGATGGCGGCGATGGCGGTGTCCGCGAAGCCGCCGCGCGAAAGGAGGCCCGCCGTCTCCTCGGCTTCGAGAGGGGTGAGATAGGCGGGCGGCAGGAAGCCGTGCAGGAACGGCGAGGTCGCGAGGGCCGCGGTTTCATCGAGGCGCGCGAGACGCCTCGTGGCCGTGATGACCGACCGGACCTCCGGCCCCTTCTGGAGGACGCGGCGCAGCCGCCCCAGAGTCGCCACCTCGTTCCGCGCCACCGTGATCAGTTCCTCGCCCTCGTCCATGAGGATGAGTGTCTTCCACCCGGAGCGCACGGCCCGGCGGATCACCGCCTGCAGCATGTCGGTGACCGAGAGGTCCTCGATGGCGTCGATGTCGATGTCGGCCGCACGGCGGAAGTGCTCGTTGTCCTCGATGCTCGCGATCAGGCCATCGGCCAGGCCCCTCGCGTCCGAACTCCCCTGCAGGTCCCAGTAGAGGGCGAGGTAGGGCGTCTCCTTGCTGGCCTGGGTGCGGGCCTCGATTTCCTTCAGCAGGCTCGTCTTGCCCATGCGGCGCGCGCCGATCACCCACAGCGAATCGCGCGACCCCTCGAGGATCTCCCGGAGCAGGTTTGTCCGCCCGAAGAAGTTGTCGCCGCGGACCCAGCTGCCGGCGATGAATGGGTTGCGCATGGTGTGTTCGGGGTTTCCGTTCGGTTTAGAGATTCGGCTGAACGCGGGTTTGAGGCGAGATCCGCGGCGCCACGGACTCGTCCGAGAGGACGAGGGCTTCGACCGCGGCCACGTCGCGTACCGCGATGGTGGAGCGCCCTTCCTCGATCATGTGGTTCACCGCGTGGATGCAGAACTTCTGGATGATGTAGGGCTTGAGCTCGCTCGCGTTCAGGATGCGCTCGACCGCCTCGTCCTCGAAGCGGAAGACGCCCTGCACCGGCGTGCGGATGAGCTCCTCCGCCTCGTCGCGGGAGAGGCCGGAGAGCTCGAATTCATCGAAGAAGTTGTACCAGGGCGAGCCCTCGCTCTTCCAGCTCCGGCGGATGCCGACCCCGCTCATCACGGCCACGAGATTCTCGGAGAAGGTCTTCATGAACACGCTGCGCAGACGCTGGTTCACCCTCTCCGAGTACTCGTTCAGTTCGTCGACCTCGTCGAGGAGCAGGGCGAGCTTCACCTTCTTGGGGGTGCGGGCCTTCAGGTCGGTGATGACGCGCTGGAGATCGCGGGAGAAGTCGCGGTCGTCGTAGTCGTCGTTCTCCGAACGGAAGCGCAGGTCGGCGAGAGTCTCGGGGACGAGGCCCAAGGCGTCCACGATCTCCGACATCATGGTGTGGAAGAAGGTGTGCTCGGGAACTCCCTGGAGGTCGACGGAGACGGGGTAGAACTTGAATTCCGTGCCCTCGTCGTCCGCGAGCGCCATCTTCAGGTGGTGCATGAACGAGGTCTTGCCGATGCGCCGGTCGCCCGTGATCATCAGCGAGTTCGCGTGGATCATGTTGAGAACCCGGCTCAGGAGCTTCTTCCGTCCGAAGAACATCGCGTTCGAGAGCACGGGGGCGCCCGCGATGTAGGGGTTGAACCGGTTGCGCAGCGCCCGCCTTCGCCGCGCTGCGTAGACCCCCGCACCCGTGCCCACGAGCGATATGGCGCAGAGCGCGACCAGCGGATAGAAATACGGGTTCTCGATGAAGGTCGGCTTCCGGTCGACCGTGAAGACGGTTTCGAAGGTGCGGCCCTTGCGATCCATCACCGAGACCACGACGCGGTTCATTCCCTTGACCAGGGGCACGGACTCGTCGAAGGTGTGGGTCCGCGCCTCCTGCTCCTTGGTGAGATCCATGGTCCGGATGACGAGGGCGCCGGCCCGGATGGAGATCCGGGCCAGTCCGCGATCGTCGGTGGCGACGCCCGACACGGTGATGGTGTCCTCCTGGGTCTCGCTCGAGGCGTGCTTCGGGGCCACGAAGGCAAGGGCGGGAAGTTCCCGGTCACCGAGGAGGAGGTCGCGCGCATCCCTAGCCATTCGCTCGTCGATGTCGGCGAGCCGCTTGGTGGCGTCGTCGTCGCCGGGGATGAGGCCGAGGATCAGGTTGAGCCGGAGGCTTGCCTCCGTGAAATTGTTCGCTGAGACGAGCTGGAGCACCTCGCGGCGCAACTCTGCGATCCGGCGGTCGCCCTCCTGCTGCCGCTTGCGCTGCGCGCTCAGGTCCTGGGCGCGCCGAAGCAGGGTGGCCGCCTCGGTCAGCGTCGGGTCGGTCGCGGCCTCGGTAAGCAGGGGAATCGCCGCCTCGATGGAGCCCGCCTCGAAGAGCCTTCGTCCGTCCTCGAGATCGCGGATCCGGCTCTCCCGCGTGGTGGTGGCGAGGAGCTTGTCCTGAGCCTCGATGCGCCCGTCGCGGGCCTGCCCATTCCCCGGGTCCAGCTTGAGGATAGCGTCGAATTTCACAAGGGCGTCCCGGTGCTGCCCCGCGTTGAGGAGCCTTCGGGCCTCGGCGAGCTCGCGCTGCACCATCTCGCGCTCCCGCTGCTGCCGGGCCTCGGCGTCCTTCGCGGTCTGCTTCTGGCGCAGCCCCTCGAGCACCGCGGTCACCCTGGCCTGGGCGGTGGCGTCCAGGTTCCGGGCCCGGGCCATGGCTTCCTGGGCCTTCGCCATCGCCTCGTCGATCCTGTCGCGATTCTCGAGGTCCGCTGCCTCGGCCAGCGCCCGGTCGAGGTGCTGGCGCATGGTGCGGACGGCCTCCTGGTTCTGTCGATCCTCCGCCTCCTTGAGGAGCCGTTTCAGCTCCTGATAGTCGGCGGCAATTTTCTGAATCAGCCCCTGCCGCTCCTCTTCCTTGAAGCTCGCGATGGCGTCCTCGCGGCGCTGCAGGCCCATGTACGCGCGCCCGAGCTGGTAGTGGGGAAAGTAGTTGAAGAACTCCAGCGAGTAGCTGCGCTCGCCCAGGCTCGAGGCCGGTTTCTCAGCGAGGGCCCGGGTGAGGTGCTTTACGGCTTCGCTGTAGTTGGGGTTCCGGCCCGCCAGGTCCTTGTCGCGCGCGTCGAGGTAGAGGTCCTTCCACTCGTCGGCCGCCATCGCGGGGGCGCTCGCGAGGGCGAGGCTCACGACGATGATGGAGGCGATGGCGCGGCGCATGCTTGGTTCTTCCCGGGCAAGGGGGCGGCGGCCCGCCTCGATCCGGTGATTCTACCAAGCGCAGGGAGGCCGCGGCCTCCGGAGTCAGGGCGTGTGAGCCCTCTCCGAAAGGAAGATCCTCTCCAGGCGCCGGGCGAGGTCGGGGGTACCGAGCGAAGCGAACGAGGGTGCGACCGCCATGAGGCGGTCCCAGGCGGTGGCGCGCTCGGGCTCTCGGTTCAGCGCCCGGAAGGCCCACACCTTCAGGAGATGCGTCTGGGCGTCGCCCGGGGCGGCCTCGATCGCGCGGTCGATGACGGGCAGGGCCTGTTCCGCCTTGCCTTCGAAGAGCATGGCGAGAGCGCGATTGAAGGAGATGTCGTTCTGCCGGTCGTCCGCGAAGGACCCCGCGCGCGAGAACAGGGAGGAGGCATCCGGATCGCGCAGCCGGAAGCGCGCGACCCCGAGGTTGTTGAGCACGGCCGCCGTCTCCGAGGTGCGCAGGAGAGAGCCGAAGGTCTCGCTGGCCGCCACGTATCGCCCGGCCTCGAGCTGGGCCGCGCCGGCCAGGAAACGCAGGACCCGGGAAAGGGCGCCCGGTGTGTCGGGGGAGGGAGGGGCGGTGGCGAGCCGGATGGCGGCGTCAAAGTCGCGGGCCTCGATGGCGGCTTCGACCGCGGACAGGCGGAGGTCGACGGAAGCCGGATCGACATCGAGGGCCGCGGCGAGTCCGCGCGCCCGGTCCAACGCGTTTGGTGAGGCAAGAGCTGATCCTGCCCTCGCCAGGGCGCCCGGGGAAGGCGCCCGGAAACCTGCTCCGGAGTCGGGCGCGCTCGCAGAGGTCAGACGCGCCGCGAGTTCGTCGATCGCCGCGCCGACCTCCGCGCGAGGACGGGCCACGCGGACCGCCACGCCGGCGATCGGCAGGTCCACTTCGAACGCCTGGGCCTCCAGGACCGTCTGATCGCGGTCATCCTGACAGCGGACCACGACGAGCTTCGACCCGCCCAGGGCTCGCGCCAGAGACAGCGCCGACGCGCGGCTCAAAGCACCGTCCGGCAGGGAGAGGCCTTTCCTCGACGTTCGCGTCTCCATGGCCGAGACCGTGTCGTCCCCGCGCAGGGCCAGCGCACGGGGCAGCCGCTCGGCCGCGTAGGGGCAGGTCCACGACGGGGCGGCGGTGGTGTTCGAGGCCGAGATGACGGTGAGGCCTGCGGCCAGGGCGAGGGCCGTCAACGTCCGATCCTCAGAACGTGTGAGCCGTAGTGGATCCGTGGCACGAAGCCCACGGACTCGTAAAGGGCCAAAGCGCCCCGGTTGGAGGCGGTCACGGAAAGGGTGGCGCAGGAAGCCTGCCCGCGTTCGAAGGCATTTTCCAACGACTCGCCGAGGCAGTGCCGGGCCAGACCCTGAAGGCGGTAGTCGGGCGCGGTCGCGATCTCGCTTACGTGCGCCACCCCTGCGAGAGGCCAGGTGAGCAGGCACGCGGCCACCAGCCTGCCGCCCGACTCAATCCGTCGTGAGCCCAGGGAATCGAAGGGCCCGCAGACCTCGTCGAGGACGATCTGGCTGAGGATCCGCTCACACGATTCCAGGCTGTCGAAGCTGGATGACGCGTCGAGCCTTCGGCTGTCGATGTGCGCGTCGTAGACCAGGCGAGCCACTCCGCGGAGGTCGGTGCGGTGCGTCGGCTTCGAGCGGAGGCCGGGCGTCAGGGGCCGGCGACGGGCGAGCCAGCCGGCCCGATCGAGCGTCATGTAGACGCGGGCCGCCGACTCGAAACCCCGCGACGCGAACGGCTCGAGCAGCGCGGGGTCCGAGGAGAAGAGGGTCTGGCAGTCGATGACCTTCGGCTGGAGGGCCAGCAGGCGATTGAGGATCCGGTCCACGAGGAGCCGCTCGAAACCGCCGCCCCTCGTGCGGGCGGAGGCGAAGACGGAACCGATGATCCCATGGCCGCTCTCCATCGCGTAGGTGGCATAGGCGCAGGCGCCGGCCGCGTCCTCGAGGACGAGGCCATTGAGGGTTCCTTCGTCAAGAGAGGCCTCCAGCCGTCCACGCGTGGGGGCGAAACTCCAGCGAAGGTCCCGCGCCCACATGTCGCTCTCTTCATCGAAAAGGCGGCGGAGGTCCGCCCTCGGCACCGACCCGATGGGTTGGAATGCGCTCGTCGCCATGCCCGGCGATCTTATGGGCAAAGGCCCGGCCGGCACCCGCGGAGCGCTTTGGCGGGCCTATACTTTCAAGTCCCGTGGACCCAAGCGCTCAGGAGCGACGACGTGCCCTGGAGAAGGGACTCGTCTGCGAGGACCCGCGCGAACTCTCGCCGGAGTTCGCCCGCAGCGTCGAGGGTCTGACCCGGGACATCAAGGACCCGGTCGAACGCCTGCGTTTTCTGCGGAACTCGACGAAGACCATCCGGCAGCTGGAGGACCAGATTCCCAAAGTGCCGCCCGCCGCCCGTCCTCTCGTCTACAAGTACCTCGGCTGGCGCGGGCTCACCATGCTCAAGGGCGACAAGGCGGCCGGGATCCGGCGGGTCGCTCGCGGGAAGATCGCGGCCCTGCAGATCGGGATCGTGCTCGCGGGCGCCTCTCTGCTCCTCGGAGCCTCGTACGGGACCCTCCGCCTCGCCACCAGTCTCGGCCGCCGCACGCCCACCGTCGAGGCCCGCGTGCATGCCGAGGCGCCCGCGAAGGCGCCGCCCCGGTCCACGCCGACGCCCGAGCCCGAGGTTCTGACCCAGCGCCCCAATTCGATCTGGCTCGTCGAGCAGGGGAGGGACTACGAGCTCTACAGCAACGGCCTGCGCATCGACACCAGCCAGCGGGTGAAGGGGACGCGGCGGAGCTACGCGCTGATCGATGAAGCCTCCGGGAACGTCCTGCCTCTGTCGAGCGAGCCCGTGGGGATCGTCTTCCACACCACGGAGAGCGACATCCTGTCCCTCGAACCCGAGAACAACTCGTCGCTCCTGCGAAACTCGAAGAATCTCGTCGCCTACGTCAAGCGGCACGAGTTCTACCACTACCTCATCGACCGCTTCGGCCGCGTGTACCAGATCCTGAACGACGACTCGCGCGCGAATCACGCGGGCTTCGCGGTGTGGGCGAACGCGGGGAAGGTCTACATGAACCTGAACCACGCCTTCTTCGGGGTTTCCTTCGAATCCCGGTTCGCACCCGAAGGCCCCCTGCCCCTGACCGAGGCTCAGCTCCAGGCCGGACGACTCCTCACCGAGCATCTCGTCCGCCGCTATGACATCGACCCGAAACTCTGCGTCGCCCACGGCATCGTGAGCGTCAATCCGAAGACCCGCAAGATCGGCCACCACGTCGACTGGGCCAAGAATTTCCCGTTCAAGACCTTCGGCCTTCCTGACGCCTATGAAGTCGAGCCCGCGAGTGTGAGGCTCTTTGGCTTCGGCTATGATGACGACCTCGCGAAGGCGATCGGCGAGCCGTGGCCGGGCGTCTTCAAAGCGGAAGCCGAGCTTCAGAAGGATGCGTTGAAGTCGGGGCAGTCGACCGACGCGTTGAAGCAGACCCTGACGCGACGTTTCGATCTCTGGTTCGAAGAACAAAGCCAAGCGACCAAGAGCACAACGAGCTCTCTAATCACACCTGCCCCCGCAGGACCTGGAGTCAATTGAAACCCATGGACGACCGAAAAGATCACTTGTGGAAGGTGCAGGAAGGCTCGGAGCAGGCCGCCGCCGAGGATCCGTCGCGCGGCACGCCCCTGGGCGTCGACGTAGGCACCAGCAAGATAGTCGCGGCCCGCAGGCGGACCCGGGGCACGGAAACGTCGATGCAGCTGAACGCGTTCATCCCCGTTCCCTTCTCCCGCTTCACCGAGACCATCCTCGGGCAGAACGAGATTCCCTACTTCCGCGACGGCGATGAGCTCATCATCTTCGGCGGGGCCACCGAGCGCTTCGCCAACATGTTCAACGTGGAGACACGGCGGCCCATGGCGGACGGCCTGCTGAATCCCAAGGAGCGCATGGGCACGGTCGTCCTCGAGTCGATCATGCGCGGCCTCATCCCCAAGGCGAAGGTGCAGGGCGAGGTGCTTTCGTTCTCGGTTCCCGCGGCGTCGGAAGGCCGGGAGGCGGAGCTCGTGTACCACGAGGCCAGCCTGCGTCGCTTCTTCGAGACCCTCGGCTATCGCGCGGTCGCCATCAACGAAGGCCTCGCCGTGATCTTCTCCGAACTGGAAGACCAGAACTTCACGGGCATCGGGATCTCCTGCGGCGGCGGCATGTGCAACGTGGCTCTCGCCTACCTGTCGATTCCCTCTCTCCTCTTCGGGATCTCCAAGGGCGGCGACTACATCGACAACTCGGTGGGCTCGGTGGTCGACGAACCGGCCACGCGCATCAAGACCATCAAGGAAGAGAAGCTGGACCTGACCAAGGCTCCCGCGGACAAACTCGAGAAGGCGCTGCACATCTACTACGAGGACCTCGTCGAGTCTCTGGTCGATTCCATTCGCAAGGCGGTCGCCAAGGCCGACAAGCTCCCGCGCGCTCATCGCCCGCTGCCCATCGTCATCGCGGGCGGCACCGCGAAGCCCAAGGGCTTCAAGGAGCTCTTCGAGCGCGCCATGAAGGCGAAGCCCTTCCCGGTCGACATCTCGGAGATCCGGGTGGCCGCCGACCCCGTCACCGCCACCGCGCGGGGCGCCCTCATCGCGGCGCTCTACGAGAAGTAAGGGTCCGTTGACTCGTTCCCTCAGGGCCCGCTTCGGCGGGCCTTTTCTTTGCGTGGCGCTCGCGGCCCCCGAGGTGCTGGCGGGCCCCGCGCGCGCCCAATCGAAGGAGCCCGCCATGAAGGCCAGGCAGGACGCGGCGGCGTCGCACGAGGCGGAGGCGCTCGATCGGTTCGCCGCCTTCTTCAAGGAGCGCTCAGCGGCTCACGGCATCGTGGGGGCGAGCCTGCGGGTGGTGGGCCTCGATGGTGCGCTACGCCACGTTTCCTTCGGCCTCAGAGACCGGGCCGCCGCCACCCCCGTCGATGAGGCCACCATCTACCACTGGGCCTCGATCACGAAGACCCTCACCGGCATCGCGATCCTCCAACTCCGCGACCGCGGCCGGCTCTCCCTGGACGATTCCATTCTCAAGTACGTCCCCGAGCTCTCCGCGGCGCACAACCCGTTCGGTCCCATGAGCGCCATCACCCTGCGCCAGGTCCTCTCGCATACCGCGGGCTTCCGCTCCGGCACCTGGCCTTTCGGGGGCGACAAGGACTGGCACCCGTTCGAGCCCACGGAATGGTCGCAGCTCGTGGCCATGATGCCCTACACCGAGGTGGAGTTCGCCCCAGGCGCCAGGTACAGCTACTCGAACCCCGGCATCATCTACCTCGGCCGGGTGATCGAGAAGCTCTCCGGCGAGGCGTGGGAGACGTATGTCGACAAGAACATCCTGCGGCCGCTGGGCATGAGCCGGGCCTTCTTCGACCACGCGCCCTATCACCTGCTCGCCGACCGGTCGCACAGCTACACGGCTTCGAAAGGGAAGCTGGAAGAGGGGCGGTTCGACTTCGACACCGGGATCACGGTTTCGAACGGCGGTCTCAACGCCCCTCTCGGCGACATGGAGAAGTACATCCGCTTCCTGCTCGGCCGCGCCGGCACCCCCGAGGGCGCCGCCGTCCTCTCCCGCGCGTCGCTCGAGGAGATGTGGAAGCCGGTGGCCCTCGTCGAAACGGCGGGCGAGGATCGCGTCGACATGGGGCTGTGCTTCTTCATCGAGAAGCGCGGCGGACGCCGCCTCGTCGGCCACAGCGGCAGCCAGAACGGTTTCATCTCCCACCTCTACCTCGACCCCGCCGCGCGAGCCGGCTACGCGGTCTCCTTCAATACCGATGCCGTGGACGACGTTCCCGTTCCGAATACGCGGAGGCTCGACGCCGAGGTGCGCGAGTTCTTCGTCGCGAACGTGGCCCCCGTCCTCGAAGCGAGAGCATCGGCGACCGCCGCGAAGGGGACGAAGTGATGTCCGGGCCCCGTCCGCGTCTGGCCCTGACCGTGGGCGATCCGGCGGGCATCGGTCCGGAGATCGTCCTCAAGGCGCTCGCTCACCCCGACGTTCCCGCCGCGGAATGGGTGGTCCACGGCGCCAGGGAGGTGATGGAGCACTGCGCACGCACCCTCGGGCTCAAACCACTCGCCGATTCCGGGGCGTCGCTTGTCGACATCGGCGGCAGCGTCGTGGAGACGGGTGTGGTCTCCGCGGAGGCCGGCCGCCAGGCCGCGTCCGCCGTCATTCGCGCGGCCGAGGCCTCGATGAAGGGCGAGCTGCGCGGCCTCGTCACCGCGCCCCTCAACAAGGAAGCCATGCACGGCGCTGGCTTCAACTACCCGGGTCACACCGAACTCCTGGCCCACGTGGCGAAGACACCGAACGTGGCCATGATGTTCGTGGGCGGCAGGATCCGGGTGGCGCTCCTCACCATCCACGAAGCCCTCAAAGACGTGCCGGCCCTCGTCACCGTGCCCGAGATCGTCCGCGTGGCGACCCTCGTGCACGAGGCGCTGCCGAAGTTCGGCGCGGGGCGCCGGAAGATCGCGATCGCCGGACTCAATCCGCACGCGGGGGAGCACGGCCACATCGGCAGGGAAGAGCAGGACGTTTTTCCCGCCGCCCTCTCCGCTCTCCGCGCCTCCGGCGTCGACATCGAGGGTCCCTTTCCCGGCGACACCCTCTTCGTTCGCGCGGCGCGCGGCGACTTCGACGGGGTCATCGCCTGCTATCACGACCAGGGGCTCATACCCGTGAAGCTGCTGGCCTTCGGCGAGGCGGTGAACGTCACCGTCGGACTCCCTTTCATACGGACGAGCGTCGACCACGGGACGGGTTTCGACATCGCGGGAAAGGGGCGGGCGGACGAGGGCAGCCTGCTTGCCGCCATGCGCCTCGCCGTCCAGCTGGCCCGGTCCTGACCCAGGCGTCGCATGGGCCTTTTGGCTCATTCCCGCGAGCCCATGCGCGGCGCGATGCTAGGGTCGTCTCAAGGTGACGCCATGTCCGAAGTCCACAGCCGGTACCCCGTTTCCGTTCGCTGGGAGGGAGAGAAGCGCGGCCTCGCATCGAGCGCCGATGGCCTTCCCGATCTGAAGGTCGCCTCGCCTCCGCCCTTTGGCGGCCCCGCGGGCGTCTGGTCGCCGGAGCATCTCTTCGTCCTCGCGGCCTCCACCTGCTGGATGACCACATTCCTCGCCGTGGCCCAGGCCTCGAGCCTCGAGGTCTTAGCCGTCGAGTGTTCGGGCGAGGGCGTCCTCGACAAGGGGGAGGATCGGCGATTCCGCATCTCGAGCATCGCGCTCAGGCCGCGCGTCACCATCGCGCGCGAGGAGGATCGCGAGCGCGCGGGCCGCCTCATCGAGAAGGCGGAGGCGGTCTGCCTCATCCGCAACTCCATGCGCAGCGAGGTCACTCTCTCTTCCGAGGTGCTGGTTCAAGCACCCGCCCTCGCGGCCCCCTGACCCTGAAGGAGGCCGGAGAGAGGCCTCAGTCCGCGGCTTCCAGGCGGTAGCCCGCGCCTCGCACGGTCACGAGGAGCTTCGGATTCGACGGATCCGCCTCGATGTACTTGCGGAGCCGCACCACGAAGTTGTCGACCGCGCGAGTCTCGGTGTCCGGGTGCAGGTTCCAGACCTTCTCCAGGATCTCGGCCTTGGTCACTACGGTGCCGCGGCGCTCGTGCAGCAGCCGCAGGAGACCCGCCTCCAGAAGCGTCAGCCGGGTGAGTGCGTCTCCGCGACGAATCTCGAAATTCGCGAAGTCCACCTGATTGGGACCGATGGAAACCACCGTCTCGCCGCCCGGCGAGGAGGGTGTTTTCGTCCAGTCGCGGCGCCTCAGCAGGCTCTTCACCCGGGCGAGCAGGACGGTGAGGTCGAAGGGTTTGGGCAGGTAGTCGTCCGCTCCCGACTCCAGTCCCTCGACCACATCCTCGGGCAGTCCCTTGGCGGTGAGCATCAGTATGGGCGTCCGGTTTCCGGCCTGACGCGCGGCCCGGGTGACCGAGAAGCCGTCCATGTTCGGCAGCATCACGTCGAGGAGCACTAGGTCATGGCCGCCGCGCGATCGCGCGCCGGGGAGGGACAGGAGGTCGGTCGCTTCGCGGCCGTCGGCGATGCAGTCCACCAGGTATCCCTCGGCATTGAGATTGAACGCGATGCCGCGGGCGAGGCTCGCCTCGTCCTCGACCACGAGGATGCGCGGCGCTCCGCCGGGCTCAGGCATGGGCCACCTCCTCCTGGGCCGATGTCTCGAGTTTCACCACGCGGGGAAGGTGCAGTGTGAAGGTCGCGCCGCGGCCCTCGCCGTCGCTCTCCGCCCGCACGGTGCCCCCGTGCGCCTTCACCACGGACTTGACGATGAACAGCCCGAGGCCGGTGCCGGTCCGCGAACGTCGGACCTCGGACCCGATGCGGTAGAAGCGGTTGAAGATGAAACGGAGGTGGGCCCGGTTCATGCCCACGCCTCGATCGGCCACGGAGAGCCGCGCGAATCCGTTCTCTTCTTCGCCCAGGGTGACCCGAACCGCGACCTGATCGGTCGAGTACTTGACGGCATTGTCGAGGAGATTGAGCACCGCGGTCTCGAGCGCCGTCGAATCGCCCTTGAGCTGCAGGCTGGCCGGGCCGGAATAGGAGACCGCCCCTTCGCCGAGCTGGTTGCGCGTGCGGGTGAGCGCGCAGGCGTGCTGGACGACTTTCGCGAGGTCGATGACCGGCGGGTTGATCACCGCGCGATCGGCATAGAGCCCGGCGTTGAGCACGGAGTTGATCGTCCCGTCGAGCCGCTCGAGGTCCGCGCGCATGGTGTTGTAGAAGTCGTCGCGCTGGGCGATCGAGAGCGTGTCGGAGCGGAGCATCAGGGTGTCGAGATACAGGCGAAGGGAGGCCACCGGCGTCTTGAGCTCGTGGGTCACGGCACTCACGAAGTTCGACTGCCGTTCGTTCAGCCGGACCTCGCGCAGGAGGAGCGTGAACATGAGGCCCAGCCCGGAAATCAGGAGCAGGAAGAGGAGGAGGCCGAAGAAGTAGACGAGATAGCGGGCGGTCGGCGATTGCCGGAGCGCCGCTTCTTCGCTGCCGATGATCTGCCAGCCCACGGTGAGAGCCACCGCGACGAGCAGCAGGGAAACGCCGATGACGATGTGGAACCAGGTGCGGCGCTTGGGCGGGGAGAGCTGGGCTTCAGCCATGGAGGCCGCCTAGAAGAGCTTGAGGGTGTCCGGGATCACGCGCAGGAAGCGCCCTCGCTTGAGGTACCGCTTCGAAAAGGAGAGCCGGACGAGGGCGAGAAGGCGGGTGAGGATGAAAGGGGCGTGGAAGGTGCGCAGCGCGCCCGCCATCATGGCCTTGAACTCGGAACCGTATGGATACCACCAGACCTCGCCGCCCCGCGACATGTCCCGGGCCACGTACTTCGGCTGAGCCATGTCGAGGAGACCGGGCGCCCCGTGGGTGCGGCCGATGCCCGATGCTTTGATGCCGCCCCAGGGAGAGGTCGGTTCGCCGAAAGTGTAGACGTGGTCGTTGATGGTCACGACGCCGGCCTGGAGTTCGCGTTCGAGGCGGGCGGCCATGACCTCGCTCGTGGTCCATCCGCTCGCGGTGAGGCCGTAGGGAGAATCGTTGGCGAGGCGGATGGCCTCGTCGACCGACTTCACGCGCATGATGGGCAGGACGGGGCCGAAGGTCTCGTCGCGCATGATCGTCATGGTGTGATCGACGTTGGTGAGGACGGTCGGGGGATAGAAGTGGCCCGGGCCTCCGGGCGTGAGACCGCCCGTTTCGATGCGGGCGCCCCGGGCCCGCGCGTCCTCGACATGTGCCTCCACGATGGCGCGCTGGCGTGCGAGGGTGAGGGGCCCCATGTCGGTCTCGGGATCGAGGGGATCGCCCATCCGGATGGCCTTCGCCTTCTCGACCACCTTCGCGATGAAGGCGTCCGCCACGCCCTCCTCGACGTAGACCCTCTCCACCGACGCGCAAGTCTGCCCCGCATTGAGAAACGCGCCCCAGACGATGCCCGAGGCCGCTCGCTCGAGGTCGGCATCCGCGCACACCACCGCGGGGTCCTTGCCGCCGAGTTCGAGAGTCACGGGTGTTCCCTGGGAAGCGGCGCTCGCCATGACCCGGCGGCCCGTGGGCACGCTGCCCGTAAAGAGCACCTTTCGGAAGCGGCTGTCCGCAACCAGCGCCGCCGCCACCGGGTCCTGGCAGGCGACCACGTTCAGGACCCCCGGTGGAAGTCCCGCGCGGTTGAACACGTCGCCGAGCGCGAGGCCGATGAGAGTGGTCGCGGGCGCCGGCTTGAGGACCACGGTGTTTCCCGCCATCAGCGCGGCCGCGATCCCGGTGATGGGGATGGAGAAAGGGTAGTTCCAGGGTGTGATGATGAGGACGGGCCCGTAAGGGACGAATTCGATGCGGGCCTGCTTGTGCCCGATCAGGAATACCGCGGGGTCGGTCTCCCGGGCGGCGAGCGTCTCCTCGCCGCTTCGCGCCACGTGCCTGAGGTGGTCGAGAGCGGGGAGGATCTCCGCGAGGTGCGCCTCGGCCACGGGCTTCCCCTGTTCGCGGGCGATGAGGAGAGCGAGCGCCTCGCCCTCCCGCACGATGAGGTCGCGAGCGCAATCGAGCACGGCGCGCCGCTCGGCGAAGGATGTGGCCGCCCACGCGGCGGCGGAGCCGGCGGCCGCCGCCACCGCCTCTCCCGCCTGCGCGGCGTCGAGGAGCGAATAGCCCTCAAGCGGCGCGCCCGTCGAAGGCGAGACCGCCTGATAGACGCCGTCGTTCCCGGCGAGCCGCGATCCCGAGACGATCGAGTGAACGACGGGGGACGCCGTTGCGTTTTCGCCCTGCAGCGTTGAACTCGCTTCCATGCCTCCATTTTCGCCCCGAACCCGCCTTCGGGTCCAAATCGCCGCCAGCGACTACAATCGCGGGTGTGACCAAGAGCGAGGCGGCGCCCGAGGGCGAGAGCGAGAGAGTGGAGCTTCTGGGCGCGAACCGCTCCTTCTACGAATCCCTCGAGAAGTTCGACATCACGGCCATGAAGGCGCTCTGGTATCAGGGGGAGGGCGTCCGCTGCATTCACCCGGGCTGGGAAGCGATCGATGGCTACGAGGCGATCATCGAGTCCTGGGACCAGGTCTTCAGGAACACCGGCTGGATGAGAGTGACCCCCACCGACGTCTCCACGTGGCGTCTGGGTGAGCTCGGGCTCGTCTACTGCGCCGAGAACATCACCGCCAAGCATGATGACGAGGTGGGAGTCGCGGTCACCATGGCCACGAATGTCTTCCGTCAAACCGAGGAAGGCTGGCGCATGATCCTCCACCACGCCTCGCCGGCGCCCGTCGAAGTCACCCAGCCCTTCAACGGGACCCTCCAGTAACCGGCGACCGGCCACGACCATCCAAGAGCCATGTTCTTCTCCTCATCCAAGACGAAGATGCCGGCGCCCGACCAGGCGCTTCCCGGTCGTGATGAGACAATGCCTTTGCCGCCCTCCCATTTCGTGCTGGGCGCGCCGCTGGCTGAGCCCTTTCCGGCCGGCCTCGAGAAGGCCCTGTTTGGACTCGGGTGCTTCTGGGGTGCGGAAAAGCAGTTCTGGAAGATCCAGGGTGTGTTCACCACCGCGGTCGGCTACGCGGCGGGCTTCACGAAAAACCCGACCTACCGCGAGGTCTGCTCCGGCCGCACCGGGCACAACGAAGTGGTGCTCGTTGTCTTCGACCCGAAGGTCGTGAACTACGCGACGCTGGTGAAGGTCTTCTTCGAGGCCCACGACCCGACCCAGGGTATGAGACAGGGAAACGACGTGGGCACGCAATACCGGTCGGGCATCTATGCCTTCTCCGAAGCCCAGAGGCGGACCGCCGAGGCGGCGAAGGCCGCTTACGGGGAGGCCCTTCGTGCCGCCGGGCGTGGTGACGTGACCACGGAGATCCTGGAGGCGCCGCCCTTCTACTACGCCGAGGACTATCACCAGCAGTACCTGGCGAAGAACCCGAACGGCTACTGCGGCCTCGGCGGCACGGGCGTTTCCTGTCCGTTGCCTCCCCGTTAGGCCGGCCAGAAATGCGAAGGGCGACCCGTTGCGGGTCGCCCGGACGAACGAAACGGCGAGTGAGCTAGAAGCTCGCGGGCCGGCAGGTGTAGGCGCCGCCAACCCAGGGCGTCTGGTCGGCGATCAGGACGTCGACATGCTGCGAGACGCTCTGGTTGTCCTTGGTGCGGATCTCGTCGTGGCCCAGAGGCTCCGAGCAGATACCAGTCATCTGGGTGAGTCGCTTGGCCAGGGCGGAGATGTACTCGAACTTGTCCTTCACGTCCCCGTTGGGCAGGAACAGGCCGGGCTGGGTCTTGGTGAGGTCGTCTTCCGCCGCCTCGATCTGGGCGCGGAAGATGACGGAGCCCCCGGACGTGCAGCACTGGTCGTCGCAGTTCGGGAGTTTGGGAAGGGTGCAGGTGAGCGCCCCCGCCACCGGCGTCGGCGTCGGCACCGGCGTAGGAGTCGGGCTGGTGGTGGGGCGGGGCGTCGTGGTCGGGGTGGGGGTCGACGAAGGCCCACCCGAAGTCACGTCGCCGATTCCGTCTCCGCAACCGGCCATAGTCATCACGGCAAGGGCCACGGCGGCCCCAAGAACTGTCTTAGTCACAATCGGAATGCCTCTTTGGAAAGTCGTGTACTAGGGAATGTGGGTAGCGAGGCAAACCTCGGCCCCCCTGGGAAACACGAATCATAGCGCGATGAGCCCAAAGAACGGAACCCCCCGGGGTTGGGGCTTCAACGGAGGTGGCCGACCTTCGACTGGATGAACGCACGCAGACGCTTGAACTCGGCGACATCCGCCCGATCCAGGGCGGCCACGGACTCGTCGGCCCGGGCGGCCAGGTCGGGCTGCTCGATGGCGCGCAGGTCGGCCGCGGCGATGCGCATCCTCTCCGCGATCCTTTCGATCGAGCCCACCTCCGTGGAGTTCAAGGTGGCGAGGATCCTGTCCAGTGAGGTCGTCATGGGACCCGCTAATTTATCAGTGAGTCCTCGTGATAGCGTCCATGGCCGAAAAGACGAGGGGCGTCCGATCTTTGGGTGGCGCCCTTCCGCGAATCCAGTCAAGAAGCGAGGACATCTTGTCGAACGAGTTCGATCTCACTGTTATCGGAAGCGGCCCGGGCGGTTACGTGGGCGCCATTCGCGCAGCCCAGCTGGGCCTCAAGGTCGCCGTGGTGGAACGCGATCCGAAGGGTGCGGGCGGCACCTGCCTCCAGCGCGGCTGCATCCCCACCAAAGCCCTGCTCCACACCGCCGACCTTTACGAGGATCTCAAGAACGGCAAGGACTTCGGCATCCTCGCGGAGAACGTGGGGATCGACTTCAGCGCGCTCATGTCCCGGAAGACCCGCATCGTGACCCGGCTGTCCAAGGGCATCGAGGGGTACCTGTTCAAGAAGAACAAGATCACGTTCGTGAAGGGCCAGGGCCGGATCGAAAACCCTCGCTCCGTCCTCGTCGCGGCGGAAGGCGGCGCATCGCGCATTCCCACGAAGAACATCATGCTCGCGACCGGCAGCAAGCCGAAGAGCCTCCCCAATCTCCCGATCGACGGGAAGCGGATCATCACCTCGGACGAAATCCTCGAACTCAAGGAGATGCCGAAGAGCCTAATCGTCATCGGCGCGGGGGCGGTGGGCATCGAGTTCGCCTCCATCTTCGGGCGCTTCGGAACCGCGGTCACCGTCATCGAGATGCTCCCCAGGGTCCTGCCCATCGAGGACGAGGAGATTTCGAAGGAAGCGGAGAAGCACCTCGCGAAGCACATGACCATCCTCACCGGCGCCCGCACGGAGTCGGCGAAGGTGATCGAGGGCGGCGTCCAGGTCGAAGTCACGCAGGCATCGGGCGAGAGGAAGACTCTCGTGGCCGAGTTGCTCCTCGTGGCCATCGGCCGCGGTCCGGTCTCCGATGGCCTCGGCCTCGAAGCCACGCGCGTGCGCATGGAGCGGGGCTTTGTGCGGGTCAACAATCGCTACCAGACCGACGAGCCAGGGATCTACGCGATCGGCGATCTCATCACCGTGGACGGCAAGCCGCATCCGCAGCTCGCGCACGTGGCTTCCGCCGAAGGCATCCGGGTCGCGGAAATCGTCGCGGGGAAGCACTTCGATCCCATCGACTACGACCGGATTCCCGGAGCGACGTACTGTCAGCCCGAAGTCGCAAGCGTCGGCCTCACCGAAGCCGAAGCGAGGAAGCGCGGCCACGACGTGGTCATCGGCAAGTTCAATTTCGGCAACCTCGCCAAGCCCCGGATCCTCGGCCACGACCATGGCTTCATCAAGGTGGTTTCGGAGAAGAAGTACGACCAGGTGCTGGGCGTCCACATGGTGGGACCGCATGCCACCGACCTCATTTCCGAGGCCTGCGTCGCGCTTCAGCTCGAGACGACCACCGAGGAGATCGCGAAGACCATCCATCCGCATCCGACCCTCGGCGAGGCCATGATGCAGGCCGCGGAGTCGGTGTACGGGATGGCGATCGACGCCTAGCGGTCGCGTGCGACCG
>JAIBCN010000200.1 GCA_019694155.1 Vicinamibacteria bacterium | reverse complement strand
AGGCCTTTTCAGCATCCTGCTAGCGCCCCGAGCCGAAGATGAAGCCGAAGCCGAGGGCGATGTCGAACCGGCTCGAGCGGTTCTCGCGCAGGGTCATGATGCCATCCAGGTTGAGGAGGAAATGGCCGCCGAGACGGCAGTCGAGCCCGCCCTCGACGGTGCCGCCGAAGCGCGTCCCACCGAGGCCGGTGAAGGTGGTGGTGGTGGACGTCATCGTGCCCGTCTGGTTGAAAGCGCCCATGCTCCCGCCCACGTGCGGACGCAGTGCGCCCCGCAGGATCGGGTAGTAGCGGGCGCCGACCAGGTAGCCCACGTCGGTGCCGGTTGTCGTGCTGTGAGTGGTGGTGACGACGCCGGCGTCGATGGAGTGGATCCTCAGATCGAGGGCGAGGTCGGGCCTCACCCAGGTGGAGAACTGCATGCCGCCGCTCGCCCCGCCCACCCGCGTGGTGGTCGCGGTGGTGCTCACGCTGGTGTTGGTCACGCCTCCCTGGAACACCAGGCGCCAGCGCCCGTCCAGGTTGTCGGTCGCCTGCTTCGCCGGCTCGTCCCCGCCTCGCCTGGTGGTGGGACGCCGGTTCGCGGGCATCAGTCCCTCGCGCACCAGTTCCTGCCGCTGTCCCTCGCCGAGCCGCAGGCTGCCGGTGAGGAGCGCCTTCTCCTGCTCGTAGTACACCTGATACTGACCGGGCTCGAGTCCGAGTTCCACGCGCCGGCCGCGAGGCTTCACGAGTTCCGCGATGAGCCGGCGATGCCCGTCCATCACGATGAATCGCCCGTCGTATTCCGGCCCCAGGATGAGGCTCGCCGAGTTCTGCCGCACGTCGGTCATCACCACGTCGCCGCTTCCCGCCATCTTGATGTCGTACGCGGGATGCTGCGCGCCCGCCTGGGTGGCCGCGGTCTGCACCAGGGTCTCGGCGAAAGCGAACTGGTAGGCCTCTCCAAGTGTCACCTTGCCGTCGCCCGAGGCGTCGGCCGCGCCGCGCATTCCGGTGAGGAGCGCGTTGGTGAAAAACGATCCCTGGAGATGCTCCGCTTCCTGGGCCGCCTCGTTCTCGGAACTCGAGGTGAGAAAGGCATAGCCCTGCACCTGGACGGAATCGTCGGTGAGGAACGCGGGCGCCGGCCTTCCCCCCTTGAGGCGCGTGATGGCGCCCGAGGCGCAGGCGTCGAGGATGGCGATGCCGATGTCTGCGCCGATCGCGCTGATAGCCTGGCGAAGCTCGGGGTAGGTCATCACCTCGCGGCCGAGCATGAGGCCGCGTTCGTCGGCGTGACCAGAGAAGTAGACCACCACCTCGGTGCGCGCGGCCTGCGCCTTGGCGGCGGCGGCCCGGGTTCGTGTCCCGGTGAGCGCATCGATGAAGGCGGCCCGGGTCGGCTCGCGCAACACCAGGCTGTCCGCGGGCAGGACGCCGCCCATGCGGGTGAGAAGGCCCGCGAAGCGTTCGGCGTCGGCCACCGCATAGCGAAGCGGCGCGCGGTCCTGTCCGCCGCGATTGGCGCCGACCACGAGCGCCAGCCGCCTGATCCGGCCCGCGGTTTCCGGGGCCTGCGGCGCCGCCGCGACGGTTTGCGCGAGCAGGCCGAGACCGAGGATGGATACGACACGAAGCGATTTCATCGGGAGCCTTCCTTACGAAGTTCAAAGCGGAATTGAGCGAGATTCGGGGGCAGGTCGAGGCGGATGCCTGCGCGGGCGGGCCCCACGGCGTTTCCGTACTGGCGCTCGGCCTCGCGGACCACCGCCTCCACCGAGAACGGCGCATCGGCGGTAACGAGGAAGAAGAGTTCGAAGCCGGGCGCATCATCCAGCCGGTAGGCTTCGGAAAGCGGCACCGGCCCGCCGGACTCGAGGCGCGCCGCGCGGTCGCCGGTTCGGGGAAGGTGGCGCGTGACGTGGCCGCGGCCGTCGATCGAGATCACGACTCCAAAGGGCCGCCCCGCGGCCTGATACGCAAGCTGGATCACATCGTCGGCACGGGCGACGGAGGACGCGGCGAGCGGCTCGGGCCGGTTCGCCGACTCGCGAAACACGAGCAGGCTCGGCGCGAGGCCCTTGATACGCGTCTCGGGAAGCGAGGAACGCTGCAGCGCCAAAGGCAGGAACGCGAGCAGACAGAGGGCCGCCGCAGCCGCACTCAGAAGCGGAATCCTCGCGCGTGACGGCGAGGATGCGTGCGACTCGCGCTCGATTCGCTCCCGAATCGCCGCCGCCATGACGCGCGGGGGATGGGCGTCGAGGACGCGCACATCGTCCGCCCGAAGCTCGTCGATCTGCGCGCGCACCTCCGCGTCTCCAACGAGCGCCTCGTCGACCCTCGCCGCTTCGTCGGGCGGCAGCTCACCCAGCCGATGCCTCTCGAGTTGCCACGCCGCGATTCGCCTGGACGCCATCATCGTCCCTCGACCGCCCTCAGGGAGGCGCGGAGCCCGCGGAGGCGCTTTCGCACGCCCGACACCGACAGGCCGCATTCCCCGGCCACCTGCTCGAGCGTCATGCCGTCGACGTAGTGCAGGACCGCCATGGTGCGGGTGGATTCCGGGTGCCGGCCGAAGAGCCAGCGCAGGATCAGGGGCGCGTCGTGATCGGGCGCACAGGCGATCGCGTGCAGCATCTCCTCGTCTCCTGCCCGCCCCGGATCGCGCTTGCGATCGCGGATGCGGTTCAGGCTCAGGTTGGTGGCGATCCGGTAGAGAAGGCTCGACGGATAGTCGGCCCTGAGCCTCTCGCGGTGCCTGATCACGTTCACGAATACGTCCTGCATGACATCCAGAGCCTCGTCCTCATCCCGCAGGAGATACCGGCAGCGGCGGAGCACCATCGGGCCATAGCGCTCGTACAGCGCCTCGACATTCAACCCGGCGCCCAGCATCTCGAAGGCTTCAACACCGGCAGGGGCGCCTGGTGTCACCGGCCGGCCTTCAAAAGAACCCGTTTTCTTCAAGACGCTCGGAGGTGGCGCAAAAACGGCTCGGCGCTCGAGGCTCCTACTTCCGAGGTCGAACGGCCATCTCGTCGCAGGTTGTCTCGTTGTCCCGCTCGCGGGAAAGGCGGCCCGGGCGCAGGCGGAACGCGAAGTGGCGGGCCTTGGACGCAGGGACCGGGAGGACGCCGGAAGACGCGGCCGGCGACGGTCTCGGCGAGGCCGCGAGCAGGACGGTAAGGGGCGAGATCGTGAGCATGGTGGCCGAACTCTACGACCGCCGGCCTAGACCCAAGACCTCCAATAGGCAGGGTCCTCGGCCTCGAGGAACCCCTTGGCCACGTGCAGCGGCCTGAAGGTGTCCAGCATGACCGCGAGTTCGTCCGTCCATTTCGCGCCGATCGAGGCCTCGGTGCGTCCCGGCTGAGGGCCGTGGGGCAAGCCGTCCGGGTGCAGGGTGAGGGAGCCGAACGACACCCCCTTGCGGCTCATGAACTCGGCGCTCGCATAGAAGATCACCTCGTCCGACATGGCGTTGGTGTGCGCGTAGGGCGCGGGAACCGCGTCCTTGTCGAAGTCGTATGGCCGCGGGCAGAACGAGCAGATCACGAAGCCGTCCGCCTCGAAGGTCTGATGGACGGGCGGCGGGAGGTGGGTGCGTCCCACCTTTGGTTCGAAGTCGTGGATGGAGAAAGCGAATGGATAGTAGTAGCCATCCCAGCCCACCACGTCGAAGGGATGATGGTCGAGGGTGATGCGGGTCAGCCGGTCGTGGGCCTTGACGAGGATGTCGAATTCACCCTTCTCATCCCGCGCGCGCAGATTCCCGGGGACCCGGAAGTCGCGTTCGGAATACGGCGCGCCTTCGAGGAGCTGCCCGTGGTCTCCCCGATAGCGCCGCGGCGCGCGCACGTAATCGACGCTCTCGAACACGAGGTAGCGGTGCGGTCCCTCGCCGAGCACGAACCGGTGCACGATGCCCCGCGGCACCACCACGTAATCGCCCTGCCGGTAGTGGAGGTCGCCGAAAGCGCTCTCGAGCGTGCCCGCCCCTTCGGCCACGTAGATCGTCTCGTCGGCCTGCCCGTTTCGCGCGAAGACGGCATCGGTGGCGGTGGGCCGCGCGAGTGACAGGGTGACGTCGGCGTTGAAGAGCAGGGGCACGCGGTCGACGGTCAGGCTCGGACCGCACGCCACTTTCGCGGTGTCGAAGTGCCGGTTGCGAAGATCCCGCCCCGGCGCGGCCTCGGGCTTCACTTCCCTGACGAGTTCGCTCGACCGGATCGCGGTGGGCATGTGGAGGTGATAGAGCAGCGATGACGGCCCGCTGAAGCCGCGGTTGCCGATCAGCTCTTCGTAGTGCAGAAGGCCGTCCGCCCGGCGCAGCGTGATGTGGCGCTTGGGCGGGATGCTGCCGAGCCGGTGATAGCGATGCATGTTCTTCCTGGGCTAGCGGGAGAATCCTATGCGGGCGACCACGAAGAAGCCGCCGAGGTCGCTCTCCTCATAGACCTGCGAGATGCCGCCCACCCCGATAGC
>JAIBCN010000248.1 GCA_019694155.1 Vicinamibacteria bacterium | reverse complement strand
GACCAGTGGGTGGTGCGCGGCAACCATCACGATGCCTGGGTCAACGGCGCCGAGGATCCCACTTCCGCCATGGTGGTCCTGCTCGAAGAGGCGCGCGCCATCGGCGAGCTGGTGAAGCAGGGATACAAGCCGAAGCGCACCATCGTGTTCGCGGCCTGGGACGGCGAGGAGCCGATGTTGCTCGGGTCCACGGAGTGGGCGGAGGCGCACGCCGCGGAACTGCGCGAGCATGCGGTCGCCTACATCAACACCGACGGCAACGGCCGAGGTTTCCTGGGCATGGGCGGTTCGCACACCCTCGAGCGATTCATCAACGAGGTGGCCGCGGACATCAAGGACCCGGAGACCGGCTTGTCCGTGAAGGAGCGCCGCCGCCTGCGCGATCTCTCCGCCGCTTCCGCCGAGGGCCGCAAGGAGTTGCGTGAACGGCGCGACCTTCGCATCGACGCGCTGGGTTCAGGCACCGACTTCACCGCCTTCCTCGATCACGTGGGCGTGCCCGCCCTCGACCTCGGTTTCGGAGGCCTCGACGACGGCGGGATCTATCACTCGATCTACGACGACTTCTTCTGGTACACGAACTTCTCGGACAAGGACTTCGCTTATGGCAAGGCTCTCGCTCAGACCGTGGGCACCGCGGTGGTGCGCCTCGCGAACGCGGAACTGCTGCCCTTCGAGTTCGGCGGCCTCGCCGATACGACCGGCCTGTACCTGAAGGAGCTGCGCGCCCTCGCGGACGAGCAGCGGAACGAGATCGCCGAGCGCAATCGTCAGATCGACGAGGGCGTCTTCAAGGCGATTCACGATCCCCGCCGCCCCGCGGTCGCGCCGTCGCGCGCCGAGGTTCCGCCCTACCTGAACTTCGCGCCCTTCGAGAACGCGCTCACCGCCCTCGCGAAGAGCGCCGCGCGCTACGAAGCGGCGCTGGGCAAGGCCTGGTTCGCGGGCGTGCCGCCGGAGACCCTGCGTGTTTTGAACCGCGCCCTCATCGACAGCGAGCGCCGTCTGACCGATCCCACCGGGCTCCTGCGCAGGCCCTGGTACAAACACCTGCTCTACGCCCCGGGGGTCTACACGGGGTACGGCGTGAAGACGGTGCCCGGAGTGCGCGAGGCGATCGAGGCGAAGAACTGGGCGGAGGCCGACGCGGAAATCGCGCGGGTCGCGAGGGTTCTGATGGCCGAGAGCGCCCACGTGGACGAGCTCGCCTCCGTGCTCGAACGATCGAACGCGCGGATGCCCTAGGGACCGCCCTCAGAAGCGGTAGGCGATCGACGCGCGCAGGACGTAGCCGCGGTCCTGGGTCGAGGTGTTTCCGAGCGCGCGCAGGGCGTCGCTGCCGCGCCGGGTATCGCGCAGCAGGAAGATCGGTCCGCCCGCGAGGTTGGCTTCGAGCCTTCCCGCGGTCCGGTAGTGCAGGGACGGGCCGATCATCATCCGGGCGCCGCCCTCGGCTTCCTCCGCCTCCCACAACCCCTCGAGATCCTCCGCGAGCATCTCGATTCCCGCGTCGAACCGGTCGGTGAGCCTGAAGCCCACGCCCACCGAGGTGAGCGCATCCACCGCGTCGCGGCGGTCCGCGAGAGGCTTCTCGAACACCATGTTGGCGGTGGTGCGAAAGCGGGGGCGCGTGAGATCGAAGACCCCGCGGGCGAGCAGGACGTTCACGCCCCCGGGTTCGCGCTGCGCTCCGCCGCCCGCCGCGATGGTGAGGCCGCTTCTCGAATCACCCCGGGAGAAGAAATCGAAGAGGGCCTCCGCTCTGCCCGTTGTCCCTCCGCGCGTTTCCTCGGAAATCGGAACGAGTGCCGAGGCGAGAAGGGTCCAGCGCTTTCCCACCCGGGCCTGGAATCCGAAGCGCTGTTCGAGGCCGTCGCCCACGAGGTGCGATGCGCCCGGGTCGCCCATGTTCGACTCGGTGAAGGCGAAGGCCTTCCGGTCGGATCCCCGATCGGGAACGACCGAGAAGACGAAGGCGCGGTCGGTGGCGCGCGCCCCCGCCGCGAGGGAGAGCACGATCAGCGCCGCGGCCGGGAGTTTCATGGCGGCGGATGATAGCCCGCGCCCTGATCCCGATCCGGCGGGATTCGTCTGTCATGCTCACCGGCATGACCAACGCATCTTCGCTTCCTCCCGCCGAGGCCCTCGCCTTTCCCTCGCTCATCGTTCCCACTCCGGGCGGCATCGCGAGCCGCGTCCTGGCGAAGACCTCGGGCGGCAATGTCACCCTCTTTGCTTTCGATGCCGGCCAGGGATTGACCGAGCACGCCACGCCTTTCGACGCTCTAGTGATGGTGCTCGAGGGGCACATCGTCCTCACCATCGGCGGGAAGCCCGTCGATGCCATGCCGGGCACGCTGACCCTGATGCCCGCGAACGTGCCCCACGCCGTGGATGCGAAGGCGGCGTCGCGGATGCTGCTCATCATGCTGAGGTAGGGGGGCCAGACACGGACCCGGCCCCCCTACGACCCCCCGGCCCGCGCTCGGCGAACTCTTGTCAATGCTCGAATCGCCTGAGTGAATCAGGCGATTCGAAGGAGGTGCCGCCGAGCACCGGCCGGGCCCTCGGTGGACCGCGGAACGGGTGGCAGTCCTCGGCTACCTGCGACGGCAGTATCATTTTCAGGTGACACCGCTCGATCTCGCTGCGCGGTTCGGCACGGCCCTTGGCCTCGGGCTGCTTCTCGGATTCGAGCGCCAGCGGAAGCAGAAGCCCAACGAGGAGCAATTCGCGGGCGCGCGCACCTTCGCGCTCATCTCCCTCATCGGGGCGGCCGCCGCCCATCTCCAGATCACCCTTCAACTGGCGTGGGCCCTGCCCGTGGCCTTCCTCGCGGTGGCCGGACTCACCGTCGCCTCGTTCGTCATCACTTCGCAGCGCGGGGACGCGGGCGCCACCACGGAGATGTCCGCCCTGCTGACCTTCGCCATCGGGGCCCTGTGCGCGGCCGGCGAGGAAGGCCTCGCCACTGCACTCACGGTCTGCGCCCTGCTCCTCCTCTCCATGAAGGCGTGGTCGATCGAGACCGCCCAGCACATCGAGACCGCGGACATCGAGGCCGTTCTCAAGTTCTCGATCATCACCGTCATCGTGCTGCCGCTCCTGCCCAACCAGACCTACGGGCCGGTGCCCATGAATGTCCTCAACCCCTACAAGGTGTGGCTGATGGTGGTTCTCATCTCGGGACTGAACTTCGCGAGCTACGTCCTCGTGAAGGTGCTCGGTCAGGAGCACGGGATCCCCCTCACCGGGATCCTCGGGGGCCTCGTCTCGAGCACCGCGGTGACCCTGGGTTTCTCACAGCGCTCCCGCCACGAGCCTCAGCAATCCTCCGCATTCGCGCTCGGGATCCTCATGGCCTGGACGGTCATGTTCTTTCGTGTCCTCATCGCGGTGGCGGTCATCAATGCCGAGCTCGCGCGCCGTCTCGCCGTGGGCGTGGGCATCCTGGGTGCCGTGAGCCTGCTCTCCTGCGCCTTCCTCTACACGCGGCGCGGCGGCGGAGAGAAGGGAAGCGTCAAGTCGGGCAGCAACCCCTTCGAGCTCGGGGAGGCGGTGAAGTTCGGCCTGCTCTTCGGCGTGGTCACCATCATCGCCAAGGCCGCGGAGGTCTATCTGGGGAGCGCGGGCCTCTACCTCGCGGGCGCGGTCGCCGGACTTACCGACGTCGATGCGATCTCCCTCTCCATGGCGAACCTGGCCGAGCAGCAGGCCGACCTTATCGGCGTGGCCGCGCGCACCATCCTCATCGCGGTCATGTCCAACACCGTGGTCAAGACGGGCATGGCGGTTTCCGTGGGCGCGCCCGAACTGAAATCGCGGATGCTCCCCTTCGCCACCCTGCTGCTCGCGGCGGGAGTGGGCGCCGTGTTCCTGGTCGGCTGAGGGGCGTCAGTACTTCAGGCGTAGCAGGGTCGGCGGGCCGGCGGCGGCGGGGACCACGATGAACAGGTTGTCGTAGTCGTTGTCGCCGAGTTCGATGGTCTCGGTGACGCCGAGAAGCTTCAGGATCCTCGGGACGGAGTTCGAATGGCCCACGGTGAGGACGACGTCCGACGGATGTTCCTTCTTCATCCGTTCGACGAGCTCCGCGCTCGCGTCCGAATGGACCTGGTTGGACTTCAGCCCCGCCGCCTTCGCGAGGGGTGCGGCGGTGAGCGCGGTTCGCTGATACTGGGTCACGTAAACCGCCTTCACGTCCATCGCGGCAAGGACCTTCGCGAGCGCCTCCGCCCGCGCGGCGCCCGGCGCGGAAAGGACGGGATCGGTGGAGGAGTCGGCCTTTTCCGCGTGGCGGACCACCACGATGGCCTTCTGGGCAAAGGACGGAGCGGCGCTGGTCCCCAGCAGAAGCGCGGCCAGGGCGGCGAGAATCCGGCGACGATGGCGAGGTCTCATGTGCTTCTCCATGTGCCGGATGATAGCCCGCACAAGGGATCGAGGCCCGGCCGGTTTAGGCTTGGGCCGTGATCGCCGACGGCCCGCTCGGAGTTCCCGCTCCGCCCGTACCTCT
>JAIBCN010000042.1 GCA_019694155.1 Vicinamibacteria bacterium | reverse complement strand
AAGTGCGCGAGAATGTGCTTCCCATGATTGCCAAGACACGACTCTTCACTCCCGGTCCGACTCCTCTTTCCCCGGTCGTCCTTCAGGCGATGGGAAAGAACATCCCTCATCACCGCACCGATGAGTTTCGCGCCATCTTCAAGGGCGCGCGTGAAGGACTCCAGCGCTTCTTCAAGACGTCGCAGGATGTGCTCATTCTCTCCTGCTCGGGCAGCGGCGGCATGGAGGCGGCTCTCGTCAACACCCTGTCCAGCGGCGACACCATGCTCGCTCTCGTGGCCGGCAACTTCGGCGAGCGCTGGGCCAACATCGGCAAGGCCCACGGCATGGATGTCCAGGTCCTCGAAGCCGAGTGGGGAACCGCGGTGAAGCCCGAGGCGGTGAAGGCGGCGCTCGACGCCAATCCGAAGATCCGCGGCGTGTTCGTGCAGCACAACGAGTCGTCGACGGGCGTGAAGCACGACATCGAAGCCATCGCCTCCGTGGTGAAGGGACGCGCCGATGTCCTTCTCGTGGTCGACGCCATCTCCGGCATGGGGGCGATGCCGCTCCACACCGAAGAGTGGGGTGTTGATGTGGTGGTGGTCGGCTCGCAGAAAGCGCTCGCACTTCCTCCGGGCATGGCGTTCGTCAGCGTCAACGAGAAGGCCTGGCAGCGGATCCAGACCACGAAGGCGCCGAGGTTCTACTTCGACCTTCTTCGCGAGCGGAAGACTCAGGTCAACTTCGAGTCGGCCTGGACGCCGCCCATCTCGCTGGTGGTCGCGCTCGACGCCGTCCTCAAGGACCTCGAAGCCGCGGGCGGCGTCGATGCTCTGGTGAAGAACGCGGGCACGCTCGCGGCCATGACCCGGGCCGCCGCCCTCTCCCTCGGCCTTCCGCTGCTCGCCCCGAACGACTACGGCGATGCCCTCACTGCCCTCAAGGCTCCGGCCGGAATCGAGATCGGGAAGATCACGAAGATCCTCAAGGGCGAGTTCAAGAGCGAAGTCGCGGGCGGACAGGGCAAGCTCAAGGGGCAGATCATGCGGGTGGCCCACCTCGGCTACTACGACGTGACCGACATTCTCGGTCTCATCGGCACCCTCGAGATCGCGCTCCAGAAGGTCGGCCACAAGTTCACCCCGGGCGCCGGCAGCGCCGCCGCCACCGCCGAATACCTCAAGCGAGTCTGAGTCCGAGGCGCCCCATGACCTACAAACTCCTCATCCTCGAAGGCATGACCGAGCGGGGTCAGGCCGTCCTCGACGCCGAGGGCTGGACTCTCGATTCGAAGAAGGCCATGCCCCCCGCCGAACTCGCCAAGATCATCGGCGAATACGACGCGGTGACCATCCGCAGCGGCACCAAGTTCACCGCCGAAGTCGTGGCCGCGGCGAAGAAGCTGCGGGTCATCGGCCGCCCGGGGGTCGGGGTCGACAACGTGGATGTGGAAGCGGCGACCAGGGCGGGCATCTTCGTCATGAACTCGCCGGGCGGCAACCTGGTCTCCACCTGCGAACTCACCATGGCCCTGATCCTGGCCACGTCGCGGAACATCGCCGCGGCGGACGCGTCGCTCAAGGCGGGCACGTGGGATCGCAAGGCGTTCGCGGGCGGAGCGGAGATCTCGGGCAAGCGCATCGGCATCGTCGGCTTCGGCCGCATCGGCCGTGAAGTGGCGGCGCGCTGCAAGGCCTTCGGGATGGAGGTTTGGGCATTCGATCCCTTCGTTTCGGGACAGGTGGCGGAGCGAGTCGGAGTGAAGGCGGTGACTTTCGACCAGATCCTCGAAGCCTGCGACTACATCACTCTCCACACCGTGATGACCCCCGACACCCGGCACATGCTGGGGAAGGAGGCCTTCGCGAAGATCAAACCCGGGGTCCGCATCATCAACGCGGCCCGTGGCGAGCTGATCGACGAGGACGCGCTCTTTGCCGCCCTCGAGGACGGCCGGGTGGCGGGCTGCGGCCTCGATGTCCACGCCAAGGAGCCGCCGGTGGACTGGAAGATCGCCAAGCACCCCAAGGTGGTGGCGACGCCGCACATCGGCGCCCAGACCGTCGAGGCCCAGGACCGCGTGGGCACGGACATCGCCTACCAGGTGCGGGATTTCCTCAAGGACGGCGTCATCCAGCAGGCGGTGAACTTCTTCCAGCTCTCCGGCGAGGCCTACGACCAGATCAAGCCCGCGATCGATCTCGGCGAGCGTCTCGGCTCCCTCCTGGCCCAGGTGACGCCGGGTGAGATCCGCAAAGTGGAGGTCACTCTCCACGGCACCTTCAAGGATCTCCAGCCGCAGCCGATTCTCCAGGCCACGGCCGCGGGCGCGCTCAAGGTCGCGGATCCCGGGATCACGTTCGTGAATGCGATGGCGCGCGCCGAGTCCCGCGGCATCGAAGTGTCGCAGGCTGCGTCCTCGGCGACCATGCGCCACGCGAACCTCATGGGGGTCAAGATCACCACCGCGGAGGCCGAGCTCGCGGTGGCGGGAACCCTTTTCGGCGAAGGTCAGCTCCGGCTCGTGGAAATCGACGGCATCCCCGTGGACGCCGTTCTCCACGGGCACATGCTCGCCATCAAGAACGACGACACACCGGGCGTGGTCGGGCGGATCGGCACGAAGCTCGGGGAGAACGGGGTGAACATCGCCCAGATGAACCTCGGCCGGAAGGCCGCGGGCGGCCGCGCGGTGATGCTGATCGAAGTGGACGCCGACGTTCCCGAGAGCGTTCTCGACGCCCTCCGGAAGATCGCCGGCGTCCGCGAGGCGCGCGCGATCCGGCTGGGCTGAGCGGCTACCTCTTCGGCGTTCCGAGCTCGCCGAGCTTCGCGGCCATATCCTCCGCGGACGTGGCGGGCTTCACCGCCTTGTCGATATACGTGATCTTGCCGTCGACTCCGATGTAGAAGGTCCAGCGGTTCGCGAAGCCGCGGGGGCTCAGCACGCCGTAGGCGGTGGCGACTTCCTTGGTGGGATCAGAGAGCAGCGGAAAGTCGGCCTTGTGCGTTTCCGCGAAGGCCTTGTTGCCCTGCTCCCCCTCGACCGGGTCGACGCTGGCCATGAAGTAGGCCGCCTTGTAGGCCTTCACCATGTCCCCATGCTCGGCCAGCGACTTGCACTCGATGGTGCAGCCCTGGGTGAAGGCCTTGGGGAACCAGGCGACGACCACGGCGCTCTTGCCTTTGAAGTCGGCGAGGTTGTAGGTCTTGCCGTCGGACGCCTGGAGCTTGAACGCGGGGGCGGCGTCGCCCACCTTCAGTTCGACCGCGGGAGCGGCCGGCGCGGCGGGAGCCTGGGCGAGTGCCGCCGAAGCCGCGAGCGAGAGGACGAGAGTGGAAGCAATAGATCGAGCAGTCATTAATTTCTCCAAATAGGGGAGAGAGAGCATAAGAGCGCTTCGCGTCCGGGCCAATCTGTGCTTCGCGTCGGTTTCACCTGGCGAAACCCGCGGCCCTATTCGTATCGAAGAGCGACGAGTGGATCGACTCGGGTGGCGCTGCGGGCGGGCACGTAGCACGCAATGAGAGCGACCGCGATCAGGACCGCCGAGACCGAACCCACGGTCAGAGGATCGTGCGGCCGGATCCCATAGAGAAGGTTCGCGATCGGCTGGCCGAGGGCGATCGCGGTCACCACTCCCGCTCCGGCTCCGAGCAGGGCCGGCACCATCCCCTGCCAGAGCACGAAGCGCTTCACGTCTCCCGACTGCGCGCCGAGCGCCATCCGCAGGCCGATTTCCTGGGTCCGCTGCGCCACCGAGTAGGACATGACGCCGTAGATGCCGATGACCGCGAGGACCAGGGCCAGGCCTCCGAAGATGCTCAGCAGGGCCGCGCCCATACGCGAGGCCCACAGTCCCTGAACGATCTGCTCCTGGATCGTTCCCGTGTTCCTGATCGGCATGTTCTTGTCGAGGGTCTGGACCTGGTCGCGTATCGAGCCGAGACGGGCGGCGGGGTCGCCTTTCGTGCGCACCACCAGCGCCGCCGCGGTGGCGTACTCCTGCTGCATGGGACGGTAGATCATGGGCGTCGGGTCCTCGCCGACGTTATTGAGCACGGAATCCTTCACGACTCCCACCACCTCGTAGAGAGTTTCCGGATGTCCCACGACGGTGAAGCGCTTCGCGAGCGCGTCGTTGGTGGAGAACAGTTGCCGGGCCGCGGTCTCATTGATGACCGCGGCCTGCGTGCCCTGCTCGTTGTCGAAGTCGGTGAAGTCCCTTCCCTTGAGGAGGGGAATCCGCAGTGTGTCGAAGTAGCCGGGGCTGACGTCGTTGTAGGCGATGAGCGCACCCTTGAACGACGACCCTTCGCCCTGTCCCTCCGGGAAGGTGGTGAGAAGAACGCCGCCGCCCCCCGCCAGGGGTACGAGGGAAGCGACCGAGGCGCTCTCGACCTCCGGAATGGACCGCGCCTTCTCGATGGCATCGGCATAGAACTGCCGTCCCTGCGGCGTCCCGTATTTCTGCCCCCCGGGGTTCAGGAAGATGAAGCCCGCGTGCTTCGAGTCGAACCCGAGTTCCATGTCCTGAGCGGC
>JAIBCN010000018.1 GCA_019694155.1 Vicinamibacteria bacterium | reverse complement strand
TCGCCACGAAGCTGCAGTCGCTCGGCTACCGCACCGGCCTTTTCGGCAAGTACGTGAACGACTTTCCGCTGGGTCGCGCGGAGACGTTCGTGCCCCGCGGCTGGGACGATTTCCGGGGCATCCTGTCCGATCGCGAGGCCCGCAACAATCGATTCACCCTCAACGAGAATGGAACGCTCAAGATCTACGAGGCCGCCTCAGGCGGCTATCAGACCGATGTTCTGAGCGAACGCCTCGACTCCTTCGTCCGCGCCGCAGGGAAGGATCGCGGCCGTCCCTTCTTCGCCCTGCTCGCGGTGAGCGCCCCCCACATCCCGCCCGAGCCGGCGGCCCGTCACCTCGCCGCCTTTCCCGGGGAGAAAGCCCCGCGCAAGCCATCCTTCGACGAAGCCGACCTGAGCGACAAACCTAAGGCCCTGCGCGACCAAGCCACCCCGCTCACCAGGGCGCAAGGGGAGGAGATCGACGCGACCTACCGGTCGATGAAGCAGTCCCTGCTGTCGGTCGAAGACGCGGTGGAAAAGCTCGTCAAGACGCTCAGCGAGACGGGCGAGCTCTCGCGCACGTACATCTTCCTCACCTCGGACAACGGCTGGATGCGGGGAGAGCACCGGATTCCCGCGGAAAAGTACGCGCCCTACGAGGAATCGATCCGCGTGCCCCTTCTGGTCCGGGGCCCCGGAGTCGAGGAAGGCGTAACCCTTGATCACGTGGTCGGCCTGGTCGACCTCGCCCCCACTCTTCTCGACCTCGGGCGGGGGCCGGCGCCGCTTGTCTCCTCGGGCGACGGACGGTCCCTCACTCCCCTGCTTCACCTGAGGAAGGGCCAGCGGGCGCCGTGGCGCGAATCGGGGCTGATCGAGCACTTCGGCGGCGGCGCTCCCTTCCGGGTGCGCGGGTACTTCGGCCTTCGCTCCACCGCCTCGACCTATGTCGAGTACGCGACCGGCGAGAAGGAATACTACGACCTCGCAAAAGACCCCTTCCAGATGAGCAGCGCCGCCTCGGGGCTCGACGCCGCGGCCCTGGCGAAACTGCGCGCGCGGGTCGCGGCGCTAAAGGACTGCCGGGGCGCCGCCTGCCGGGCGGCTGAGGGAACCATGGTGCTGGCCGCGCGCTAGCGCGAGCGCTGGGCCGCCGCTTCGAGCTGCTGGGTTCGGCGCCCCACCACCAGGCCCATGGTGATGAAGGCCACGGCGAGGAGCACCGCCGCGAGGGCTCCGAGGACGGCTCGGCTGAATCGCATCGTCCGAAGACCATACACCGAATGTTCATTAATACTGAACATCGTTCATACCTGATTCATGAGGTCGGACGTGACCTGGCGGTGATCGCCTCGAACCAGGTCTGCGCCATCAGGGTGTACCCGGCGGCCGAGGGGTGGATGTAGTCGGCGAAAAGCTCGGACCACGCGAGGGGCGAACGTTCGAACGCGGCATAGAGGTCGACGAGCACGACGCCCTCCTCGGCCGCCATCTGCCGAATGAAGCCATTTTGCGCCACGATCCAGGCGTTGCGCTGGGGCGAGGCGCGGAAGTCGTCTCCGAGATTCGTCATCAGCAGGGTGGAAACGAACGCGAACCCCCCTGCCGCCTTCACTTTCTGAACGATGGAGCGAAGGCTGGCGATGGTGAAGCAGGGGGGCTGGCCGCAGCGAGGGTCGGACCAGTCGTTGGTTCCGTAGAGGATGAGAGTGAAGGCGGGCCGGCCGGAAGCGAGAGATGAGGCGATCCGTGAATCTCCTCGTTCGGAACTCGAGGAGTCGATCCCGTCGTTGATGACCTTCGCGAACCCGTAGTGCGCGCTCAACATCCTCTCGAGCTGCCCGGTGTAGCCCTGGCCGTCGCCCACACCGGCCTGGCCGTCGGTGATGCTGTCGCCGAAGGCGAGGTACACACCGGGCGTCGCCCCCGGCCCGACGGGAAGGGTGATGGGGACGTTAAGGCTGCCCGTGGACGGGGGCGCCACCACGGAAATGTCGGGGGCGCGGTAGTAGGGCGGCAAGGATGAAGGGCTCACGGAAAGTGTCTGGCCGGCGAGCAGCACGCTCATGGCCGCTTCGCCCGTCGAGGGCGCGGTCCGGCCGGACGCCGCGCCGAACGAGATGTCGACGCCGGGAATCCGGGTCCGCTCGAAATCCTCGAGAGCGCCGTTCCGGTTCTCGTCGAGGAAGGCGGTGAACGTGACGGTGCGGCTGGGCGGCGTGGGCGCCGCGGTACCCCGGCCTCCCCCGCCGCAGCCGAGGATGCCGAGAAGGGCGGCACACAGCGGCAAGAGGATCCTCATGACGGGCCGGCGAGCCTATTACAGGGCGAGCGAAGCGCCCTCAGCCTTCGGCGGGAGCGGCGGCGGCCCGTGGTGGAAAGGGGAAGCGTCGCTTCTGCCGGTTGATCGGCGATTCGATCGCGTACCACGAGATCGTAGCGAGGACGATGGACAGCCCGCCGTAGACGAGGAACATCTCGAGACCCCTCTCCGGAGCGGGCACGCCGTATTCGCGCGCCGCCACCCTCCCGATCGGGATCAGGAACAGGTGATACAGGTAGATCCCGTAGCTGATCCTCCCGAGGTAGCGGACGGGCGGCAACTCGAGCAAACGCCGCATGAGGGACGGGCCGGTGGTGGTGGCGAGATAGACGAGCGATAGGGAAATGAGCGCGATCCCGAGATCGCCGGGAATGCGATACGGCAGCAGGTCGGTGGCGCGAAGTCCGACCTGGTATCGGAAACCCTGGGCGAAGAAGAACAGCGGGGCGCCAAGGAGCGCGGCCCAGAACGAGAGCCGTCCGGCGGAGTGGCCGCCATCTCCGTCTCGATGGGCGCAGATGGCGAGGAGGGCGCCCAGGCCCAGGGCGTCCATGCATCCCTGAAGCACGAGGTGCGTCTCTTCGAAGCTCCGTCCCTGGAGAGCGCCGACCGTCTCGTAGCCGAAACTGAAGACGACGAGGCCGATGGCGATCAGGAAGAGCCGCTTCGCGGACACGAAGAGGACGAAGAGAGGCCAGAGCAGATAGAACTGCTCCTCCACGCAGAGCGACCACAGATGGGTGGCCTGGGCGAGCGGCTTGTGAAAGTAGGTGAGAGCGATGTTGCCGGTGTAGGTGAGGTGCCAGGGAAGCAGATCGGCGATGGGGCCATAGCCCACGCCCCATCCCACGAGCACGACCAGGTAATAGATGGGAGCGATCCGCAGAGCCCTCCGAGCCACGAAGGCCCGGAAGACCTGGCCGCGGGTCGCCTCGCCCAGGGCCGCGGCATCGCGCCCCCGGAGCAGAAGCCCGGTGATCAGAAACCCGGAGAGCACGAAGAACAGCATCACCCCAAAGCGCCCCCAGTGGAACGACCGCTGGATCAGGGAACGCTCCGGAAAGAAGTGGGAGATGAGAACCGCCGCCGTCGCCACCGCCCGCAGTCCGTCGAGGGCGGGATGGAAGCGCTCCACGGCACCTGGACCGGGCGGGAGCGCTGGAGCCTTGGAGAGGGGTTCGGAAGTCAAATCGCGTGTTCAGTATAAATGAACACTTCGATCCCGCCCGCCGCTTCTCGCGACCGGGTATATCCTGCCCGCCCTCCCCGGGGCCCTTTGAACCGAACTCTCCTCTTTCTTGTCAAGGCCGCCATCTCCGCGGGCCTGCTCGCCTACCTTCTGGCGAGCGTCGAAATGGCCGACATCCTGCGCCACTTCCGCGAAGGCGATCGGCGGCTCTTCGGAATCGCGGTCGTCATCTACGCGGTCGTGGTGGTGTTGTCCACCCTCAGATGGAAGGTGCTGCTCGACGCGCTCGGAGGGAACTCGAGCTTCAGCGATCTCACGCGGTCCTACCTGATATCCGCCTTCTTCGCGAACTTCCTGCCGAGCAACGTGGGGGGGGACGTGGTTCGCGTGCGGGAGGCGGCGCGCGCCGCGGGTTCGCACGCGGCGTCCCTGACCGTCGCAGCCATGGATCGCGTCGTCGGCTTCATCGCGCTCTACTTCATCGCCGCTCCCGCCTACCTCTGGGGCGGCGACCTGGTCCGCGGACTTTCGGGCGCCCGGGTCATCCTCGCCGGCCTCACCCTCCTGTTTCTGGCGATGGGCCTCATCTTCGCGCGCCCCGGCCTCGTTTCGTCCGCGGCCGAACGCGCCGGCCTCGACCGGTTCCCCTGGGCTCACGAGAAGTTCACCACCGTGCGCACCGCCATGGGCGCGTTCCGAGCCAACAAAGGGGCGGTGCTCTACTCGTTTCTCCTCTCGCTCGTCCTTCAGTTCCTCGGAGTCTCGTACTTCTTTATGGTGGCCCGCGCCCTCGGGATCCCCCTCGACTTCGCCACCAGCCTTCTGATGGTCCCGCTCTGCACCCTGATCCAGGCCATTCCCATTTCCTTCAACGGATGGGGCCTGCGGGAAGGTCTGTACGTCGTCTACTTCCGGCAGGTCGGCCTGCCCAGGGAGAGCGCCCTCGCCTTCTCCATCGTGGCCGCCGCCCTCGTGGTCCTCCTGTCGCTTTCCGGCCTCGTGGTCTGGCTCGGCCGTAGGTCGCACCCCCACGAGCGGCAGACCCCGCCCGCGCCCGCCCAAGGGACGTAAACCCAGCGTTCAGTAAGACTAAACGTCTCGCGCTCCGGGTCACCCAGGAGGTGTCAAGGGCGGCTGAACGAATGTCCGGTCAGGGGACCGGGGTATATCCTGCCCGGTCTCCGGAACCTCCCCTTGAACCCCAAGACCCCGCCGCCGCCGCTGGGCGCCAAGAGCCCAGCACCCATCCCGGGCGATCCGGAGCGGGAATTCCTCGATCGCCAGCCGGGTCGGCGAAAGCGAAGAAGGGCGGCCGAAGGCCTTCTGCTGACCTTCGGAGTGATTCTCGGGTTCGTCGTGATCGAGGGGGTGACGCGGGCCCAGTTGCGCCTCCTGCCCGCGAAGCAAGGCTATTCCCCCGTGCGGGGACGGAGATCCAGGGAGCCAAGAAACAGCGCCGGCTACAGGGACATCGAGCACGCGAGCCAAAAGCCGCCCGGGACCCGCCGGGCTCTCTTCGTGGGCGATTCCTTCACCTACGGCGTGGGTATCGAGTTCGACGACACCTACGCGAAGAGGACGGAGCGGGGCCTGTCGACCGCCCGCTCGGAACGCTGGGAGTCGATCGTGCTGGCCGTGCCGGGAATCGACACCGAACAGGAGGAGGCCATCCTCGAGAACGAGGGCTTTGCCTACTCGCCCGACCTGGTGGTGCTGGGCTATGTGCTCAACGACGCCGAGGACCCGGGCGCCGCCGAGCAGCGACGGGCCCGGGACTGGAGCGAGGCCGAGGCGGAGAAGAAGAGCCTGCCCTTCTGGCGTCGCTCGGCGCTCCTGTCCCTGGTGGCCGACCGGCTGTACGCGACCCGTGAGAATCGCGCACGAATCGAGAATCACCTCGCCCTTTATCGTGATGGGGCGCCGGGCTTCGCCGCGGTGAGGAAGTCGATCGACGTCATGGCCGCGCAGTGCCGGCAGAGGAACATCCCCTTCGTCGTGGTGCTCTTCCCCCTCTTCGCGAACCCCCTCGACGATCGGTACCCCTTCGCCGCGGTTCACCAGAAGGTGGCGACGGTCGCGAGGTCGGCGGGTGCTACCGTCGTCGACCTCCTTCCCTACTATCGCGGCATGGACTGGCGACTGCTCGTGGTCGAGGGCGCGCTGGACGAACACCCGAACGAACTCGCCCACCGGATCGCCGCGCAGGCCCTGCTCGCCGCCCTCGAAGCGGTCCGCCTGCCTGCCGCGCCGAACGGCGGGGAGGGAGGCTCCCGCGTCCACTAGACCAGCACGGATACGGTATCCTCTGCGCCCTTTGAGCATCGCTTCTTCATGAGCCGGACGCCCTCCTCGTCCAGGGACATCCGGACCGCCTCGGCCTTCTTCTTCCTGAGCGGGGCCGCCGCTCTCGTCTATCAGGTCGCATGGCAGCGGCTCCTGGGCCTCAGCACCGGGGTGGCCGTTCACTCCGTCGCCATCATCACCGCGGCCTTCATGGCCGGCCTCGGAATCGGCAGCCACTACGGCGGACTCCACTCGGCGCGGCTGAGCCCGCGGCGCGCTCTGGTCGCCTTCGGCGTCATCGAGATCGCGGTCGCGGCCTTCGCGGCGGTGAGCGTTCCCTTCTATCACGGGCTCCTCTACCGCAACCTCTCCTTCCTCTACGACAACCTGCTGCTCGGCACGATCACGCACTTCGCGACCCTGCTGCCCCCCACCGCCCTCATGGGAATGTCGCTGCCGTTCCTGGTCCGGGGCCTGGTTCTGAGCCGCGCGGGCGCCGCCCGCACCATCGGGTTCCTCTACGGCGCCAACGCCCTGGGCGCGTCCGCGGGAGCCATCCTCACTCCCTGGGTTCTGCTGAGATTCCTGGGCGTCACCGGCGCCATCCTCGTCGGGGCCCTGGGGAGCGCCATCGCCGGCGTGGCCGCGATCATGCTGGCCCATCGGCGCGGCGATGTCGAGGTCGAATCCCCCGCCGCATCGCCCGAGGCCCCCGCGAAGACCTCGCCGCTCGAGGAGGAACACGAGCCCGCCCAGTCGTTCGAGCGATGGGTTCTGCTCTACGCACTGTCCGGTTTCGTCTCGCTCTCCCTCGAGGTGATCTGGTTCCGCGTGCTCGACGTGGGCGCGAAAGGCGGCGCGTTCGCCTTCGGAACCCTTCTCTCCATCTACCTCCTCGGCCTGGCCAGCGGGACCTTCGTGGCCGCCCGCCGCGCGGCTTCCATCAAGCGCCCTCTCGCCGTCTTTCTCCTGTGCCAGATCGGCATCGTGCTCACCACCGTCCTCGCCCACTCCGTCCTCATCCTCGTGCCGGGCTCGTGGCCGCCCATCTCGGAGCTCGTGGCCTACGGCCGGCTCTCCGTGGGAGTGCACCTCCCGTCGGCCGATCCCGGGATCTTCTTCCTTGTCTTCCTGTTCCTGCCCCTGATCCTGTTCGGGCCGTCGACCTTCCTCATGGGATTCGGCTTCCCGGTGCTGCAACGCGCGACCCAGAAGGATGCCTCCTCGAGCGGACGCACGGTGGGCCTCCTGCAGGCGGCGAACATCGCGGGCTGCACGCTCGGGAGCCTGGTCACCGGTCTCGTGCTGCTCGATCACGTGGGCACGGCGGGGGTTTTCCGCACTCTCACCGTCATCTCCGTGCTGGTGGCGCTCTTCGGTTTCATGGCGCTCCGGGAGAAGCGATTCGCGGCCCTCGCGGGCGTCCTCGCGGTCACCGCCGTCCTCTTTCCGAGCAACGAGCGTCTCTGGCACCGGCTGCACGGCGACCCGGACCCCGCGGGGTCGCTGGTCGAGGAAGACGCGGCGAGCGTCACCCTGCTGACGCCCGAGGCGGACCGCTACAAGCTCTGGATCAACGGCCGGCACAACAGCTGGCTCCCCTACGGCTGGCTGCACACCGCCATCGGCGCTCTCGCCGCCGTCTCGCACGAGGCCCCCGTGGACATCGCGGTCATCGGCCTTGGTTCGGGCGACACCGCATGGGCGTCCGCCTCGCGCGCGGAGACGAAGCATGTGGTGGTCTTCGAGCTCGCATCCAGCCAGCCCGCGCTGCTGAGGCGCATCGAGAACCTCCCCACCATGGGCCGGGTGAAGGAGTTCCTTTCGGATCCGCGGGTGACCATCGTGAAGGACGACGGGCGCAGGCGCCTGCATGCGGACGGACGCCAGTACGACATCATCGTGGCCGACTCGGTATGGACCGACGTGACGATGAGCAACAACCTCTACTCGGTGGAGTTCTACAAGCTCGTCAAGGACTCCCTCAAGCCGGGCGGCGTCATGTGCATCCTCGCCAAGACGGACCGGATCCTCGCCGCCGTGAGGCGCGTCTTCCCCTACGCCGTCGCCTTCCGCGAGGACTTCCTGCTCGTGAGCTCGGAGCCCATCATCCTCGACAGGGAACTGTGGCTGGAGAGGTTGCGCAGCCCCCGCATGGTGGACTACCTGGGCAAAGGGCGAACCCGCGAGGTGGCCGACTTCGTGCGAGCGGCCATCTACGCCCCGCCCATGGCCTCCCTGGCCGACGTCAACTGGGACCTGCAGCCCAAGGACGAGTTCCTTCGCCCCTACGCTCCGAGGAAGTAGCCTCGAAGCCTCGCCGCCCCAGGACAGGGCTCCTGAGGTTTGTCCCGCCGCCGTCGCGCGTTATATCCTCCGCCGCTTGAGTCCAATCCAACTATGAGCCGGGCCACGCATCGTCGCGACATCCGGTTCGCCACCGCCTTCTTCTTCCTCAGCGGGGCCGCCGCACTCGTCTACCAGGTGGCCTGGCAGAGGCTTCTCGGCCTCACCACGGGCATCGCCGTGCACTCGGTGGCGATCATCACCGCGGCGTTCATGGCCGGACTCGGCATCGGAAGCCACGTGGGCGGCGTCCTCTCGGCGCGTCTCACCCCGAAGAAGTCGCTCATCGCGTTCGCCGCCATCGAGCTCGCCGTGGCCGCCTTCGCGGCGCTGAGCGTCCCTTTCTATTACGGGTTCCTCTACCGCTACATGCCGCAGCTGTACGACGGCATGGTCCAGGCCGCCATCACCCACTTCCTGTCCCTCCTTCCCCCGACCGCGCTCATGGGAATGTCCCTGCCCTTCCTGGTGCGGGGCCTCGTGGAGGAACGGTCGGATGCGCCTCGAACCATCGGGCTCCTTTACGGAGCGAACGCGCTCGGCGCGTCGGCGGGCGCCTTCCTCACTCCCTGGGTTCTCGTCCGCTTTCTGGGTGTCACGGGCGCGATCCTCACGGGCGCCGCGGGCAGCGCCATCGCGGGGATCGGCGCGCTCCTCCTGGCCCGCCGCGCTCTCGACTCCATGGCCTCTCCGGCCCCGGCGGACGCGCCGGAGGCGGCTCCTCCCTCCGAGGACACGGACGAGGCCCCGCAGCCCCTGGAGCGCTGGGTCTGGCTCTATGCGCTGTCGGGTTTCGTTTCCCTCTCCCTCGAGGTCGTGTGGTTCCGGGTCCTCGACGTCACCGCGAAGGGCGGCGCTTTCGCCTTCGGCACCCTTCTCGCCGTCTATCTCCTGGGGCTCTCCACGGGCACGTTCGCGGCCGCTCGTCGGGCCGCCTCCATCCGCCGCCCCCTCGAGGTCTTCCTCACCTGCCAGATCGGCGTCGTGGTGGTCACGGTCCTCGCGCACTCGCTGCTCGTGTGGCTGCCCGCTTCGTTCCCGGGGATCTCGTGGATCGTCGCCTACGGCCAGACGCCGTACGGTGTCCACCTGCGGGCGGCGAGCGCGTGGGAATTCGTCATCGTCTATCTGGTCCTCCCCCTTGTGCTCTTCGGACCCTCCACCTTCCTCATGGGATTCGGCTTCCCGGTGCTGCAGCGAGCCACCCAGAAAGACCCCGTGGGCTCGGGCCGCACCGTCGGGCTCCTGCAGGCCGCGAACATCGCGGGGTGCACCATCGGCAGCCTCTTCACGGGCCTCGTGCTCCTCGACAAAGTGGGGACCTCGGGCGTCTTTCAGTGCCTCTCCCTGGTGTCGCTCCTCATCGCCCTCGTCGGCTGGCGCGCCACCTCGAACACGCGCTTCGCCTGGCTCGCCGCGGCCCTGCTGGTGCTCGGTCTGACCTTCCCCGCGAACGATCATCTCTGGCTGCGGCTGCACGGTGACCCCGATCCCGTGATCTCCCTTGTCGAGGAGGACGCGGCGAGCGTCACTCTCCTCACTCCCGAGGGCGAGCGCTACAAGCTCTGGATCAACGGCCGCCACAACAGCTGGCTCCCCTACGGGTGGCTGCACACTGCGATCGGCGCCTTCCCGGCGATCGTGCATCCGAACCCCGAGGACGTGGCGGTCGTGGGCATGGGCTCGGGAGACACGGCCTGGGCCGCTTCGTCGAACGAGAAGACCCAGCGCGTGGTTGTTTTCGAGATCGCGTCCAGCCAGCCTCGCCTCATGGCGCGCGTCGCCTCCCGCGAAGGCATGAGCCGGGTGGCGCAGTTCCTCTCCGACAAGCGGGTGACCATCGTCAAGGACGACGGGCGACGGCGGCTCCACGCCGATGGGCGCAAGTACGACATCATCGTGGCCGACGCCATCGACACGGACTCCACGATGAGCAACAACCTCTACTCCGTCGAGTTCTACCGCCTGGTCAAGGACACCCTCAAGCCCGGCGGCCTCATGTGCGTCCTCGGCAAGACCTCGAGGATCCGGGCGGCCGCCCAGCGGGCTTTCCCCTATGCGGTGGCCTTCCGTGAGGATCTGCTTCTCGTGAGCTCCGACCCCATCGTCATCGACAAGGAGGCCTGGCTCGAGAAGCTGCGGAGCCCTCACCTCGTCGACTACTTCGGGAAGGCCCGCACCCGGGAGATCGCGGATTTCGTGCGCGGCGCGGTCTACGCGAAGATCCCCCCAAGCGGCGCCGAGGTGAACTGGGACCTGCAGCCGAAGGACGAGTTCCTGCGGCCGTTTCTCGACCACCCCTGACTCGGGCTCGCGTAACATTTCCCGATGCCGGCCCGGAACCCCGTTCTCAAGCAGCAGCAGGTGGGCGAGCACGTGCGGCGCCTGCGCGAGCAGGCCCGGCTATCCGTCCGGGCGCTCGCAGCCCGCACCGACTTCTCGCCGAGCTTCATCTCGCAGCTCGAGAACGGGCAGGTCTCCCCGTCCATCCATTCGATGGAGAAGATCGCGAACGTGCTCGGCGTGACGCTCGGGGCGTTCTTCGCCGCCGTGGGCCCCGGCGAAGGCGGGCTGGTTCTGCGCCGCGGCGATCGCGAGCCGATCCCCAGTTCCTGGTCCAACGCCGAACTCGAGTCGCTCGGCCGGCACAGCCCGCAGCGCCGGCTGGATCCTCTCCTCATCACCCTGGCGCCCGGCGGACGCAGCGGGAAGCACCCGGTCGCCCACCGCTCGGAAGAATTCGCGCTCGTCCTCAAAGGGCGTGTTCACCTTCGGATCGGACCCGACGAGCACGTGCTTTCGGCCGGCGATTCGGTGACTCTGCTCGGGGGGGAGCTGCGCTTGTGGGTGAACGAGGGCCGCACGCCGTGCCAGGTGCTCATCGTTGGCCTGCATCTTGGCTGAACGCGGGCTCCTGCCCTTGGGGCCGCGGCACTCGCCACGATAAGCTGGGCGTTTATGGCCGAACCCGCGACGATGGCTTGAGGCCATCCGCGGAGGCGCCAGGGCGCGTCCCGGCCCGCACTTCTCTAACTGACTGAGGAAACCACCATGAGTCGAAATCTCCGCATCAGCCTGGCTTGCCTGGGCCTTCCCCTTGCCCTGGCGCTCGCGAGCTGCGGCGAAGGCACGACCACTGTCACTCCTTCGAGCCCCACGGGTTCGAGCAGCGGAGCCGTCACCACGACACCCACGCCCACCCCCGCCCCCACGCCCACCGCGACTCCGACCGCTCTGAAGTGCGAGCTGCCCGAGCGGCCCGACTGCGGCGCTTCGTGCTGCTTCGAGGGCGGCGGCAACCCCTACGTCGGCGTGATCAACGATGCCCAGGCCGAGCTCGAGCGGACCCGGCCCGACCTTTTCGAAACGAACGGCTCGCTCAAGGTCGATGAAGTCACCTACACCCGGATTCTGGCCGAGAAGATCACCGCGATGACGGGAATCTGCGCGGTCGGCGGCGGCCTGGGCTCGTCCCGATCGAAGGACGAAGTCGGCCTCAAGCGGGACAACAACTCGTCCACCAACGTCGACGTCATCATCGGAAGCACGAATCGGCCCGACATCCTGGGCGTTTACACCTGCCGGCCCGCGGCCTTCTAGGGCGACCGAACGCAGCTTCGAAAGGGGCGGCGAGAAATCGCCGCCCTTCGTGCCTCCGGGCGGCGGCGGACCCCGAAATCAGAACGGGGCTCAACCCGGACAGACGGGCGCGAAACCCTCGTACGTGGGCGGCGGCAGGAATCCCAGGTGACCAAGCTGGTCGACCGCGGAGGGCGCCCAGAGCAACGCGAGAGAGGCTGTCAGGAACGCGACCACGAGCGGGCGTGAACGAGCCGTGCCGCGTCCTGGCGCGAGATCGACGAGCGCCGCAGCGAAGATCATGAAAACCGGCATCACGGGAAGGCGATATCTCGAGAAGCCGTGCGTGGCGATATGGAGGAGAAGGTAAGCGGCCAGCAGGCCGAGGAGCAGCGCGGTTCTCCGATCGAAGGTCGCGCGCGCCATCGCCAGGAGCGAGCCCAGGGCGACTCCGATCCAGGGCAGAAGGACGATGGCGGCGGCGCCGCGATAGGCGCGGCAGGAGGGTTCCTCGTAGGCCCGTCGCCTCAGGTGGATGAGAGCGAGCGAGTCGAGTTCGGCGAGCTTCGGTCCCTCGTCCCGGATCTTCTCGAAGAGCCACGCCGGCTGCCGTTTGAGGATCGCCCGCAGGCCGGCCATCCTCGCCCACTGGTACTGCTCGACCTTGCCCTCTTTTTCGTAGTACTCGTTGTAGACCTCGCCGCGGGAGATGCCGGCGTTCCCCTGGTAGAGATTGAGCCCGCCTCCGGTGGAGACGGGGATGAAGGCTCCGAACTGGACCCAGTTTCGCGCCGTCCAGGAGGCGACGACCGCGAAGGTCGCGGCCAGGAGGGCCAGGGCCGCGGCCGGACGCTTCCGGGGCGCCGCCCAAAAAAGCCAGATCGCGGCGAGGGGCATCAGGTAGAGGATGGTCTCCCGGGTGAGGACGGCGAGGCCGAAGAGTGTCCCCGCGAAGGCGGCCGTGCGAAGGGACGATGTTTCATCCGCGGCGAGCGCGCGCTCGATTGCCCACCAGAGAATCGAGAGGAAGAGCGTCTCGCACCAGAAATGGGCCGGGTACCAGATCAACTCGGGATAGAAGGCGACGAAGCACGCGGCCAGGATCGCCGTCCGGCCGCCAAACACCTTCAGGGCCACGCGGTACGCCGCGGGAATGAGCAGGCTGCCGATCAGGGCCTGAGCGATCTTGATGGCGAGGAGACTTCCAAAGACGGCGTGGGTCGCCGCGAGAAAGTACGGGTAGAGAGGCGGATTGAAGATCGGGTGGTTGGAGAAGGGAGAGAAGTGCGCGGCCGGGATCCGGGTGAGAGCCATGAGCCACATGGTCTCGTCCGCCACCGGCGAGGTCTTGGGCTCCAGCCAGATGAAGGCGAGGCGGGCGGCCACTCCGGCCGCCCAGATGGCGGCGAGAGCAAAGGCCCGGGCAGGAGGATGCGCGTTGTCGGAGGTGGGGTTCAAGGGTTCGGGAGTGATTATGCGTGAGTGGGGTGATCCCCTTGGCGTCCAATCGGGACCGAACCGTAAAATTCCGGCCATGAGACTTGGACGCGTCTTCTTTCCGGCCCTTCTCCTGGGTGCGGCCCTCGGAGCCTACTTCGGGAGAGACATCAAAGAGGCGGTCTCCGGCCCTTCCGTGGCCGAGGCGCAAACCCGGCCCGAGCCCGGCTCGAAGGAGCGCAACCTCGATGCGGACGAGCGGGCCACCATCGCCCTGTTCAAGGAGTCCCAGGCCGCGGTCGCCTTCATCACCACCACCGAGCAGCAGATCGACTTCTGGAGCCGCACGGTTTCCGAGCAGGCGACCGGCTCCGGCTCCGGATTCGTGTGGGACGACAAGGGCCACATCGTGACCAACTATCACGTGGTGCAGCCGGTCGCCGAGGGCTCGCGGGGGGCCGAGATCACCGTCACCCTGCAGGACAAGAACCTCGCCGGGACGCTCGTGGGCACCGCTCCCGAGCTCGATCTTGCCGTCATTCGCGTGGAAACGGAGAAGCGCGACTTGAGGCCCCTTTCGGTCGGGGCGAGCGCGAGCCTCGAGGTGGGACAGAAGGTCTTCGCCATCGGGAATCCCTTCGGGCTCGATCACACCCTCACAACCGGCATCGTGAGCGCCCTCGGACGAACCATCACGAGCGTGCTCAACACCCCCATCGAGGACGTGATCCAGACGGACGCCGCCATCAACCCCGGCAACTCGGGCGGGCCTCTTCTCGACAGCTCGGGCCGGCTGATCGGGGTCAACACCGCGATCTACTCCCCGTCCGGCGCCAACGCGGGCATCGGCTTCGCCGTGCCCGTCGATACGGTGAGCCGCGTGGTGCCCCAGCTGATCCAGTACGGAAAGATGCGGCGGCCGGTCATCGGCGTGCGCACGGATGCGCGGCTCGACAGCCTGGTCGCGCGGCGGTTCGGGGTTCGCGGAGCGGTTATCCTCGACGTGGAGAAGGGCTCCGCGGCCGCGCGGGCGGGCCTCTCGGGCATCGACGCGGACCGCACCAGCATCAGTGTGGGCGACGTCATCACCGAGATCGACGGCAAGCCGGTGACGGGCCAGGCGGACCTCACGGGAAGACTCTCCTACATCGAACCCGGCGCTACCGTGAACGTCAAGGTCTGGCGCGACGGCAAGGTCCGGACGGTCAAACTGACCCTGGGAGCGAGCCGGTAGCGGCCCTAGCGCTTCGTTTCGGGCCTGGGGCTCACGTGAAGGGCCAGCCGGATGAGCGCGTGCTCGGTCTGGCTGGAGTCAGGACTCTGAGTGATCGCGACACCCCGCGACTCCACGCGCACACTGTAGACGAACGAGTCGTAGTACATCACGTACGGCCCGGGGATCACGCGGAACCTGACCGAGCCGAGCCCGGGCACCAGCGCGCGCTGGGGCGAGCCGCCCGCCGAGACTTCGATGTCGTCGTTCGCGCGCATGCCGATGAGGGTGACGTCGATCCAGTCCACGGGCTCATTCGCGCGCAGGAGGACCTCGGTCTTCTCGCCTCGCTTCACCCGGAACCCTTCCATCGGCTCGCCGTCCTTCAGGAACATGCCGGGAATCGTCTCGCGGCCGAACGTGCCGTCGTCGGGAAAGTACAGCCAGTATCCGTGGCGAGAGCCCGGGCGGTGGATCGGCGGGTCGCCCTCGACGTCGTCATAGGGCTGCTTCTTCCGCCAGGCATCCGTGCAGAACGAAAGGTCGTTCAGCATCGCCCGCTCTGCCGGGAGGTAGGTGAGCGGTCCGCCCGCCGGACTCGCGAGCCTCGCGGGGCGAAGCGACAGGTCCACCGGCTGAAGCCAGGCGGGAAGCAGGAACAGGGCGCTCACCGCGACACCGAGCACGGTCACCAGGAACTCCCGACCCTTGGGAAGGAACAGCATGGCGAGGGGAAGTACCGCGGTGAAGTAGCGGTTGCCCAGTGTGCCGCCTCCCCCGTACCAGTTTGAGGGCCCGGGGATGATCCGGATGCTCACGATGTAGAAGAGGAACAGGCCGGCGATCGCGAACCATCCCTCTTTCTCCCGCGGGCCCAGGAGCAGGAAGAACACGAGGGCGAGCAGCGCGGGCGCATAGTACGCGAGCATGCCCCCGTAGCGGCCCACCCAGAAGTCCGCGAGGTTCGCCAGGAACATGCTGTTCAATTCGGCCGTCGACTGCGCGATGCCCGAGCCGCGCGTTTCCGCTTCGCCTTCCTCGAGCGGTCCGAGCTTCATGGTGGTCATCCACTCGCCGCTGTTTCCGAAGGTCACGTCTTTCAGCTCCGCGCGCTGGAACGGGAACTCGGAATTGAAGGTCTTCCGCTCGCCGCCCTGGTAGTTCCACTCGCCGGTGACCACGCTGTTCAGGCCGAAAAGAAGCACCGCGCAGCCGATCATCACGACGCCCCGGCGCACCGTCTCGAGGGCGCGCTTCGCTACGGGCAGGCCGGTCTCAAAGAGAGGAGATAGTCCGAGAGGCGCGGCCATGAGCAGGTGGGTGGGTTTGGTGTAGCCGGCGATGCCGAAGAGCACCGCGGACAGGATCGGGCGGTTCCCCCGCCAGGCCAGAAGGGCGAGCGCCACCAGGGCGAGGTTCATGAGCTCGGGCTGGATCCAGACGACGTACACCGGCGCGATGGTGGCGAAGACGAGGGCGGTCGATGCGAACATCGCCATCATCTCGCTCGCGCGTGGCCGCACTTCCAGGAACACGCACACCCAGGCCGTGAGGAGGCACAGGGCATTGAAGACGAGAAAGCCGCGGGTTCCGAAGGCGGCCACGAAGGGCGCGGCGGCGACCGGGTAGGTCATGGCCTTGCCGAAATAGAGCCTCTTGTCCTCCGAGGGCACACGCCTGATCCAGGGCGCCGAGCCGTCGAGCTCGAAGCCCCCCGACGCCCGCTTCAGGAAGATGCCGGTCGGTCCGTCCGGGTACTCCCGCTTGATCCGCGCGAGATCCGTGGCGGTGTACTCGAGGTCCATGTCACCGACCAGGCTCCAGGTCATCGAGTAGTAGGTGGCGCCATCCGAGAAGAACCTGCCCTCAGTCAGCCGGGCGGGATCGCTTCTGAAGCACAGGGCGAGGAGGACGAGCCCCGTAAGGACCATCAGGGCCCGGGGCAGCCAGCGAAGGAACACGCTCACACGGCCCTCCCCGCGAACCGCTCCGTCACTCGACAAGATCGAGCGGGGGCAGCAGATCTGATTCGATGACCCGGAGACTTTGCCACGCGCCTCTACGATAGCGGACGAACATGACCACGCCGAGGACGACCACGTACAGGGTGGCGAAGGCCCAGGCCACGTAGACCCCCTGCCCGCCCCGGACGCAGAACCACCATGTCGGAACGAGCATCACCACCCAGGAGGTCACGACGGTCGCGGTCATGGGGAACCGGGTGTCCCCCGCTCCCTTGAGCCCTCCGGCACAGACGAGGTTGACCATGTCGAAGATCGAATAGAAGGCCACGAACCGCAGCAGCACGGTGGCGATCCGGCTCACTTCCGTGAAGGTCCTGGGGTCGGCCCCGATCGCATAGGGGGCGAGAAGGAAGGCGGGCAGCAGGACGTAGGCGGCGCTGCAGACGACCATGTACATCTGCGAAATGACGAGGCCCGACTTGATCGCGCGATCGGCGAGAGCGGGTCGCTGCATACCCAGGTAACGGGCGACCAGGGTGGAGACGCCGTAGCTCAGCCCCACGGCCGGCAGAAACACGATGGTGTTGAGATTGAACGCGATCGAGGTGGCGGCGAGCGGAGCCACGCCGATGTTCCCGATCACGAACATGAACAAGGTGAAGGCGAGGATCTCGAGCGACGGCTGGAGGCCCGAGGGCACGCCAAGCTTGAGCAGGCGCGCGAAGATCCGCGGCTGGAAACGAAAATCCTGAAAGCCGTGGGCCATGCGCTCGGGCGCCCTCAGGATCAGGAAGAGGTAGGTAAGAGCGCCCAGGGACTGGCTCAGGACCGTGGAATACGCCGCCCCCACCGTCCCCAGAGCCGGGAAGCCGAACTTGCCGAAGATCAGGACCCAGTCGAGAAGCACGTTCACGACGGTGCCGAGAATGGTGACGCCAAGAACGACGCGGGTGCGGCCGCGGCCCGCGAAGTAGGTGGAGAAAGCGACCATCAGGACCACGGGAAAGGTCCCGCGCAGCATGATGCGCGCGTAGGAGATCTCGTGCACCCGCATGGAGGGCGCATGGCCCACGGCATCGAAGAGGGGCGTGACGAAATAGGAGAGGAGCCAGCCGCAGACTCCCGCGAGAACCGCGAAGTAGGCAGCCTGGTAGACCACCGCGCCGATGCGGTCCTCCCTCTTCGCCCCCACGTATTGCGAGACGAAGGGCGTGGCGTATTCCGCGGTGCCGTTGAAGAGGCCGGTGAGAACGTAGATCGCGAACCCTCCGGTGGTGACGCCGGCCACCGCCTCCGCCGACCACCAGGTGAGAAAGATGCGGTTCACGAAGTGCTGGATGGTCACCGACATCATCGAGAGGATGAGCGGGAACCCAAGGGTCAGAACCTCCCTGCCCCCCGCGTCGCCCCTCCACAACCGTCCCAGCCTTTTCATCAGCCGCCCATCTTGCCAGATGCCGCGATCCGGCTAGAGTCTGGGGCCGCTCTTTTCCTTCCCTATCATGCGCATCCGCGAAGCCATCTCCCACCAGGACCTCGACGAAGTCACGCGGATCCAGCGCGAGGTCTGGAATGTCGAGGACATCGACATCGCGGGCCGCATCCAGCTGCGGGCGAGCCAGCACGCGGGCGGGTCGGTGCTCGTCGCGGAGGCCGGGGACGGAACGCTCGCCGGTTTCGCCTACGCCTTCCCCGCTCTCGAGCACGGCGAGGCCTTCTGGCACTCGGACATGCTGGCTGTGCGGCCGGCCTTTCGCGGGGGGAAGGTGGGCCAGGCGCTCAAGTGGGCGCAGCGGGCGGACGCCCTGAAGAAGGGCGTCCGACGGATCACCTGGACCTTCGACCCGATGCAGGCCGGAAACGCCCACCTCAACCTCGAGCTTCTGGGCGCCTCCGCGGGCGAGTACCTGAGCAACTTCTATGGCGTCACGTCGTCGGACCTGCACCACGGCCTCCCCACCGACCGGCTGCTCGCGTCCTGGGACCTCGACTCGCTCCGTGTGGCGGCCCTGTCGCGCGGCGAGAAGCCGGGGCCGATCGAAGCCGAGGCGACGGTGTCGATACCGTCCGCATGGAACGAGGTCGTGCGGCGGGACCCGGAACGGGCGCGCGCGGAACAGGCGCGCGTCGAGCGCGAACTTACGGCCGCCTTCGCCTCGGGCCTCGTCATCGCCGGCTTCGACAAGGCGAGGACTTCGTACGTTCTCGCCCGCAAACGCCCCTAGACTTGAGTCCCACCCCTTCATCTCCCCTCTCTCCGGAGCCCTCATGCGATCGATCCTGTCCCTCTCCTTCCTTGCCGTTTTTGCGACCGGCCTTCCCGCGCGCGCCCAGGAGGTGAAACCTCCGGCCCCCGCTTCTCCGCTGAAGACGGTCTGGGAGGGCAAGAAGAGCGGATGGGAACTCGCGACCGCAGAGCAGCGCAAGGAGATCTTCACGTTCAACGACGGCTACAAGGCATTCCTCAAGACCGCGCGCAGCGCGTACTTCTCGACCCGCGAGATGACGCGCCAGGCCAAGGCCGCGGGCTTCGTCGAGTTCACGTCGGCCGCGCAGGTCAAGCCCGGGGCGAAGCTTCTCGTCAACAGCCGCGACCGCGGCCTCATGCTCGTGGTGGTGGGCTCCGAGCCCATGGCCTCGGGCCTGCGCGTGGTGGCGACCCACCACGACTCGTCTCATCTCGACCTCAAGGCGCGCCCCATCTATGTCGCGGGCGCCGTCGCGATGTTCAACACCGTGGAGTACGGCGGGATCAAGCATTACCAGTACGCGAACGAGCCTATGGCCCTCGTGGGCCGCATTGACACCACGGACGGGAAGACCATCGACGTCTCCATCGGCCTTGACGACTCCGACCCCGTCTTCGTGATTCCCGACAACGCGCCCCACTCCGACACACCCCTGCGGTCGCGCACCTACCAGAACGTCCTCGAATCGGAGGAGCTCGACCCGGTAGCGGCGAGCATCCCCACCGACGGATCTCTCGTGGCCACGGTCATGAAGGAGATGACCGCGCGCTACGGAATCAAGGAGGAGGACTTCGTGTCGGGCGAACTGCACCTCGTCCCCGCTCGCATGCCCGCCGACGTGGGAATCGACCGCGGGCTCACCGGCGGCTACGGTCAGGACGATCGCCTCTCCTCCTACTGCGCGGCGCGCGCGGCTCTCGACCTGAAGGGCACGCCGAAGAAGACGGTGGTCGCGTACCTCACCAATCACGAGGAAGCGGGCTCGGTGAACAACACCGGTGCGCGCTCGGAGTTCTTCAACAACAGCGTGGGCCGGCTGATCGCGGCGCAGAAGGGGAAGGACTACTCGGACCTCGACCTGCGCCTCGCCCTCCGTGCCTCCGAAGTGATCTCCGCGGACACCAACGACGGCATCAATCCCCTCTTCGGCTCGACCAGCGAAGCCACGAACGCCGCGAAGATGGGCTTCGGCCCCGCGATCAAGCGCTATGGCCGCGGCTTCGACGGGAACTCGGAATTCATCGCCCGGATCCGCGGGGTTCTCGATCGATCCTCCATCCCCTGGCAGACCCAGACGCCCAAGGTCGGCGTGGGCGGCGGCGGCACCATCGGCCAGTTCTTCTCGGACTGGGACATGGAGGTGATCGACATGGGAGTGCCTCTTCTCTCCATGCACTCGACGTTCGAGATCTCGTCGAAGGTCGACACCTGGAACTTCTACCGCTTCATGTCCGCGTTCTTCGCGCAATAGCGGCGCCGCGGCCCCACCCTCGCCCAAAGGAGACACCATGAGCTACCGTTCCCACAACCGCCGCGACTTCTTCAGGAACTCCGGGACCGCGGCCCTGGGCGCGGCCCTCGCGGGCGGCGCGTCATCCGCGCGGGCCGAGGCCGCCGATGCGGCGCTTCCGACGCCGATCGCGGAACTGAAGCCCATGACCGCGGGCACAACCCCCATCACCATGGACGAGCGGAAGGTCCGCATCGCCAAAGCCCAGGCCCTCCTCGCCGAGAACGGGATGCAGGCGCTGATCATGGCCTCTGGCACCTCGCTCGACTACTTCACGGGCGCGCGCTGGGGCATCTCCGAGCGCTTCTTCGGCTGCATCATCACGCAGACCGGCGACCCGGCCTGGGTTACTCCCGCTTTCGAGAAGGCCCGCGCGCTCGAGCAGGTGAAGATCGGCAAGGACGTGCGCGCCTGGGAAGAGCATGAGTCCCCCTCCGCCCTCGTCGCCACCATCCTGAAGGACCGCGGCGTCACCACCGGCAAGATCGGCATCGAGGAAATGATGCCCTTCACCTTCGCGGACGCGATCGCGAAGGCCGCCCCCGCCACCCAGATCGTGAACGGCACTCCCGTCACCGCGGGATGCCGCGTGATCAAGGACGCGCACGAGCTCGCCCTCATGCGTCGCGCCAACGAGATCACGGTGGCCGCGCATCGCGCCGTCTTCGCCTCCCTCAAGGAAGGCATGACCCAGGACCAGGTGGGCGACCTCTCCGAAGCCGCCTTCCGCAAGCTCGGCATGCCCGGAGGCTCGCTCGTCCTCTTCGGCAAGGACGCGGCCTACCCCCACGGCACCACCAACCCCCAACCCCTCAAGGCCGGCGACGCCGTCCTCCTCGACGGAGGCGGACGCCTCCACGGCTACGCCGCGGACATCACCCGCACCGGCATCTTCGGCGCCAAGCCCACCGACCGCCAGCGCCTCATCTGGGACACCGTCCGCAAAGCCCAGGACGCCGCCTTCCGCGCCGCCAAGCCAGGCGTCGAATGCCAGGCCATCGACGCCGCCGCCCGCAAAGTCGTCACCGACGCCGGCTTCGGCAAAGACTACGAAATGTTCGGCCACCGCGTAGGCCACGGCATCGGCATGGACGGCCACGAATGGACCTACTTCGTCCGCGGCAACACCACCAAGCTCCGCCCCGGCATGTGCTTCTCCGACGAACCGGGGATCTACATCTACGGCGAGATCGGCATCCGTCACGAGGATTGCATCTTCATCACGGAGACGGGCGCCGAGAACTTCACGAAGTGGACGGGGACGCCAGAGGAGCCGTCGATCGTCTAGCCACCCCTGCCCGACCCGTCGGGCAGGCACCAGCGGGGTCCACCCAGACCTCCGCCTCCCCAAGTCGTCATTGCGAGGGCCCGTCCGTTTGGACCGGCCCGAAGCAATCTCGTGCCCGCGCAGCTCCCGCCGAAGATCGCGGCAACTCCCGGAACCGGCGCGTCCTTATCGAAATACACTGCGAGCAAAGCACGGCCGCTTGACCCGGAGCGGCAGAGAGGCGTGTAATTGCCTGGGGAGGATGAACTTGAATCAGAGGGCGTCGACAGCCGATCGCAAATCCCCGCTCGCGTTATCCGATTATCTAGTTCGGGATACTAAGTGTTAGCCCGACCTACGCTGTGGCGCAAGAGACGGCCCTAGAATCCACATATGCCTCGTGCTTGCCTATTCTGCGGATCCAGGGACACGGCTTCCCTCAGCGACGAGCACGTGATTCCTCAATGGCTTCTGAAGCATTTGGGCCTGCCTCCGGATGATCAGTTGTTCTTGGGCACATTCGACTCCCAAGCCCGCGACTTTGTCGGGAAGCCCCGCGTCCACTCCACATTCGCGTTCGTGGAGGGTCGGGTCTGCGAACCGTGCAACGGAGGGTGGATGAGGCGGCTGGAGGAGGCCGCTAAGCCCATCCTCATCCCGCTGATGACAGGGCAGCGACTCCTCGGGTCGCTCTCACAGCCAGAAGCTAACGTCATCGCCAAGTGGGCCGCCAAGACCGCCTACCTCCATACCTGGGCTGGCCCCTTCGCACCTCCAGTGCCGCGCGACCACCTGGCGGAGTTGAATGGCGATGGCGGCGGCCTAGCCTCGGGGGTAGGCGTCTTCGCGATGCAGTCCGCCTTTGTGAAGCCAAGTAGCTTTTTCCGCATCGATCAGTGGCCGCAACTCGGCGAGCCGCAACCGCGTGGCGACGCCTACAAGGTTGGGCTTCAGTTCGAGCAGCTGCATCTGCTTGCTGCGTTCTGGCCCGATGCGAGTTCGCTCCTGGTCCGCAATCCGCAGATGCACACGCGTCTCGCTCCTGGAGACGAAGTGCCTATGCCGGAATACTCGCTGGTTGTCGCCCCGGCTTGGTCTCCAGTGTCGGACCTCGACGGCTTTGTGAGGAGCCTCGGTGTCTGGCATCGCCCACCGGCGGCCTAACAATCGGATGAACCTGACAAGGTCCGCGCAAACGGACTGGGGCCCTTGCAGGTTATCCGAGTGTTGTGCCGACCAAGAAGTCTCGACTTTTTTGACAGCTAAGACGTCTGAGGAATCACTTTCGTCGAGGTGGTCGACGAAGAAAGTAGTGGTTGGACCTAGTTCGCCAGCACAGCAGCTACGGAGGCATCATCGTGGTTGCCCCGTATCGGCCCGGGAGCGGCAAGGCTCCGCCGGGGTGCCCATAAAGAAGATCACTAGGCTCCGGGGCGTTGGGCCCAATCAGCGGCAGCACAACAAGAGGTTGGAACGGACGAAGCGAGAAGGTGTGCCCGCTTCGCGGGCAATCTTCTTTAGCTCGCTTCGCCGTTCAACCTGGTGTTCGACGGGCACGGGACGCTGATGCCGGTGACCGGCCCTGGTAGCGGAAGCGCTCGAACGCACCCCGCACGCCTCCTGGTTGCTGCCTCCTTTGCCGTGGCCCATCTCGTCGCCTTCCTGTTT
>JAIBCN010000236.1 GCA_019694155.1 Vicinamibacteria bacterium | reverse complement strand
ATCGTCTTCGGACAGGGGGCTCCCGCCGCGCCTGCGCTCCTCGGAGCGCCCGCCCGCCCGGTCGAACCCGAGCCGACCACGGTGATTCAGCGCGAGCCCGTGCCTCTCGAGGCCCCGGCCGCGGCCCAGGGTCCGACCACTCCGGCCATGGCGACTACGACCACCACCAGTCCCGCGGCAATGAAGCCCATGGTCACCGCTGAGCCGATCGCTCCCGCAAAGGCGACTGGAATGGCGGACGGTGCGGAACCGACGAAGTTCACCGGACATCCGATCAGCCTCGACTTCAAGGACGGGGATCTCATCGACCTCTTCAGGCTTATGTCCGAAATCTCCGGTCTCAACATCATCGTGAACCCCGGCATCACGGGGAAGGTCAGCCTCTCGGTGAAGGAAGTGCCCTGGGATCAGGCGCTCGATCTCATTTTGAAGACGCAGGGGCTTGGCTATACGGTCGACGGCAACGTGGTGCGCATCGCCCGCATTGCGGACCTCCAGAAGGAAGAGCAGGAAGCGCGAAACCTGAAGAAGGAGAAGGAACTCTCCGGCGAGCAGACCTCGTGGCAGGGACGGCTCTCCTACCTTGATACCGACCAGGTGAAGTCGGTGGTCGAGAAGACGGTTCTGTCGGACAAGGGGACCTTCATCTCCCTCGGCTCCGGGAACGTCTTCATCGTCACCGATCTCCCCGATCGCGTGGCGGCGGCCAAGCGTCTGGTGCAGGAGCTTGATCGTCCGAGCGCACAGGTGGAGATCGAAGCGCGCATCGTAGTGAGCAGCCGTCAGTTTGCCCGCGCCCTCGGCGTGCAGTGGGGCTTCCTCAACCAGCAGGTGACCCAGTACGGCAACACCACCAATCTCGCCTTCCCGAACTCCATCATCGTGAATGGTCAGGGCATCGGCAGCACGGGTGGCATCGCCGCCGACCAGGGCGGCCTCTCGCCGGCCGCCGGTATTGGCACCGGTCCCCGCGGCTACATGGTGAACCTGCCCGCGTCGCAGCAGAACACCGGCATCGGCATCTCGATGGGCAACATCCTGGGCAGCTTCAATCTGGATGCGGCCCTCACGGCGGCAGAGAACTCGGGCAAGGCACGGATCATCTCCACGCCTCGCATCACCACACAGAACAAGGTGGCGGCGGAGATCAAGCAGGGTGTCCAGATTCCCTACCAGACGGTCTCGAACGGCACCGTTACGGTGGCCTTCAAGGATGCCGGGCTCTCCCTCAAGGTGACGCCCACCATCACCGACGCGGGCACCGTGCTCATGCAGGTCGTCGTCGACAACTCCTCGCCCGACTTCGGCAACATCGTCGGCACCGGCGCCGCCGCAGTCCCACCGATCAATACGCAGTCGGCGCAGACCTCGGTGCTGGTGAAGGACGGCTCCACCACGGTCATCGGTGGCATCTACCAGGGCCAGGAATCGCTGGCGAAGCAGAACACGCCGTTCTTGTCGCAGATCCCCGTTCTCGGGCTGCTGTTCAAGAACAACACCACGAGAAATCAGACGACCGAACTCCTGATCTTCATCACGCCCAGGATTGTGCGCTAGGAAGGGGAAATACAAGACATGTTCCGCTCAATGATTCGATCCACAGTCGTCAGGGCCGGCCTGCTCCTCGGGGCAATGGGCCTCTCCGGGTGTTCGGCAGGCTACAGCACCAACAACAACTCCACGGTGCTGCTGATCATCGCCGCCATCAATGGAGGCGCTCCGCTGAAGTCGGACGTCCTCAAGAATGGGGGCGTCTTCAACGACAACGCCGAACTGGCGATCGCGGTGCGCTTCAAGAACCCGAATATCGACACGGTGCCTCAGATCCCCAGCGCGGTCGTCCTCGAACGGTACGAGATCAAGTACCGCCGCTCCGACGGTCGAGGGGTCGAGGGGCAGGACGTGCCCTTCTCGATCAGCGGCAATCTGACGGCGGCCTACGACGTCAAGTCGAGCGGCACCGACCCGCTGAGCCTGGAGGTAGTCCGCGTCCAGGCCAAACTCGAGCCGCCGCTTCGCAACCTGCAGAGCGGTTCCGGTGGCGGCATCGTCGTCACCATGTTCGCCGACATCACTCTTCACGGCCGGACGATCTCCGGGCAGACGGTCACCGCGACCGGCTCGCTCCAGATTGACTTCGCCAACTGGGCGGACAATTGATCGGCCCGTCGCCGCTCGACAGGAATCAGAAGCCAAGGAGAATTTCCATGCGGAGCAGCACAATGACTAGAAAAATGGCGGCGCTGACCCTGGCCTGCGGCCTCACGCTGCAGGGCTGCGGACTCGACAAGGTGAAAGTGCCCGAAAGCCTCACCGGGCCTTCGGAACTCGGAATCTCGCTGAGGATGCTGGTGCTGCCCGACGCGCTCGTGGCGGACGGGATCCAGACCGCTGCCATCCAGGCCGTCCTGCAGGATCAGAACGGCAACAGGGTGTCCGGCCGGGGAATCATCTTCTCGATCATGGACGAGGCCGGGCGAGCTGCCGAGATCGGACAGCTGACCAGTGCCTCAGGCGCCCGCGTTTTCGGCTCGACCACGATCCCGACGAATGCCAACGGCATCGCGCAGGTGATCTACACGACGCCGGAACGCCGCGACTTCACCGCGAACGCTCGTATTCTCATTGGCGCGCGGCCGGTAGGATCGGACGCTCAGGGAGTGCCTTTCTGGACGGTCACTCTCGAATTGCTGTCGGCAGAGCCGCGGCGCTTCCCCGAATCGCCGGGAAACGCCAGCCCAGTGTGCGACTTCAGCTACGCGCCGAACAACCCGGTCGCCACGGAGGGCACAGTGTTGCGCTTCTTCTCGACCTCGAACGACACGGATGGCTACATCGTCCGCTATGAGTGGTACTTCGGCGACGGCACGTCGGCCACCGGGGCCGAGGGGCACATCGACATTCAGAAGGGCTACCCGCTCGCGGGCAACTACACGGTAACCCACATCGTTACCGACAACGTCGGCGCCCAGACGAGCTGCTCCAAGCCCATCAAGATCGTTCCCTAGTCCGTCCTGATCCCCCCCAAAGAGGGCCCGGCTGTTGTAGGCTTCCTACAGCGCCGGGCCTTCGCCTTTTGACGGGGGACTCCGGCCGGAGCCACTCTTTTAGCCATGGACGACAACGCACGCACCGGAGAGCTTCGCCGGAAGCTGGAAAAGGACCCCGGCTCCAGGCTGTTCGCGCAGCTTGCCGAGGAGCTTCGCAAGGAAGGGAAGCACGACGAAGCGATCTCGGTGGCGCGCAAGGGGCTCGAGAAGAACCCGAACTACCCCTCAGCGCGGCTGACCCTCGCCCGCGCCCTTCTCGACTCCGGGCGGCCCGCCGAGGCCCGTCCCGAGCTCGAGTCGATCGTCAAGGCCTCACCGGACAACATCATGGCGAGCCGCCTCCTGGGCGAGTCTCTGTCCGAACTGGGCGAAGTCGACGCAGCTCTTCAGCAGTTCGAGAAGACCCTGCGAATCTCGCCTGGGGACAAGGCGGTTCTCGAGCGGATCGCGGAATTGAAGGCCCGGCTTGCCCCGGCCCCGCCCCCCGCGCCGCCGACGCCCCCTCCAGCCGCTGTTTTCGAGGCCGCGCCCCCGGTGCTCCCGGAGGTCGCTCTCCCGCCCGCGGTTCCCGAGCCCGCGGTAGAGGCGCCTACCGTCCCATTCCTTGCTGCCCCAACCGCTCCCCCGGCCGCCGCCAGCGTGGCGCTCGACCGTGACCTCGCCTCGGGCACCTTCAGCCCGGGCACGCTCAATGCCGCTGATCTCCAGAAGCACTTCGAGGAGACTGCGGCCGCGGAGGCCGAGACGATCGCCTTCGCCCCGCCCGCTGAACAGACCGAGGCCGCCCCGGTTCCGGCAGCGCCCCCGCTTGAAGTACCAGCGGCGGAACCCCTGGTCGCCGGGGCGCCCGAGCTGCCCGCCGTCGAAATACCGGCAGATGACACGGACGACGGCGCCAAGACCCTCCCCCTGACCAGCCTGACCCTCGCGGACCTCTACCTCCAGCAGGGGCTGAAGGCCGAAGCGAGCGCGGTCCTGTTGCAGGTTCTCAAGGAGGAGCCCGAGAACGCGCAGGCGCGGTCGAAGTTCGAAGCTGTCTCGAGCGATCTGGCCCAGGCCGTTTCCGCTGTCACCCTTCCCGCGCCGCCTCTCGAAGAGGAGCCCCCACCCGTGCGAGCGCCTCGCACCCAGGCGGAGATCCGCGAGCGGACCATTCTTTCCCTGAAGGCGTTCGCGAGCGCGGCGGAACGCGAGGCGATGCACCAGAAGGCCACCGAGCGGGGGGCTCTCTAGAATGATCGGGGGGAGCGTCCGCCCTAAGGTCCAACAAGGAGCCAGAAGGCCATGAGTGTTTTCGACGTCGCGCTCGAGCAGGTCGTCACCCGGGTTCCCGAGATTCGCTTCGTGACCCTCACCGACACCGAAGGCATCGAGGTGGCCCGGAAGTCCGTGAGGACGGACCAGGACGCCCAGAGCCTGGCCACCGAGTACACCACGGTTCTGCGGACGGTGGTGGGGATGGCGAAGGACCACGGCCTGGGCGCCCTCAGAGAGCTCCAGATCGGCACGGAGCGGACGACGGCTCTCCTGGT
>JAIBCN010000062.1 GCA_019694155.1 Vicinamibacteria bacterium | reverse complement strand
TCGGTGTGGAAGTAGTCCATGCCGACGATGCCCACGCCCTTGGCGAAGTAGTAGTTCTGGCTGGAGAGCGACTTGGTGGTCTCCCAGGTGAGCGTTGTCTTCAGGACCTCGAAGGTCCCCATCGGGGTCTCGAGGGTTTCGAGGCCGTCGATGCGGGAGGTCCAGGTCTGCAGGCGCTTGGTCCGCTCGGTCACGCCCTCGGGCTGCTCGGACATGGGCTCGCTCCACTTGTAGTCCTTGCCGAAGACCTGGTTGGCGCGAACGATGGAGACCGCGGGCTGGTAGGAGAGGATCTGGCCGCCGGGACGGTTCTCGAAGCTCGAATGCATCTGGATGCCGTTGTTGGGATCGTAGGTGTACAGCTGGTAGCTGCCCTTGTTGTCGATCAGCTTGTAGGCGGCTGTGCGGCCGGCGAAGTCGGTCCCCGCGAACGACCGGGTGCGATCCTCGGTCCGCTTGGTGCCGTCCTGCATGATGTAGGACCACTCGTAGGTCCACTCATCGGCCTGGAAGAACGGGAAATAGGCGCCGATGTCGACGGTCATCGCCCCGCCGATCTGCTTGCCTCCCACCTTCGCGGTGATGAGCTCGCGGTCGAACCGGAGGGTCTGGCCGGCCTTCGGCGAGTAGATCATGAACTCCTTCTTCACCGGCCCGATGCCCTTGGCCAGCCACGTGATGGAGGTGAAGGTCGATCCGCCCGGATTGATGTACTTGAACGTCGCCTTCAGGCAGTCCTTGAACTCGCCCGCGGGGGTCGCGATGGACTCGTAGCCATCGAGGACCACCTCGCTGCCGCGGACGCTGCCGTCCGAGATCTTGTGAGCGTTCTGGTACACCTTCCCGAACGCGTTCCGCGCGTTGTAGAACTCGAAGGGGGGATCGTTGGTGACGAGGCCCTTGTCCTCCTCCTCGCCGTAGTGGAGGTACTTGTCCGCCTCGATGCGGAAGATGTAGTACCAGCCTTTCTGGTCGATGAGCTTCTTGGCCTTGGTGCCGTCCGGCATGTCGACCTCGCCCTTGATGGTGAAGGTCTTCGTGGTGTAGTTGACCTGCCCATCCGGCTGGTAGTTGTGGAACTGGTAGGTCCACGAGTCTCCCTCGCCGGTCGGGTAGTACTCCTGGAGGTTGATGCCCTGCGCGGAGACCGAAGCCGCCGCGCCGGCGAGGACGAGAGATAAGAGGGTCGAACGCATGGGTGTCTCCTTAGGAATTCTTCTTGGCGATCTCGACGATCATCAGGTACAGCTCTTCGGCCTGGGCCGGAGTGATCTTGCCGGCATGGCCGATCATCTTTTCCTTGCCGTTCAGAATGATGTTGATGAGCTCGGCCTTCTGGGTCGAGCGGGTGGCGAGCCACTGCTTGGTCGCCCACGCGGGCACGCCTTGCAGCGGGTCTCCGTCGCCGAGCTTGCCGTGACACTTCGTGCACTCGGCCCGGTAGTAGGCGGCGACGCTCCAGGCCGGCGCGGCTTCGGCGGGGGCCTTTGTTTCCGAGGGCGGACCGGGATTCACCGGGGCCTGGGCGCCCCCGGCGGCGGCGGTCGACGCACCCGCGGCGGCGAAGAGGTTCGGGTATTCCCTGATCAGGCTCTCGGTGAACTCGAGGCCCGCGTGCTCGTACTTCTCGCCGAAGGTCGTGAGCCTTCCCGATCCGTTGGCGTTCGTGTGGCACATCACGCACTTGTCGCGATTGGCCGCGAGCGCGCGCGGATGCGCGTTGTACAGATCCATGAGCCGCGGCATGGAAGACGCGGGAATGGTGATGAGAAAGGTGAGCGCGGCGGCGCCAAGGGCAAGGCGCGGGAGAAGGGTCAAGGTCGGCCTCCGTTAGGGCGGGGGTTTCTGGGATGTCGAAGTTCGATGTGCTGGAAGAGTGTCCGCTGCTGTTCTTCGGTCAGCAGCGGCCGCAGCTCGATGAGATTCCGCGCTACTTCCTGGTCGAGTTCGGACTCGAGGCGGGCCACTTCCTGGAGCGATCTTTCGACCGCGGCCTCATCGAGGACGTCCGGGGCGGCGAGCAGCGCGGCGAGTTCCTGGCGCTTGGCATCGACCGCGGCCTGGCGGGCGAGCAGGCTCGGGTGGTGCGCCATGGCGATCTGATGGATCTTCTCCTTCTGATCGGCGGAAAGGTCGAGGACGGCGAAGGGGTCGTCCGAGCTGGCCTCCACCGGGTTGCGCCAGGCGTGCACGCCATATGTGACGGCGGACGAAACCAGCACAGCGAGCAGCACGGTGACGAGGGTGGATTTGAATCGCATGGTCAAGAGGATGCCTGCCCCATCGGTCCTGGAATCTCAGGGGTGGGCCGGGGACGGAGCCACTTTCTCGTAGAAGGACGAGAGGGTCTCGGAGGGCGGTGCGGACAGTCTCAGGGCCGGCGGCGGGACCGGGCGCGGCTTCGCGGTGAGCAGGGCGTTCGTGGCCACGCTGGCGACGAGGGCGGCGGCCACGGACAAAGAGGCCGCGACCCGGCGGCCGCGGGCGCTCGAGGCGGAAGCGATGGCGGCTCTCGAAAGGACCGAATCGGCCAGGCCGTATCGCTCGAGGCGGGCCGCGCAGAACCCGCATTCGGGAACGTGGGCTTCGACCCTGCGGTGGACCGCGGGCGAAAGCTCCCCGTCCCTGAATCGGGACAGGGTTTCGCCATCGATCGAACAGAGGGATTCCATGCGTTCTCTGGAAGAAACACCGGCCGGGCGGAAATCTTTCAGCCCTGCAGGAATCGAGACAGGGTTTCCCGGCCGCGGAAGATGGCATTCGCGACGTCCTGCTCGGTGCATTCGAGGATCTTCGCGATTTCCCGGTACGAACGTCCCTCGGCGGCCTTCAGCCAGAGCGCCTTCCGCTGGCGCTCGGGAAGCGAGGCGAGAGCGCGGCGCACCTCCTTGAGCTCGAGCGCCTTCTCGGGCGTGACGTAGGAAGGCCGGTCGTTCGCCGCCTCGAGCGCCACTTCCGGCCGGCGCTGCTTCGCGCGGAGCGCATTGAGGGAGAGCCGTCGCGCGATGGTGTAGAGCCACGAGATGAATTGCCCCCGCCCCTGATACTCGCGGGCGTGGCCGAGGAGGCGGATGAAGGTCTCCTGAGCGATGTCCTCCGCGTGGCCGCGGTCGCTGGTCAGGCGCGCGCTCATCCGGATCAGCCGCTCCCGGTGACGGGCGACGAGCGACTCGAGAGCGGTCTCGGAACCGCTCGCCACCTCGGCCATGAGTTCGTCGTCGAGGCGGCGATCCTCGATCATTCGGCCGGCGGCGGGAACCAGGGCAGCGCTCATGGGAAAAAGGCGTTCCGGACTGTCTACTCCTGCCCGCGCGCGCGAGTCAAGCGACCGGAAGCGTGCGCGGCGTCGCGCGAACCTTCAGCCAGCGGGCGATCAGCACGCCCACCTCGTCGTCCTCGAAGTCGATGGGAAGCGCATGGTAGGCGCCGGGCATCTCCACGAACGTCTTGTCCGGCGACGCGAAACGGGGAAAGGCCTCCCGCGTGCCCTGGATGGGAACCACGCTATCGGCCGTGCCGTGAAGGACGAGGAGGGGCGAACGGATCCGGCTGGCGAGGGCCTGGACGCGGCCGATGGCTTCGAGGGCGGCGACGGAGAGGGCCGGCGTGGTTCGCGCACGCCAGAGCGGATCGTCGCGATAGGCGCGACAGACCGCGGCGTCGCGGACAAGGGCGCTGTCGTCGAGACCCGGGTCGACGCTGAGGCGCGGCCTCAGGCGGGCGAGGAGGGGAAGAATGAGGCGCAGCACGGGCGACGTCCCGGAGACATCGAGGGCCGGCGCCATGGCGACGCAGCCCCGCAGGCTCTCCGGCGCCTCGAGCGCGAAATCCAGCGCCTGGAGGCCGCCAAGCGAAAGGCCTATCAACGTCGGGAGGCGTCCGCACTGGTCCTCCACGAGGTCGACGAACCGGGTGAGGTCGTCGCGGAGCTCCTCCCAGGAAGCCGCGTAGTTCGCGGGGCCGGCCGAGCGCCCCGACCCTCGGCGATCGAAGGCGAAGACCTCGAACCCCTGCTCGGCGAGAAAGGAACCGAGCCGGAGGTAGGGCATCGATCTCGAGTGGTCCCCGAGACCGTGAATGAGCACGACCGGTCCGGAACCGTCGTGGGAGACGGGAATCCGGTATGTCGACAGACTCAGACCGTCCCGGGTCATGAAGGTGCCATCCACCATCTCCAGGCGACCCTGGGCGAGAGCCGGGAGTGCCAATGCCGCTAGTGCTTTTTGTCGCCGCCCGGCGGGATGAAGACGGGGAAAGGCGAGATCGAGCCTGCCTTTTCGCTGGAACCCACGATCTTTGCGATGCCTTCCCGATCGACTTCATCGATTCGAATCACCGAGTGCATGGGCAGGTAGAACCTCTTCACCCCGGCGAACTCGTGCTTGAGGCTGTCCTCCGACGGGTCGATCACCACGGAGGACTTCTGGCTCCAGAGCAGGTTCGAGACCTCGACGAAGCCGAAGAGGTCCGCGGACCCCACGCTCTTTGCATAGAGCTCGTAGATCCGGCCCTGACTCATGAAAGTGATCCGGTAGACGCGAGAGGCGGCCATGACGGCTAGGTTACCAACGTCGGCATCGGCGTGCGGCCCTT
>JAIBCN010000133.1 GCA_019694155.1 Vicinamibacteria bacterium | reverse complement strand
GGCCGATTCAAGCCCTTGATCCTGCGCCCTCTCCCTCTTCGCTCTCCGCCTCGATCGCGGGAAGCCACTTCTCGAGGACCGCTTTCACGTCGGCGAGGCCCGCCGGCTTGGTGAGGTAGTCGTTCATCCCGACGCTCTGGCAGCGCTCGGCTTCATCGCGAAGAGCGTTGGCGGTCAGGGCGACGATGGGGACGGGCTCGCGTCCCATGCCCTTCTCGAGGGAGCGGATCGCGGCCGTGAGTTCGTAGCCGTCCATCTCCGGCATCTGGAGATCGGTGATCACGAGCGCGTAGCCGCCTCCCACGAAGCGGTCGAGGGCCTCACGCCCGTGCGCCACCACATCGGCCGGATATCCGAGCGACTTCAACTGCTGCTGGATGACCACCTGATTGACCTTGTTGTCCTCGGCCACCAGGATGAGTTGCGAGCGGCGGAGGACCGGGTCTTTCGCGGGGGCGAAGCTTGGGAGCGGCGGCGCCTGGGCTGCTATGGCCGCGTCCTCGATGAATGTCCCCGCGGCCATGGATACCGCCTTCATGAAAGTGCGGCGAAGCATCACGTTTGCATCCAGCTCCACGAGGTCCCGGCTCATCTTCCGCGGGCGGCGCCGGCGTCCCCGCCCCAGGATCAACAGGTTCGTCTCGACGTCGTCGCGCGGAGAAGCAGCCTTGCGCACCTGATCGGGCGGCGCAGGGCCCTCGCCCTCGTCCACGATCCAGACCCAGGAGCCGGGGGCGCATTCCTGCGCGAACCGCTTCGCCTCCTGCAGGTTCGGAACGCGTTCGACCGCGGCGCCGCCCGCTCCAAGGTACGCCGCGAGGTCGCCGAGAAGGCCCTGCGCGGCTCCGACCAGGAGGCAGCGGACGCCCGCGACGCTCCGGTCCGGCTCGCCATCCACGGGGCTCTCGACCCTGCGGAACGGGAGCCGCACGGTGAAGGTGGATCCCGCCGCGGGCCGGCTACGCACGAGGATGTCGCCGCCCATCAGGCGAGTCAGGTTTCTCGAGATGCTGAGCCCGAGTCCGGTGCCCCCGAAGCGGCGCGTGATCGAGGGGTCGGCCTGGGTGAAGGAGCTGAAGAGCCGTGACAGCGCCTGCTCATCCATCCCGATGCCGTTGTCCGTCACCTGGAACTCGGCGATGACCTCCTGCTCCGAATCCTCGGCGAGGAGGGCGCGAACACTGACCTTGCGGGGCTGCGCCTGGGCGCTCGAGAACTTGATCGCATTCCCCACGATGTTGTGCAGGACCTGGCGGATGCGGATGGCGTCGCCCATGACCTGGGCCGGGAGCTTCGGGTCGGTGAAGAGCGTGAGTTCGACGCCCTTCTTGACGGCAAGCTGGTCGAGGAGTTCACAGCCCTTTTCGACGACCGATGCGATCGACATGGGCGCTCGCTCCACTTCCATCATCCCGGCCTCGATCTTCGAGAAGTCGAGGATGTCCTCGATGATGGAAAGAAGAGACGTGGCCGACTCGTGGGCCAGGTCCGCCATCTGGGCCTGCTGCGTCTTGAGGCTCGTCTGGCGGAGCACGTCGATCATGCCGAGCACGCCGTTGAGGGGCGTCCGGATCTCGTGGCTCATGTTGGCGAGGAACTGGGACTTCGCCTGGTTCGCCTGCTCCGCCTGAAGACGCGCCTGCTCGAGCTCGGCCGTCCGCTCGCGCACCTTGTCCTCGAGCTCCAGGTTCAACTGGGACAGGCTCGTCTCCGCGCGCTTCCGCAGGGTGATGTCCTGCACGGTGTTGAGGCTGAAGGCGCGGCCGGCGATCTGAATGACCCGGCCGTAGTAGAGGGCGGGAAACACCGATCCATCCTTGCGGCGCATCTGGACCTCCTGCCCGGACACGGCGCCATGCGTGCGCAGCCTCTCGATGTAAAGGTCGCGCTCGGAGGGGTTCACCCAGATGCCGAGGTCCACCGTGGTCCGGCCGATCGCCTCTTCACGCGAGTAGCCGAAGGAAGCGACGCTCGCCGCGTTCAGCTCCACCACGCGGCCCTCGGGCACGCTCATCAGGGCCACGATGACCGGGCTGTGATCGAAGACGGCGTGGAAGCGCTCCTCGCTCTCCCGCATGGCCTGCTCGGTCCGTCGGCGCTCGGTGATGTCGCGGACGATGGCGATCATGTAGTCCTGCGGCGGTCCCTTGATGTAGCGGACGTTCAGCTCGACCGGGAAGGTGCTGCCGTCCTTGCGTCGATGAACACCGTCGAAGGTCAGCTGTCCCTCCTTCCGCAGGGTCTCGAGGTGATCCCGAGAGCGCCCGGTTTCCGGGCGCTCGGCTTCGAGGTCGGCGAGGGTGAGCGCGAGGTGCTCCTCCCGCGTGTAGCCGAGGCGCGCGTGCGCCGTCTCGTTGAGATCGATGAACCGCCCGGAGGCGGGTTCGATGAGATAGACGGCGTCGGTCGACTGGTCGAGGGCGGCCCGGAACTGCCGGATGGCCTGCTCGGCCTTGCGGCGGGCGGTGATGTCGAGGACGGTGACCAGGGAGGTGGTGGCGGCGCCGTCCGAGTTGAGCAGAGCGGTCGAGAAGAGGACGTTGATGGCCTCGCCACTCCTCTTTCGCATCGTGGTCTCGAACGCGTCCACCCGGCCGTCCCGCTGCAGGATCTCCACGTAGCGGCGGCGGTCGTCGAGATCGAACCACAGGTTCAGTTCCTCGGTGGTCCGCCCGATGACTTCGGCGCGGTCGTAGCCGAACATGCGGGACGCCGACTCGTTGGCGGCGATGAAACGCCCCTCGGGCACCGAGGCCACCACGATGGTGATGGGCGAGTGCTCGAAGATCCGCCGGAAGCGCTCCTCGCTTTCCTTGAGAGCCACCGTCCGCACTTCGGCCTCGCGCACCGCGTCCGCGTAGATCTCGGCGTTGTGCACCACGAGAGCCGCGTGCTGGGCGAGCATCTCCCCTCTCTCGATCTCTTCGCGGCTGAAGGGCTTCGTGGGCTCCGTCCGGCCCAGGGACAAGACGCCGAGGCAACGATCGCCCAGGAGAATCGGGAACTCGGCCACCGCACGCAGGGAGCGGCCGGCCTCCCTCGGCGGATTGTGGGGGCGCGCACTGTAGTCCTCGACCACCACCGTCTGCAGCGTGTCGCAGGCCTGCCACGAGAGAGGCGCCTCCGCCCGCCCGCGCCGCTCGTCTCCGGCCACCGTTGGCGCCGGCGCGGACGCGCGGACGCGGAGGACATCGCCCTCCTTCAGGGCCAGTTCGCCGCACGAGGCATCGAGGAGCCCGGTGGCCCGCGTCATCACGGCCTGAAGGAGATCGTCGAGATCCTGGCGCGCGAGCAGATCGAGGGTGGTCTGATGCAGCGCCTCCAGGAACTCCTTCTGGCGGATGAGCGACTTCGTGCGGACCTCCTCCGCGGCCCGCAGGAGGGCGTTCTCCATCGAGTTGCCGTGGGCGCGCAGAGCGCTCATGCGCACGTAGCCGAGGAAGAGCACGATGAGCAGGCTGATGAAGGCGTTCACCTCTCCCCCGGTGAGCAGCAGCCTGGCGATCAGCGGGGCGAGGGCGGGCACGGCGAAGGACGAGGCCCCGATCAGATCGAAGGCGGCGATGCTGAGCGAGCCCACGGCAACCGTGGTGACCGCGAAGGCGAGGATGATCTGACGCGGGATGTCGTCGCTCGGGAACATGAGCCACGGTGCGAGGCCCCAGACCGAACCATGGACGAAGTAGGTGGCACGGATCCGCCACAGCCACGCGGGACGCTCGGCTTCCGCGGCCAGCCGCGAAACGCGACGGAACGAGAAGCCGACGATGGCCCGGGCCACGAGGGCGCCGGCCAGGGCGGCTGCCCAGAGCGCGATGGACGTGTGCGGGACTCGCTTCCACAAGGCCGCGACGAGGACGGTGCCGAGGATGGTGCCCCCGAACAGAGCGGGGATCAGGACCGCGCTGTGGCCTCGAAGCTGCCCGCGGCGAATGGCGGCCGTCCGGTCCCGGAACCCGGTCGGGGTTTCGGACGCGTCCATCAGCGGTTCGATGGGCGCCCTCGCTGCATCGAATGAGGATGCGGACCGACCGGAGAGCGGGCGTTCAAGCGAGGTCCAGCTGTCGGCGGATCTCCGCGCGGGACTCTTCGGAGAGGCCCAGCCGCGCGCCCAGTGTTTCGAGATAGACCCGCTCCGACTCGGTATCCGCGGTGATGGCGGCGCAGGATGCGGCATAGACATCGGCGGCGATCTCGGGACGGGAGGCGCCGACGATCACCGCGAGGGATCGGGGCTGGGTGAGCTCCTGTTCGAGGAAGTTCTTCGTCTCGGCGTCGAAACCGGCATCGGCCGCGCGCTTCATCATCAGCGCCTTCTCGGCGTCGTCGATCACGCCATCGGCGGCGGCGGCCGCGACCATGGCCTGCACCAGCAGCATCGCGTCGCGCGGATGCTGAGCGGCCGCGGGCGCCTGCGCGGCCGCGGGAGAGGAGCGATCCGCCGCGCCGGGGATGGGCTGAGTGTAGGGCGAGGGGGGCGACGTCGGCTGGGGTGAAGGCGAGGACCCGGTCTGTCCCTGCTTCTGGTAGTGCTCGTAGGCGGCTATGGCGACACCGATGAGCCCCAGCCCCACCTGGGCTTTCGTTCCCGCGCTCAGGCCTCCAAGAAACGAGCCGCCCCGCTTGCG
>JAIBCN010000148.1 GCA_019694155.1 Vicinamibacteria bacterium | reverse complement strand
TCACCGTCACCCGGGTGCCGTCGTAGGTCACGGTGCTCCTGCCCGAGAAGAGGCTCGCGAAGAAGCCGCTGTCCGAATCGCCGCCGCCATCGCCGCGGTACCGGTAGGAGGTGTGCTGGTCGAGCGGGTACTGCATGCGCAGGGTGGGCAGCCCGGTCTTCGAGTCGCGGACCTCCTCGAGCCGCAGGAGCGCGGCGGTCTTCTGGTCTTCACCGTGGACGGTGGCCGTGACCACCACCCGGGGTCCGCTTCCCTGCCGGACTACCATCCGGCCGGCGAGGTTTTCGACCCGGAAGGGGCGGCTCGGGTCGGCCGACAACTCGGCTTTCAGAGAGCGGGTGACGTCCGCCGAGGCGGCGTTCCCGGCGAGGACGAGAGAGGCGAAGATCGCGAAGGCAGGCCGCATGGGAAATTTCTCCTAGATGAGGGCGGGCGTCTGCTGGTAGAGACGTCCGGCGCCCGAGGGAGGTTCCGTACAGACCAACGACCGCGGGTCATCCCCCCTGGTGAAAGGTGATCTTCCGGATGGCGGCCGCCCGATACGCGCGGGCGCCGTACCCGCGCAGACGGAAGAAGAGGGGCGCTTGTTCAAACTTCAGAACCACCTCGTTCGTGCCTTCGCGCCAGACCGTCTCCGGCAGCACGAAGCGCACGGTCTGCCAGGATGGCGCGATCTCCTGCGCGCCCAGCGATGTGCCGTTCACCTCGACTTCGAATCTCTGAGGCGTCTCCGTCTCGATCGACCGGATCTCGAAGGAAAGACGCAGCTCGCCCCGCCCGCGCAAAGGCAGCCACAGGCGCGCTTCCCGCCCGTCCACGAAGCGGCACAATGACCCATCCTCTGTCTCCACGTCAGAAAAGCGGCGCGCCGGACGCGGCAACCGCATCCACCAGTCGCTCCCTCCAAGGTCGAGATCCGACCGCCCGGTCAGGAGCAGCGGCGACCCCGTGTACCCTTCGATGAAGGCCACGGCCAGCCAGGGCGACGCGAACTCGAGGCCCTCGTAGACGGGCGCCGCTATGGAATCCGCGGTCTCGCGAAGGGCCGCCTGGATCGGCACGGGAGCGCCGGGCAGCGGCCGCAGGGAGTCGATGGCCACGTCGTATTGGTGGACGAGTGCGACGAGCACGGCGCAGGCGAGAACCCCGGCGCGCGCCAGGCGAGGCGTCACCATCGCGAGGCCCAGGGCGATCAGGGGAATGGTCCCGGTGAAACGCCGCACCTGATACCAGTCGAAGATGGACGCGTTGAGCCTCCATTGCAGGAGGAGGACAAGCACGGCCGAGATCACCCAGGGGCGGCTCCGCCTCAGTGCGAAAGGAAGGGCGGCGATGGCAATCAGGGTCACCGGGTAGGTGGAGAAGAGGCCTCCACGGTCCGAAAGGAGCATCTCCAGAAGCTTCGGCGCCGCGGGCGCAGCGAACCCTTCGCCGTGAAGAACCTTGTGAGGGACGAGAAACGGTGTTCCGAACATGGACCACCAGACGGCGCTCTGAATCCAGGCGAGGCTCGCGAAACCGGCGAGGGTGGACGCCCCTTCCCTGATCATGCGAGCGAGGTTTCGATGAGACAGCCAGGCGTCGAACGCGAAAATGGCGGGGACGAGCAGGAGCAACCCGTCCTGCGACCGGACGAGATAGACAAGGCCGCAGGCGAGGCCCGCCTTCACCGCCCACCGCAAAGACCCTGTCTCGCGCAGGCGTCGCGAAGCCACGACCACGAGGACGCCGGCGAAGAACTCGATGGCGTGGGCGAAACTCGGAAGGACGCGCATGTAGAAGCGGAGGGGCGAACCGAACCAGACAAGCAGCACGGCGAGCAGGGCGGCCGAAGGGCTCGCGAAATCGCGAAGCTCGCGATAGAGCAGGAAGAGACCGGCGCAGCCGAGGGAGATGGAGACGAGGCAGGCCGCGGCGATGAACGTCGGTTCGGCCCCGGTGACGGTGAAACCGAAGATGATGCCCAGGAGAGACTGGACCAGGTAGAGCGGCACGAGCAGGACGCCCCAGACCAGGGGAGCGCCGATGGGGAGGACGTTCTTCGCGTGCATCTCCTGCCCCAGCAGGCCGTAGTCGTTCGCGAGGTCGAGGTCGCGATCTCCGATCAGCGAGCGCGCGTACGTGAAGTAGTGGATGCCGTCCGCATCGAGCGAGCGGGGGTGGCGCAGGTAGAGGAACGCGCAGAGGACGAGCAGGGTCAGAAGCGCCCATCGCTCGCCCCCCTCGCGCAGATCGCTCAGCCGGTCCCGCCACAAGAGGGCCAGGGTGAGGAGCACCAAAGTGGCCTGGAACACGGGGATGCCGGGCTGCAGGGAGGGCCGGATCAGATCGGCCGCGACGAGAGCGAACGCCAGCAGACCGGGACCGAAGCGGCGAATCATGGGGGGTTTCACTATACTTTTCGCCGACAGGAAACCAGAGCCATGAGCTTGGCAGACGGCAATAGGGCCGCTGCGGCAAGGAAAGCGAAAAGAGAATGACCGAACTCACCCCGGAAGTCATCCACCGACTCCCCAAGACCGACCTCCACGTCCATCTGGACGGGTCGCTCAGGATCCCCACCCTGATCGAACTCGCCAAGGAGCGGAGCGTCAAGCTCCCCTCGTACACGGTGGACGGGTTGCGCGAACTGGTCTTCAAGGACAGCTACAAGAACCTGCCCGAGTACCTCGAGGGATTCCTGTACACGACGGCGGTCATGATCGACAGCGAGGCCATCGAGCGGATCGCCTACGAGTTCTGCCTCGACAACCAGGCGGAGGGCGTGCGCTACGTGGAAGTCCGCTTCGCGCCGCAGCTCTCGGTTCGCGACGGCCTCACCATGTCGGAGGTGGTGAAGGCGGTCGACCGCGGCCTGCGCCGCGCGGCGAAGGAGTTCAACGCGCAGCCCTCGGTGGTGAGCGGCGCCGAGCCGAAGTTCGTGGCGGGGATGATCCTGTGCGCCATGCGCTACTTCGAAGGCAGCTGGTCCCAGGGTTTCGGCCGGCTCTTTTCCGCCATGCCCGAGGCCGACCGTTTCGAGCTTTACTCGACGGCAAGCGTCGAGGTGGCGCGGGCGGCGGCCCGGCTTCGTGACGAAGGGTGCCTCGTGGTCGGGATCGACCTCGCCGGCCAGGAGAAGGGATACCCCGCGGGCGACCACAAGCACGCCTACCAGATCGCCCACGAAGCGTTTCTCGGCAAGACCGTGCACGCCGGAGAGGACTACGGCCCGGAGTCGATCTTCCAGGCCATCGGCGACCTGCACGCCGACCGCATCGGTCACGGCACCTGGCTCTTCAGCGAGGACAAGATCCAGGCGGCCATCCCCAACAAGAAGGCCTACGTGGAGTCTCTCGTTCAGTTCGTGGCCGACAAGCGGATCACCCTCGAGGTCTGCCTCACTTCGAACCAGCAGACCGTCCCCGAGCTGGCCGCCGACCTGTCAAAGCACCCGTTCGCCGAGATGCGCAAGCGCAAGCTTTCCACCACGTTCTGCACGGACAACCGGCTGGTGTCGAGCACCACGGTCTCCCGCGAGATCGGCCGCGCGGTCGAGGCCTTCGACCTCACGGCCCGTGAGGTTCGCGACTCGCTCATCTACGGAGTGAAGCGTAGTTTCTTCCCCGGCAGCTACCTCGAGAAGCGCCAGTACGTGCGTCAGTTCATCGACTACGCCGACCGCATCCTCGGGAAGACCGAGAGCACCTAGTCACCGGGCTCTCCGCGGGCGCCGAGGCCTTCTGTTCTCTTCCTCGCGCCTGAACGGCCCCTCGGAGAGCCGCCCGGCGCTAGCCTGGGTCCGGGGCTGCCGGTGTATCGTTTCGGGATATGGCTGTTGAGGGCGCGGCACGGTCCGGGAATCCCGCCGATCGGATAGGGAAATACGAAGTCGTTTCCAAGATCGGCCAGGGCGCCATGGGCGAGGTCTACAAGGCCCGCGACACCGTTCTCGACCGCTTCGTCGCCATCAAGACCATGTCGGCGGCTGTTCTCGGCAACCCCGAGATGGGTCAGCGTTTCCTTCGCGAGGCCCAGTCCGCGGCACGCCTCAATCACCCGAACGTGGTGACCCTGCATGAGTTCGGTGAGGACGCTGGGCGCTTCTTCATGGCCATGGAACTCCTCGACGGCGAGGACCTGTCCCACACTCTCAAGCGAGGCGCCCTGGCCGCCCTCGAGGACAAGCTGCCGGTCATGGAGCAGATCCTCGACGGTGTCGCCTACGCCCACGCCCAGGGGGTGATCCACCGCGACCTCAAGCCCGCCAACATCCACATCCAGAGCAACGGCCACATCAAGGTGATGGACTTCGGGCTTGCCCGCCTCGGCGAATCCGAGATCACGCGCGCGGGCACGGTGATGGGCACGCCCAACTACATGTCGCCGGAGCAGGTGCGAGGAGAAAAGACGGGGCCCGCGTCCGACGTCTTCGCCCTCGGCGCCATGTTCTACGAGATCCTGTCCGGACGCCGCGCCTTCGACGCCGACTCCATGCACGCCGTCCTCTACAAGGTGACGGAGTCGCAGCCCCCTTCGCTTGCCGAGGTGTGCGAGGGCATTCCCCCGGTGATCGTGACCTTCGTATGGCGCGCCCTCGCCAAGGCGCCCGAACTTCGATACAAGGATGCGGGCCAGATGCGGGAGGCCCTCGAGTTGTGCCGGCGCGTCCTCGATGGCTCGCTCGATGAGGCCTCCGC
>JAIBCN010000210.1 GCA_019694155.1 Vicinamibacteria bacterium | reverse complement strand
AGGGCGGGATCGGTGAGGACGCCCAGGGACACCTCGCTCTTGCGGTCCAGCTCGCCGGCCGGCGTCACCGCGTAGCGGGCGACGCCCTGCAGGATGTAGTTCTCGTCGCGGAGCCAGTCGAGGAAGGCCCGGGCCGATTCCTGGCGGGCGCTGTCCGCCTTGCGGTCGCGGATGCGGCCGGCGGCCTCGGCGACCGCGCGCTGCATGGCGGCGAAGTCGGCGACGGAGACGAAAACGGCCTTCAACACGGCCTGGACCTCGAGCTCGATCTCGCGCAACCGGTCCTTGTCTTCCAGCCGCTCGATCCGGAAGTGGCAGAGCAGCTCCTTCGTGCCTTCCTCCGATGCCGCCCCCACGGAGATCACCTTTCCCCACTGCCTCTTCACGCTGAGGATGGGGTGGATCGAGGACACCACCCGGAGCCCGGCCTTGCGGAAATAGTTCTTCAGGCTCTCGAAGATGAAAGGCGCGTCCAGGGTGTGGGTTTCGACCACGGTCACTTCCGCCGAAACGGACTTGCCCCCGATCACCCGGGTCTCGGAAACCCCGGTGTTCCGGGCGCGCACGTGAAGCCCGGGAACACCCGAGCCGGCCTGGTGGGCTTCCGGCACCTCATGAACGAAGAAGGTGAAATGCTGGGTCAGCCTCTCGGCGGTCTTCTTGGCGGTGCCTTCGAGGGCGATCGAGTCGGGCATCTCGTTGAAGACCGCCCTCGAGAAACTGAGCAGCAGGGCGGCCTCTTCGGGCTTCGCCTGCGCCTTCAGAATCTCTTCGATTTCGGCCAGGCGGAAAGCCCGGGCGCTGGGGTCTTGGGTGATCATGGAGGGACCTCGGGTGTGAAGCTGGGGGAATGGCTGTCATCGAGCCGCGTCATGGGCGTCTGACGGGGCGGATGCTACACCGCCCCTAGCGAGGGCGACCAGAGATGCGTATGCCTCATGTGTCAGGGCACGAAGGCTTCGGGCTGCGGCCTTCCCCGATGGCACATCGAGCACTGAATTGCGGTTTCCTTGACCGTGGTCTTGAAGAACTCCGGCTTCCGGGATTTCATCTCCATGACCAGTTTGATCATCTTCCGGGCATCGCCTTTCTGCTTCTTGTCGTCCTTCTCGTACTGCTCGTCCACGTGACAAAACTGGCATTTGACGCCAAGCTGCGCGGCAAAGCCCTCCATCATCTTCTTGAGCTCGTCCTTGGAGATGTTTTTGTCAATGACCTGGAGGTTGCGGTTCTGAGGAGCGGCGTGAATGGACGAAGCGAGGAGGGCGGCGGCCAGAAGAGCCGGCGCAAACGGGTGGGTTCTCATGCGAAGTTGTTCCTTCCGGGAGGTTTGGCGATAAATGTGTTGATAATGTGTTGATGATGACGAACAGGATGGGGTGAGCGTACCCGTGCCGCCGGGGTCGGGACAACCGAGCCGTAGAATGAAAGCCTCCCATAAGGGTCTCCAGAAGCCTTGTCTCTCTCCACCCTCCCCCGATTCTTCGCGGCCGCGGAACCCCACCGCCTCGCCGTGCTCAAGGCGCTCTGGCCTTCGATCACCGGCGACGCGCTCGCGAATCACAGCGAAGTCGTGGGGATTCAGGGCGAAGTCATGCGGGTGCGCGCGGATTCGGCCTCCTGGCTCAAGACGCTGCGCGACCTGCAGGGAACCCTGGTGTTCCGCCTCCAGCAGGCCGCGGGCGGAATGGCGCCGCGAGGACTGGCGTTCGTCGAGGGTCCGCTCAGCGTGAGGCCGCCGCGCCGCAAGGCCCGGGAGCGGGTGAAGCCGGTGTCGATCGACGAGCTGCCGAGCGCGGTGTCGCGGGCCGCCGAACGGATTCCCACCGCGGAGGGGCGGGAGGCATACCTCCGCGCGGCCGCCGCCTTCCGGGCCCGGTTCCCCCGAACCTAGACTCTGAAAAAGGCGAGGAGGCGCTCGAGGCCTTCCGCCTGCTGGCGCAACTCCTCCGCCGTCGCCTGCAGTTCTTCGGAAGCCGACGCGTTCTGCTGCGTGACCTGGTCCACCTGCGCCATGGCCCGGTTCATCTGGCCTACTCCCGCCGCCTGCTCCGCCGACGCGGCCGCCAGTTCCTGCACCACCTCCGCCGTCCGCCGGATCGATGGCGCCAGCTGCGCCAGCTTCTGTCCCGACTGCGCCGCGATGTCCAGGCTCCCCGCCGTCAATTCCGAAATCTGCTTCGCCGCCGTCTGCGAGCGCTCCGCCAGGCGACGGATCTCCGCCGCCACCACCGCGAACCCTCTCCCCTGCTCCCCCGCCCGCGCGGCCTCGATGGCCGCATTGAGAGCCAGCAGGTTCGTCTGGTAGGCAATGTCCTGGATGATCCCGATGCGCTCCGAGATCGTCTTCATCGCCGAAACCGTCTTGAAGACCGATCCCGCCGCTTCCTCCGCGTCCTGCGCCCCGCGCATAGCCATCTGTTCCAGATTCCGGCTGTGATCCGCGTTCTGCGTGATGGAACTGCTCATCTCCTCGAGCGACGCCGTGGTCTCCTCCACGGACGCCGCCTGCTGGGACGTCCCGTTGGACAGAACACCCGATGAAGACGTGAGCTGCTGCGCCGCCAGCGATACCGACGAGGATGCCGCTCGCGCGTTCTCTATCGTTCGCGAGAGCTGGGAAGACATATTGGCCCAGGACGCTCCAAGCCGGTCCTTCTCAGAGCGCGGCTTGACCAGGGAGGTCAGGTCACCGTTGGCGAGCCGGTCAGCCTGATCGGCCAGAGACCGCAGGTAGGCGAGCAGTTCCCGGCAGGATTCCTGAAGCATTCCAAGCTCGCCCCGCTCGGTGACCGAAACCTGCTGGTCGAAGTCGCCCTCCACGATGGCCTGGTGCACCCGGGAAACCTCGGTCACTGGATCGGAGATGGCCTTGCCGATCCAGTAGCCCACGACCGGGACCACGAGAGCAAGAAGGACGAGGATGAAGAGCGCGATGCGCGATGCCCGCACGGAGGTGGCGCGGGCTTCGGCGAGACCGCCTCCCGCCGCCTTGGTTTCAGACTCCACCATCTTGCGCACGTCCGCCACGACCCTCGATGCTTGGCCGGACAGGGAGGATCGGAGCTCGTCGAATTCGGCGTCCACGGTCTGGTTCTTCCGGGCCTTGGGGTCCTTGAGGATCTCGAGAATCCGGGCCGCGTCCTTCCGGGTCGAAAGCAGCCGGTCCCTGACATCGCTGTAGCCGAGGGTCTTCGCCTCTTCGGGAGTGAAGAGCCCGTCGAGTGCGGTCATCGCGGTTAGGGCGCTCGCCGAGGCCGCATTGAATTCGCCTTCCTTCTCCGTCACGTCGCTGCCGTAGTCCGCGGCGTTCAGCACCGGGCCGGTGATCTTCTCGGTGAGGGAAATCAGAGAGCGCAGGCCGGACACACGGTCGAGGTCGCGCATGCTGGTCTCGAGTCGGGACTCCACCCGACCGTTCGAGATGAAGAGAACCGCCCACATCGCGGCGGCCAGGACCAGGCAGGCGGCGGCACCCGCCATAAGCCTCCCCTTGAGGGACAGGTCGGTTCTCATCCGCCCAATCCTAAGCGACCTTGGAGATTGCGAGGAGGCTGCTCAGGGAAGAGCGCTTCTGCCGCGTTGTAGAGTGCCGTCGAGCGAAATGACAGAGGATGGAGGGACCCGGCCCGCCGGGACGCGGGCGGCCGGCGGCATCGCCCTCACCCTGGCCGCCCTGGTTTGCTTCGCGCTCAACTCCCTGTTGTGCCGGGCGGCGCTCGGGGCCGGCCTCATCGATGCCATGAGCTTCACCCTGGCTCGCCTCGGGGCGGGCGCCCTGGTGCTCCTGCTCATCGCTTCTTCGGCGCGCCGGACGCCGGCTACCGAACACCCGCTGTCCCGGGGACAGGTCGTGGTTTCCGGGGCGGCGCTCTTCCTGTACGCGCTCCCCTTCTCGCTCGCTTATCTCAGGATTCCCGCGGGCACCGGCGCCTTCGTGGCCTTCTGCTGCGTGCAGATCACCATGATCGGCTGGGACCTGACGCAGGGCGGACGCCTGAGGCCCGGAGAGATCCTCGGTCTCGGCCTCGCCTTGTTCGGTCTGGGCTGGCTGACGCGGCCGGGCGCCGGGTCTCCGGATCCGGCAGGTGTCGCTCTCATGGCGGTCGCCGGCGTTTCCTGGGGCGTCTACTCGATCCGTGGCCGAAAGTCCGGACCGCCTCTTCAGGCCACCGCGCGAAACTTCGCGATCTCCATCCCTTTCGCGGTGACGGCGAGCCTCGCTTCGATCGGGGGCTTCCAGGTCACGGCGAAGGGAGCGCTCCTCGCTCTGCTTTCGGGTGGTATCACCTCGGGCCTTGGGTACGTTGCCTGGTACGCGGCTCTTCCCTCGCTGACCCCGACACGGGCCTCGATCGTGCAGCTCGCGGTTCCGCCCCTTGCGTCCGCGCTGGGCGTCCTCCTGCTTGGAGAGGCGCTGTCGCCCCGTCTGCTCGAGGCCGCGCCCATGATTCTCGGAGGGATCGCCCTGGCGGTGATGAGCCACCGCGCCTGAGCCGTTCAGGAGATGGTTCGCTTCTCGAAGAGGCGGGTACCCGTCCAGGTGAAGAAGGCGCCGTAGACCACGAGGCCGACAAAGACCATCGAGCCCTGCATGTGCGGCCTCTCCGGGGTCACGCAGGTCCGCATGGCCTCACTGATGAAGACGAGCGGATTCAGGCAGAAGAGCCACTGCACGA
>JAIBCN010000189.1 GCA_019694155.1 Vicinamibacteria bacterium | reverse complement strand
ACCCTGGGCGTGGCCCAGGCCGAGGCCCACATCCTCCAGCACCTCGCGGCCGCGGGCGACTCCACGGTGGGCCAGCTCCACGAAGCCTTCGCCCACCGGCGCTCCACCCTCACGAGCGTCCTCGACCGGCTGGAAGCGGCCGGCCTGATCCTGCGCACGGCGAGCCGGACCGACCGGCGCACGTTCGTGATCAGCCTGACGGACGCGGGAAGGACGGCTGCCGTCCGCGTCCACACCGGCCTGCAGGATGTCGAAAAGAAGGCGCTCCTGGGCGTGACGGAGCGGGATCTGAAGGGCTTTGCGAGCGTCCTCCAGGCACTCGAAGGGGCGCTGAGGCGCCCTTCCGAGGCCGGCCCGGCCCGGAGCGAGCCCGCCCGAAGCCGGCGGCGCACTCTCTTCTGAGGGTAGGAACGCCGGCCCGCCACTGCGGTGGTCTCAAGATGTCCGAGGCCTGAGAAGACCAGCTCGCTCCCTTGCTCCGACCATGCGGCCTCCAAAAGCGATTGCGTGGAGATGGGGATTCAGCCGCATGTCAGATGAGACGCTCTGCACCGCGTTGACCGCACCGCTTTCGCACCGATGGCACCCTCGTGGGCCGCTCGGCGGACATAGAACGTCTACACGGTTACGACCCGGATCTGGGTGAGACGGCCGAGCAGTTCAACCGCACCGACGGGGGCCATCGAGGCGCGTTCGCCCCTACTGCTTCCCGAAGACTTTGAGCACGTCGATGTTGGCCTGTAGGAAGAGGCGGGTCACCCCCGCAAGCCCGTTCTGGTCGCGCCCAAACGGTGAAGCCCACTCGCGATCGATGCCGAGGGTCAGGTTGAAGAACTCGCCGTTGTCCTGAAAGACCGGCACCTTGGTGAGAGCGACTCTCAGGAACTGGCGACGCTCGCTGAACTTTCCCGCTCTCTCTATCCCCGTGTCCGCGAGACGCTTATCCCACCGGAACCCGTAGGCGACCGAAAGCGCGGGCCGAAGGCCGCTACGTTCGCGCGCCTCAAGTCGGTCGCGGTCGTAAATCGCGATGCGCACGCCGCTCTCGAACGCCCACTGGGCCGCGCCATCGATGCTGGCGAGGGCTGTCGATCCGGAGTTCTTGGTGCTCTTGTCTTCCGCGATCTTGAACTCAGCGGTCGGATTCGTCATTTGAGCCTTGCCGAAGAGCCGGATCTCTCCGGCCCGACCTCCGGCTTCGATACCGCCGCCGACCTGCAGCCCCAGGTGCCACATGAAGGCGTTCTGAAGACCAAGCGAAGGCGCACCGGCGGCGATCGCGTCACACACTTCCTTCGCGACGCCATCGACCTGGCGCGTAGAGATGTTGCAGTTGAAGGAGCCGGTCGAGGTCACGGTTCGCGTCACCTGTCTTTGCCCCGAGGCGTCGATGGTGGATGTTGTGGTTTCCTGCTGCGTGATCTTCTCCGCCGCTTTCGCGTCCAGAACGACGACGGTGGGGCCGTACCCGAATCCGCCGTCCGTGTTCCATTCGAGGCCGCCGACTTTGAGATAGCGGGTGCGCCATTGAATCTGTCCAGAGGCCTGAACCGCCGAGGCCCTCCCATCCAGGACGATGGAGGGGAGGAGTTGCGCGACGATGCGCGGTCGCATGCCGAGGGTCGAGAGCGCGTCCTTGACTTCCGGAGGCGCGGGCGCGCCCGCGGCGTCGTAGAGATCGGACATCTCGGCAAAGTACTTTCGGAAGTCTGTGACCTTGGAGGGCAGCGCTGAGCACTTGTTCGAGGGGTCTTCGCGGGCCGCGGTCTGCGCGCGGCTCGACTCGAAGATCACGTGGAAACCCGCCTCCTTGGGGGGCGCCTCCGGCCTGTCGTTCGCCGCCGCCACGGCCTCACGAAGTTCTTCGATCAACTGCGCCAATCGCCTCGGATCATGTCGGCGCGGCAGCGCGTCGAGGAGCGCCGTGATTTTCGCCAGCTGAGAGGCCGCAGGGCTCGGTGTGACGGGGGGCGCCGCCTTCGCTTCGAGGCCGAGATCGGCCTTGATCTCCTCGATCAAAGCGAGCACGCGGCTCGAGAGTTCGGTGCGACGATCATCGTCCTTCGTGTCTTGGAGTTCCTTGAAAACTGGGGAAAGCTCCTCGATTCGGACGGCCAAGCGCGCCTCCTTGGTCTTTTCGACGGCCCCCTTCTTCTGGCTGACCAGGAAGTGCGCCCACACTCTGCGAATGTCGAGGTCGTCCGGCGCCGTGCTGCCGACCGCTGCGGCGGCAACGAATGTGGCTCCCTGACAGTCGTCTGCCACGTATGTCGGGCTGAACATGGCCACCGCGAGGGTGGCGGAGAGGATGAGCATGAAGGCCTCCGGTTGACGTCGTGCCAGGCGACGTGTGTATCTAAACTGGATACAGGCGTAGACGGACACGATCGGCCGATTTCCCCGGAATCCCACTGGGCCAGAGGGTCGTTGGGTACGCTCAGTCGCACCGCCCGCGCCACCAGCAGGTTGCGCAGCCTGCTAGCCTTCACGCCCCGCGATGACGAATCCCTTCCACAAGGGTCAGCGCTGGATCAGTGACAGCGAGCTCGAGCTTGGCCTCGGATCGGTGGAGCGCGTCTCACGCCTCACGGTGTCGCTCGTCTTCGGAGCGAGCGGCGAGAAACGGGAGTACGCGAAGGACAACGCTCCGCTGCGGCGGGTCCGCTTCCATCAAGGCGACACCGTCAAGGACCGGGAAGGGCTGCCGCTCGTCATCGCCGCCGTGGAGGAAAGGCGCGGCCTCATCTATTACCGGGGCCACGACCGGGAATTGTGCGAGACGGCCCTTCTCGACGCGATCAGTTTCAACAAGCCCGAGGAGCGGCTCTTCGTCGGCCAGGTGGATCCCAGGGAGACGTTCGCCCTTCGGGTTTCCGCCCTCGACCATCAACATCGGCGCCGCCGGTCGCCGGTGCGCGGCTTCCTCGGGGGCAGGATCGACCTCATCCCGCACCAGCTCTACATCGCAGCCGAGACCTCGAGGCGGCTCCTGCCGCGCGTCCTTCTCGCCGACGAGGTTGGCCTCGGCAAGACCATCGAAGCCTGCCTCATCCTGCACCGCCTGATCCTCACGGGAAGGGCGCAGCGCGTCCTGATCCTGGTGCCCGATTCCCTCGTCCACCAGTGGCTCGTCGAGATGCTGCGGCGCTTCAACGTCTGGTTCCACATCTTCGACGAGGCCCGCTGCGCGGCGATCGAGGCGGCGCGTCCCCAGGCGAACCCCTTTCTCGAGGACCAGTTCGTCCTGGCGAGCCAGAGGCTCTTCACGGACAATGAGCGGCGGGTGGCCCAGGCGTGCGAGGCGGGCTGGGACGTCCTCGTGGTGGACGAAGCGCACCATCTCGGCTGGACGCCTCAAAGCCAAAGCCCCGAGTACCGCGCGGTGGAGGCCCTCGCGCGCGCGGCGCCCGGGCTTCTCCTCCTCACCGCCACGCCCGAACAGCTCGGCATCGAAAGCCATTTCGCCCGCCTCCGCCTCCTCGACCCCGCGCGTTTCCACGACCTGGATGAGTTCATTCGCGAGACGGAGTCCTATCGCGAGGTGGCCCGGCAGGCGGAAGCTCTCGACGAGCCCGAGGCCCTGGCCGATCTTCTCGACCGCCACGGCACGGGCCGCGTGATGTTCCGCAACACACGGGCGACCATCAGCGGGTTCCCCGAGCGCGACGTGCGGCTCGCGCCGCTCGACGCCGAGGAGCCCAGGGCGGCGCTCCTCGAGGCCCTCGCGGCCGAGTTCGAAGCCGACGGGGCCGACGCCGAAGCTTCCTTCGTCCCCGGCTTCACGCGCGACCCGCGCGTGGCGTGGCTCGTCGATCTCCTGAAGTCGCTCGGCGCGGAGAAGGTCCTGCTCTTGTGCCGGACCAGGGCGAAAGCGGAGGCGCTTGAGGAAGCGATCCGTCCGCGCTTCAACGTCAAGATGGCGGTTTTCCACGAGGGCCTTTCGCTGGTGCAGCGCGATCGCCACGCCGCGTGGTTCGCGGAGGAGGACGGCGCGCGCCTGCTGATCTGCTCGGAGATCGGAAGCGAAGGCCGGAACTTCCAGTTCGCGCATCACCTCGTCCTCTTCGATCTGCCCATCGAGCCCGAACTCCTCGAGCAGCGCATCGGCCGGCTCGACCGGATCGGACAGACCTCGACGATCAGGCTCCACGTGCCCTTCGTCAGAGACAGCGCGCAGGAGATCCTCGCCCGCTGGTACGACCTCGGGCTCAACTCCTTCCGGAAGAACCTCCACGGGGGCCACGCCCTGCGCGAGCGCTTCGCCGCGCGCATCCAGCAACTCGCCGCCGCCCGGGAGACGCGGGAGGGAGACAGTCTCGACCACCTCATCGCGGATACGGTGGCCGCCCGCGAGGAACTCACGACCCGTCTCGAAGAGGGCCGCGACCGCCTCCTGGAGCTGAACTCGTTCCGGCCCCGGGTGGCCGGAGACCTGGTCGAGCAGATCCGCGCTCACGACCGCGACGAGTCCCTCGACGCCTTCATGATCGCCGTCTTCGATCACTTCACCATCCCGGTCGAGGAGATCGCGCGCCGCACCTACAGGCTGGGGTCGTCGGGCGTCCTCGCCGACACCTTCCCCGGCCTTCCCGGCACCGGCCTCACCATCACGTGCGATCGCGCGCGCGCGCTCACCCGCGAAGACATCCAGTTCGTGACCTGGGACCACCCCCTGGTGACGGGCGCGCTCGATCTCCTCCTCGGCTCGGAGAAGGGAAACAGCAGCTTCGCATTCTGGCCCGACCCGAACGTGCACGCGCTCTACCTCGAGGCGGTCTATCTCCTCGAATGCGTGGCCCCGAGGCCGCTGCACGCGGACCGCTTCCTTCCGCCAAGCCCGCTCCGCGTCCTGCTGAACTACCGGGGCGAGGACGAAAGCCGCACGATTGCGACGGCCTTCCTGGAGCGCATCCTCGAGCGAGGCGACCCCGCGGCGCTCCAGCAGCCCGAGATCCGCGAGGATCTCCTGCCCGGGCTCCTGCGGCGGGCGCACGAAGTCGCGGAGGCGCAGGTGCCCGGGCTCGTCGAAGCGGCCCGGCGCGACATGAAAGCGCAGCTCGGCCATGAGATCGCGCGGCTCCGCGAGCTGCAGAAGGTGAACCGCTCCGTGCGCGCCGAGGAGATCGATCTCCTCCTCGATCAGGAGGCTTCGCTCGACCGCCATCTCCAGCAGGCGAGGCTGCGCCTGGATGCGATCCGGCTCATCCAGCGCGGGCCGCGATAGCGAAGAGGAACCATGAACCGCATCGAGATAATCACCGCCGACATCACGACGCTGGACGTGGACGCCATCGTGAACGCGGCCAACAACTCGCTTCTCGGCGGCGGGGGCGTCGACGGCGCCATCCATCGCGCCGCAGGCCCCGAGCTTCTCGACGAGTGCCGCGGGCTTCACGGCTGCGCCACGGGCGCCGCGAAGATCACGAAGGGTTACCGCCTGCCCGCGCGGCACGTCATCCACACGGTGGGCCCGGTGTGGCAGGGAGGATCGCAGGGCGAGGATGAGCTGCTCGCTTCCTGCTACCGAAGCGTGCTCGAAATCGTCAGGGCCCTGGGTCTTCGCTCCATCGCTTTCCCTGCCATCAGCTGCGGGGTTTACGCATTTCCGGTGGAGCGCGCGGCGGGCATCGTGATGCGAACCCTCGCCGAGGAATTGCCCCGATGTCCCTCATTGGAGCGCCTGGTGTTCGCCATGCGCGAGGGGGCGACGGAGGCGGCCTTCCGGCGCGCGCTCGCTCAGGCCCCCGGCCGGAAGTAGGGCCGGAGGTGCGGGCTCAGGGCAGAGGACGGGACGAAAGGCGGACGTGGAACGAGACCTTCCCGCCCGGTTCCAGCTCGATCAGGTCCGCCTCGATTCCCTGCTGCTGCAGGTTGAACGCATCCGTCGGGCAGGTGTTCGGCTCGATGCAGATGGCGCGCCGCGGCGCGGGCGGGGTGTAGACGACGAGGTGGGGAAACTGCTGCCCTGAAAACTCGACCACGGTGCGGGTCTTGTTCCGCGCGTCGTCGAGGACGCACTCGACCCGCCCGGACGCGTCGCCTTCGAGGCCGGTGTAGATGTCGTCGAGAACCAGGCCGTCGAGCCGCCGCGGCTGGCGCAGGTCATAGCCGCCCGAAACGTCCAGGATCCTGCCCGTGGGCAGGTTCCCCACCAGTTCCCAGCGCTTCGAGGCCGGCACCTGAAGAACGCCCGGCTCGGGGCGGCGGAAATAGGGGTGAAGGCCGAAACCCGCGGGCAGCGTCCGCTCGCCGGTGTTCTCGGCGACGACATCGATTTCCAGCGCGGCGTTCCTCACGCGGTGCGTGACCTCCAGCGTGAAGGGAAACGGAAACTGGCCGAGGATCTCGCCCGGATGGTCCGAGGCCCTGATCTCGGAGCGAATCCACGCGCCATCGAGGTTCGAGGCCCCGGTTTCGGCCACCCGGAATCTCTTGTCGCGCACGAGGCCATGGCGGGGCGGGTCGATCTGAAACCTCTCGCCCTGATAGAGGAAGGCGCCGTCCCGGATCCGATTCGGAAAGGGAAAGAGAAGGGGAATGCCGAAGCTCGTCGGTTTCTGCAGGAACTGAGCGAACTCCACGGGCTCGAGGATCGCCGTTCCCGTCTCGAAGGAAAGGCAATTGGCGCCGAGCTCGGGGACGACCACGGCTCGCGCGTGCGGGCCCTCCGCGAGGAGAAATGCGTCGACGCCGTCGCGGCGCGTCCGCTCCACCGAATATCTCTGCTCCATGAATGCCCTTTCGGCCTTTGGGAAAGCGCGGAGTCTAAGCGCCCCGGAAAGCCTCCGGGTCGCCCTGTTCTCGGGGCCCGCTCCGACGGAAACCACCCCGCCTCAAGGGCGAAGCAGGCTCTTCGTGACCTCGAGCCGGCCGTCGTTTTGGGCGGGCTCGACGCCGAGCAGCGCGCACATGAAGTCGTAGAGGTGAATGTTCTCGAAAGGCTTCACCACGCGGCCCGCCCGGACTCCCGGCCCGGAAGCGATGAACAGGCCCCACATCGACTTCAGCCGCGGGTCATAGCCGTGAGCGCCCCCCGCCGCCCCGGCGCCCTCCTCGTTCCATTTCGCGGCTTCTCTCCGCGACGTGACGACGAAGCCCTCCTTCGCAATGGCCATGATGGCGGGCACGCGGGGATGGCCGGCGAGGGCCCCGTAGGCCGCGGGGATCTCCGCGTTGCGGTACACGTCGAGCGCCTTGTGGCGGCCCTTGAGCGCGGCGTACACCCGGTCCACGTTTCCGTCGACAGGCGACAGAGCCAGCACGGGGCCCCAATCGAGGACGTCGACCGTTGCCGGATCGAGGTAGTCGTCGAGCAGGATCAATCGGTCCCGGCTCAGCTGAGCCATGCCGTGATCGCTCACGATCACGTAGTTGACGCGCCCGGCAAGCCCCAAAGCGGAGACCCCGGCCGCGAGTTCGTCGATCGAACTGTCCACCCGCCCAACCGCCGCAACAACCTCCTTCGAACCCGGTCCGTGGACATGGCCGGCGGTATCGACATCGCTGAAGTAGAGCGTGAGAAACGAAGGCCTTCTCCCTTCGGGCAGGCGAAGCCACTCGAGCACCTGGCCGACCCGCGCGGCGTGCGGCATGGAGTCGTCGAAGGGCAGCCAGTACGTGGGCTGGCGTCCATTGATCGCGGTCTCGGAGCCCGGCCAGAACATGGCGCCCGCGACTTTCCCCTGCCGCTCCACGGTGTTCCAGATGGGCTCGCCTCCCCACCAGCGCGGATCCTTCGTGACCTCGCGGTTCGACATGCTGAAGCGCCCTTCGATGCCGGGCGCCCGCATGTTGTTCGAGACGATGCCGTGATGGGCCAGCCGGAGACCGGTCACAACGGTGTAATGATTAGGGAACGTCTTCGAAGGGAACTGGGGGATGAGGCCTTGCGAACGGACGCCGCCTCCCGCGAGACGCGTGAGCGTCTTCGGGTGGAGACGCTCGAAGTAGTCCGCGCGAAAACCATCGATGGAGATGAGGATGACGATGGGCGAGTCGGGCGGGGCCGCCGCGTACGGCGCCGTCCAGGGCCGCGCAAGGGCGGCTGCCGGGAGCGCGACGAAGAGGAGGAGGGCGAGCCGTCGAATCACGGCGGAGACATTACCTGAAGCGCCGCCGGTCCAAATCGCTGAACGATCGCGGATAACATCGGCGGCGTCCGCGTCGTTCCGGCGGACTTTCCTGAGGAGTCTTCCGATGCTTCCGCGCCCCCGCCGTTCCTGGTTCCGCACGTCGCTCTTCCTGGCCGCGCTCCTCGCCGGCCCGCGGGCCTTCTCCCAGCCGGCCGCGCAGCCCGGCCTCACCGCCGCCGACTATGCGCGCGCCGAGAAGTTCCTCGCCGCCACCGTGAATCCGCTCGTGGTCGGAGGCACCCTCACCCCGGCCTGGCTTCCCGACGATCGGTTCACCTATCGAAACACCACGGCGGACGGCACGGAGTTCATCCTGGTGAACCCGCTGAAGAAGACGCGGGTCCCCGCTTTCGATCACGTGAAGCTCGCGGCCACCCTGTCCACCGCGGCGGGTGGCACGTACGACGCGAAGAAACTGCCGTTCCAGACCATCGAACTCTCCGCGGACGGAAAGAGCGTCTCCTTCGACGTCGAACAGAAGCGATGGTCGTGCGACGTGAAGGGACTCGCGTGCCAGTCCACGGGCGCCGCGAAGGGCGAACGCCCCGCCTTCGGGCGAGGAGGTGCTGGGCCGCGGGGAGCCGCGACTACCGCAGTGGCCTCTCCCGACGGAAAGAAGGAGGTCTTCATCAAGGACTGGAACCTCTATGTTCGCGACGTCGCGAGCAAGGAGGAGAAGCCCCTCACCTCGGACGGCGTCAAGGACTTCGGGTACGCCACGGACAACGCGGGATGGACCAGCAGCGCGCGCGCCATCGTCTTGTGGTCACCGGATTCGAAGAAGGTCGCGACCTTCCAGCAGGACGAGCGCAAGGTCGGCGACATGTACCTCGTCGAGACGAAGGCCGGCCATCCGGTCCTCAAAGCCTGGAAGTACCCGCTCCCCGGCGACGCCGAGGTGGCGATGCTCCATCGTGTGGTCATCGACGTGGAGACTGGCGCCATGGTGCGCTTCAAGATGGGCCCCGACTTCCATCGCGCCATGCTGGGCGACGACTTCTCGGTGCGGGACATGATCTGGAGCCCGGACGGCTCGAAGCTCGCTTTCGTGTCCACCGCGCGCGATCACAAGAAGGCCACGGTGCGCGTGGCCGACACGGCCACCGGCGACGTGCGCACGGTGTTCGAAGAGTCGGAGAAGACTCACTTCGAGTCGCCCGCGGGCTGGCGGATCCTGTGGGCCACGAACGAGATCATCTGGAACTCGCAGCGCGACAACTGGAGCCACCTCTACCTCTACGATCTCAACACCGGCGCGCTCAAGAACCAGATCACGTCAGGCGAAGGTCCGGTGATGTCGATCGACCGCGTGGATGAAAAGGCGCGTGTTGTGTACTTCAACGCGAACGGCCGCGAAGCCGGGCAGGACCCGTACCTCAGCCACTACTATCGGATCGGCCTCGACGGCAAGGGCTACACCTCGCTCACGCCGGATGAGGGGAACCACAGCGTGCAGCTGTCGACCTCGGCCAAGTACCTCGTCGACACCTACTCCACCGCGGAGAAGCCGCCGGTCGTCGTACTGCGCGACGCGCTCGGCAAGGTGGTCATGCCTCTCGAGAAGGCGGACATCTCCAAGCTCGTCGCCACGGGCTGGAAGCCGCCCATGACCTTCAGCGTGAAGGGCCGCGACGGAAAAACGGACATCTACGGCCAGCTCTTCCGGCCCACGAATTTCGACCCTTCGAAGAAGTACCCCATCATCAACAACGCGTACCCGGGCCCCCAGTCGGGCAGCGTCGGCGGGCGTTCGTTCGCGGCCGCGCGCGGCGACAAGCAGGCTCTCGCCGAACTTGGCTTCGTGGTGGTGTCGATCGACGGCATGGGCACGCCCGGCCGCTCGAAGTCCTTCCACGACGCGTACTACGGCGCGATGGGCCGCGACAACACTCTCCCCGATCAGGTCGCGGGCATGAAGGAACTGGCCTCGCGCTACCCGTGGATCGACATCGACCGCGCGGCCATGTGGGGCCACTCGGGCGGCGGCTTCATCACGGCCGACGCGATGTTTCGTTACCCGGACTTCTTCAAGGTCGGCATCTCGGAGTCGGGAAACCACGACCAGCGCGTCTACGAAGACGACTGGGGCGAGAGATATCAGGGCCTGCTCGTGAAGGGCGAGGGCAATGCGCCCGACAGCTACGATGTCGAGGCGAACCAGACCATGGCGAAGAACCTCAAGGGCAAGCTGCTGCTCATGCACGGCATGATGGACAACAACGTGCCCCCGCAGAACACCTACCTCGTCATGGAGGCGCTCATCAAGGCGAACAAGGACTTCGACCTGATCCTTCTGCCAAGTCAGCCCCACGGCTACGGGGTCGACGGCCCGTACGTCATGCGCCGCCGCTGGGACTACTTCGTGAAGAACCTCCTCGGCCTCGAGCCGCCGAAGGAATTCAAGATGCAGCCCGCGACCCCGCCGGGCCGGCCGCCGGGAGACTGAAAACCGGGCGCCCCGCCCTCAGGCGGCGACCAAGAGTCCACACCTGCGTCAGGATCCTGGAAAGCCCGGGCCGGCAGGTCCTGCAGTTTTGTCGATGTTCTTTGTCTATGTAGGCTCTGAAACAGGATCTTGATGAATCAAGATCCGTCATGATAGGTTTGGGACCCGGGATCTTCAGGAGCTCAAATGCCTCAGGCGAGAGAAAAGTTCGCGACGCAGGTCAATTCGGAGATCCTGTCGACTCTTCGTTCCATCGCCCAGGCCGAAGGCCGTCAGATTCAGGCGCTCGTGGATGAAGCCCTCGCGGATCTGATCGAGAAGCGGAAGAACGGTCGTCCCCGCGCACACGTGATGGCCGCGTATCTCAAGAGCCACGGTCCGTACGCGGAGCTTTACACCAAGCTCGCGGAATGACGGCCAGGCTGGTCACACGCAGAGACCCGGGCGCGGCCACGGCGACGCGCGGCGCATGACGGACTACCTCACGCCGGTCGAAGTTCTGGCGATCCACGCGGACCAGATCGAACGCTACGGCGGCGTGAACGGCGTGCGCGATCACGGCCTCCTCGAGTCCGCGCTCTATCGTCCGCAGACGGGCTACTACCTGGATCTCATCGAGGAGGCCGCGGCGCTCTGGGAAAGCCTGGCCCAGAATCACCCGTTCCTGGACGGGAACAAGCGCACGGCCTTCGCGACGACCTACACCTTTCTCGCCATCAATGGCGCTCGGCTCACGGCGAACGCCGAGCAGGCGTACCGCTTCATCTCCCGGATGCACGACGCGGGAACGTTCACCTTCGAGCAGCTCGTGCCGTGGCTGCGCCAGAATGTCGTCCTTCCCCGGGTGACCACCAAGGATCGAGCGAACGAGCCCGGCCGCTGACGAGCAGCGTCGACAGCCGCCGCGCAGAGCCGAGAGCGCCCGCAAGAAGACAACCCGAACTGCGCGGTTCGCCCGACCTGTCGGCCTACACTCCGAACTGCCGGAAGTGGTGGTCGATATGGGTGCGCAGAAGCGCGCCCCACTCGGCGCCGGACAGCGCGCCGAATACTTCTGAAGCCGGCCAGTTCCCGGAAGCGCCGCGCCGACCGACCTCCTCGATCGAAGCGCGCAGACGTTCGACATCCTCGAACCATGACCCCGGTTTCGTGGCGAGCAGATCCGGCGGACTCTGCAGCTTCGCCTTCGGCCAAGGCAGGACGTAGATGACAAGCTGCTTGATGGGAAACGACGCGAGAAGTCCTCGGCCCACCTCCTCGGGGGACGGCCGTCCGCTGCTCTCGACCGCGTCGATGAGGTGGCAGACCATGTGGGCCGGAGTCATCCTGCCCCAGCGCGGCTTCATGGCCGGCGTGAGCCGTTCGAGCCGCGCCGCGATTCGCCCCCGCTCCGTCGCGTCGAAGATGCTCCTCATTCGTTTCTTCCTGACGTGAAGGAGTCCGGAGACTTCAAGTGCGCGAAGGCGTGGGTGCTCCCCGCCCTCAGGCGGCGACCGGAGTCCACGCCTGCTTCAGGATGCGCACCCAGTTGCCGCCGAGGATGCCCGCGATGTCGGGATTCGAGTAGCCCCGGCGGATGAGGCCCTCCGCGATATCGAACATCCTCCGCAGGTGGTCGATGCCCTCGATGTCGATCTTGTCCCGGAAGGCGTAGGTGTCCTTGTACGCCGCCTTGAGCTTCTTGTAGTCCTCGGCCGGCATGTCGTCGTACCCGTCGAGGTCGATGTCGCTGCCGATGCCCACGTGCTCGATGCCGATCATTTTCGCCACGTACTCGATGTGGTTGAGGTAGTCCTCGATGGTGGTGGGCTCGCTGCCTTTCACGAAGTTGCGGACGCCGGTGATGCCCATGACGCTGCCCGCTTTGCCGCAGGCCCGGATCACCTCGTCGGGCTTGCAGCGGGGGTGGCCGGGATTCAGGGCGCGCACGTTCGAGTGAGTGATGAGCACAGGCGCCTTCGAGACCTCGAAGGCGTCGAGAGAGGTCCGGTCGCCGCAGTGCGAGACGTCCACGGCCATGCCCGCCGCGTTCATCTTCGCGACGATCGACACCCCGAAATCCGAGAGCCCTTCGTCCCGTCGCTCCGTCGAGCCGTTGCCAATCAGGTTGCGCGCGTTGTAGGTGAGCTGCGAGACACGCTGGCCGAGCGCGTGGAACGCGGCCACATCGTCGGCGGAGCGGAAGTGCTCGGAGTTCTGGACTCCCAGCAGGACCCCGATCTTGCCCGCGGCCTTGGCGCGCGCGAAGTCATCGACGGAGTCGATCCGCGCAAACGCGTCGCTGCGCGCGGCCACGAATCCGTTGAAGCCGCTCAGGAACCAGAGCGTCCGCTCGTAGGCCTCAGGTCCCCCGGTTCCGCGAGCGATGTGAAAGGAGGTGATTCCGGAATCCTTGAAGCGCTGGAGGTCGGCAGCGGTGAAGGAGTCGGGATCCTTCATCCACTTCGGCTCGTTCGGCCCGAGGGACAGGGGGCTCAGCATGTCCACGACGATGGACTCCGACACCACCTTGATCGCGCGCGAGGAATAGGTGACGGGCGACTGGGCGAACACGCGGTAACGACCGCGGTTGATGAACGGGGCGGCCACGACCCCCGCGGCCGCGGCAATGGACTGACGGATGGCGTGACGGCGGGTGAGGATTCGAGTTGCCATTTTCCGTGGGACTCTACTCCGCATCAAGGCGGCCCGGCGTCGTCCGCGAACTGAAACGGGGGCCACCGGTCCTGCGCCGCTGGCCTTTGAGCCTGAGCACGTTCGACAGGGTTGCAGCCTTCGCATAGCCTCGCCTGGTGCTGACGATGCCGGCGTTCACGAGGGGTCACGAGCAAGCGCTGCATCTCGGCTTCGAGATCGCGGCGTATGCCGTGGGCTTCTCGGCCTTCCTGAGGGGACGCGGGCGTATCGAGAACGACCTGCCCATCGCCGAACGTCTCGTGGTGATCGCCGGGGCGGTCCTCGGCGCCGCGGCGGGGTCGCGGGCCATGCACCTGCTGCAGGTCCCATCTTGGACTCTCGGGCACCTTACGGATCCGAGTTACGTCCTGCGCGGCAAGAGCATCGTGGGCGGCCTGATCGGCGGACACGCGGGTGTCGAACTCGCCAAGAAGGCGATTGGCGTCAGTCGGTCAACCGGTGATCTGTTCGTCTATCCCCTGCTTCTGGCCATCGGCATCGGGCGAGTCGGTTGCTTCCTCGCCGGCCTCACCGACGGAACCTACGGGTCACCCACGTCGCTCCCCTGGGGTGTCGACTTCGGCGACGGCATGCCTCGTCACCCGACTCAGATCTACGAGATCCTCGCCCTGACCGCAATCGCGATGGCGCTCCGAATGGCGCGCCATCGGCTCATCCATGAAGGTTCGCTCTTTCGGGCATTCATGGCCGCGTATCTTGGCTTTCGCCTGCTCGTGGAATTCCTGAAGCCCTGGCCGGGTGACTACCTCGGGCTTTCGGGAATTCAGGTCGCGTCACTCCTCGGGGTCGTCTACTATCTGCGTGCGATGCTCAAGGGCGGGAAGACGCGCGCGCGGCCCCACAGCGGGACGCGCTGAAGCGGGCATGGAGTCGCCGGCCCCTCGCGTCCGACCCTACCTCTACTACGACCTCGCGGTGTCGGTCTGCCCTGTGTGCCTGCGCCGGATCGACGGAAAGATCCTGATCGAGGGGGACGCGGTCTTCCTCGCCAAGCGGTGTCCCGAACACGGCTCCACGAAGGTGCTGATCGCCGACGACTCGGACTACTACCGACGGAGCCGGGAGGTCTTTCTCAAGCCCCCCGAGATGCCTCTTCGATACAACACCCCGGTGCGCTGGGGGTGTCCCTACGATTGCGGCCTGTGCCCCGATCATGAGCAGCACTCCTGCCTGACCATCGTCGAGATCACTGACCACTGCAATCTGCGGTGCCCCGTCTGCTACGCCGAGAGCGGCCCGGACAGACCGGGCTTCCAACCGCTCGCGGAAGTGGAGGCGATGCTCGATGCGGTGGTCCGCAACGAGGGCCGGCCGGACGTCGTTCAGCTTTCGGGCGGCGAGCCGACGCTTCATCCCCGCTTCTTCGAGATCCTCGACGCTGCCCGGGCGAGGCCGATCCGGCACCTGATGGTGAACACCAACGGCATCCGGATCGCCAGGGATGAAGCCTTCGCATCGCGCCTCGCCGAGTATCGAAAGGGCTTCGAGGTCTATCTGCAGTTCGATTCCTTCGAAGGCCCGGCCCTTCACACTCTCCGCGGCGCTGACCTCCGCTCGATCCGTGAAAGGGCGCTCACCCGACTGAATGAACTCGAAATCTCGACGACACTCGTCGCCACCCTCGAACGCGGGGTGAACGACCACGAGATCGGAGCGATCATCGACTTCGCCCTGACTCAACCCTGCGTCCGCGGGGTGACGTTTCAGCCGATTCAGGCGGCGGGGCGAATCGAGGGAGTCGATCCGGAGAGAAACCGGCTGACCCTGACGGAGGTCAGGCGCGGCATCACTTCCCAAAGCTCGGTCTTCAAGCCGGAAGACATCATTCCCGTCCCCTGTCATCCCGATTGCCTGGCCATGGGCTATGCCCTCAAGACAGCTGCGGGAACCCTTCCCCTCACGGGGCTGATCGATCCCATGGTCCTGATCGAAGGCGCACGGAACACCATTGTCTTCGAGCAGGACCCCGGCCTTCGCGATCGCCTCTTCAAGCTGTTCTCGACCAGCCACTCCCCCGAGTCGCAGGCCGGGTCTCTGCGCGAGCTGCTGTGCTGCCTCCCTGCGATCGCGGCGCCCGAGGCGCTCGGCTACGACAATGTATTCCGCGTCCTGATCGTCCAGTTCATGGACGCGTACTCGCTCGATGTCCGATCGGTGAAGAAGAGCTGCATTCACATCGTGCATCCGAAAGACCACCGGCTGATTCCGTTCGATACCTACAACCTCTTTTATCGCGACGGCCGCGAGACGCGCCTGCAGGAGCTTCGCGAGGCGCTGGATCGGGCCGGAGCGGGATTTCGGGGCCTGACGTCATGAAATGTGAACAGTGCGGCGAGACCTTCCCATCCGAGCACTACTTCCCGGCCCGAAGCGGCACGGGCGGCCGGACCATTTGCAGGAGATGCTTCGATAGCGCCGACGCCGAGCAGAAGCTGCGATGGGTTGGTCCCGGCTTGCCGGAATCCGAGCCGAGACAAGCCCCGCAAGCCGTGCCTGGGGCCTCCTCCCCGGTCTCAGCGGGCCGCGCGGTCGCGTTCTTCATCCTCTGGCTTGCCCTCGGGTTCGTGGCCTCCACGTTTTTCTCCGCCTTCAGTCTCTTCGTGGCGGTTGGAGGTGATGGCGGTGGCGGCGCGATTAGCGTGGCACTCGCTATCGGCCTTGGGGGCTTGATTGCTACCGGCGCCGTGATCCGGGGGCATTGGGTAAAGGGAGACAGGGCGTCAGCAGCCGGCTGTCTCGTGGGTGTGGCATTTCCACTCCTTCTCGCAGGCGTGTGCTTCCTCGCGCTCGTCAGCAAATAGGGCCCCCCGGAGAATGGGTTCCGGGAGGATCGGGGTTCGCCACGCGCGTCGCTCGAGGCCTGCGTGAACATGACTCCGGCGGATAGGCTCGCGCCGTGGAAGGAAGACTCACCAGCACCGCGAGCCCTTGACCGCGCCCTTCTCGCGCCCGGCGATCAGGCCGCGCCGCGCTTCCTCGTCTGCGCGCCCGTGCACGTGCCGCCATACCCCGACTTTCCCGACGAGGTCTGGCTGTGCGACGCGGGCGGGATGACGCTCGAGGCGGCGCGCGCCGTCATGGCGAGGGTCGGGGGCGGCGACTGGGTGCTCGCGATCGAGCGCGTCGAGGTGGTCGGCGAGGCGTGGCCCTCATCGGACCGTCCCGCGGTGGCCGAGTATCTGCTGCGCGCGGGGGCGTGGGTGGTGCTCGTGCCGAGCGCAACGCTTGTGCCCCGCTGGGTGTCTCCCGAAGCGAGCCTCATCGTGCGCGTCGCGCACGCGGGCGAGAGCGAAGTCGAGGCGCGCGCCGCCCTGGCTCGCGAACCGGCGCGCGCGCTTCTCGGGCGCGTGCGAGCGCTCGAGTCGGTGGAGGCGGGGCCCGTGGTCCGGTGGCTGCGGAAAACCCAGACCGCACTCGGGGGCGGACGGTAGGCGCAGTCGCCTCCTTCAACAAATAGGCCGCCCGATCCGGGGCACGGTAGCATCCGCCCTTCCCCTTCGACCAGGGCAGCGATCATGAACCGACGAATCATCCCCGTGCGCCTCGCCAAGGGTATGGCCCTCCCCGCCGCTTCATGACTCTCGTTGCCGGAACCCGACTGGGCCCCTACGAGATCGTCTCGCCCATCGGCGCGGGCGGAATGGGCGAGGTGTTCCACGCACGGGACACCAAGCTCGGCCGCGATGTGGCCATCAAGGTGCTGCCCACGGCCTTCGCCCGGGACCCCGAGCGGGTGGCGCGGTTCAAACGAGAGGCGCAGATCCTCGCCTCCCTGAACCATCCCGGCATCGCGGGCATCTATGGGCTGGAGGAAGGGGGCGAAGACGCGGAGCACGTGGTCGCGCTGGCCCTCGAATTCGTGGAAGGCGAGGACCTTGCGCAGCGGCTCAAGCGCGGACCGATTCCTGGAGACGAAGCCATCGCGATCGCGAAACAGATCGCGGGGGCGCTCGAAGAGGCGCACGAGCGCGGCATCGTTCATCGAGATCTCAAGCCCGCGAACGTCAAGGTCACGCCGGAGGGGAAAGTGAAGGTCCTCGACTTCGGCCTGGCCAAGGCGATGGAAGCCGATGCGGGGGCGGCCAGCGCGTCGGACCTCGCTCACTCCCCCACCATGACGCGGCAGGCGACCGAAGCCGGAATCATTCTCGGCACCGCGGCGTACATGAGCCCCGAGCAGGCGCGAGGAAGGAAGGTGGACAAGCGCTCGGACATCTGGTCCTTCGGCGTCGTCCTGTTCGAGATGCTGACCGGCCGGCGCCTTTTCACCGGCGAAACTTCGAGCGACATCCTGGCCGCGGTGCTGACGCGCGATCCCGACTGGGGCACGCTCCCGGCGGAGACGCCCGGCCGCGTCCGTGAGCTGCTGCGCCGATGCCTCGAGCGTGATCCGAAGCAGCGGCTCCACGACATCGCGGACGCGCGGCTGGAACTCGACTCTCAGTCGGCGACAGCCGCCTGGACCGGTCCCATGGTCGTGGCCAGGCCGAGGTCGAGTCGTGGATGGATGGCCGGCGCCCTTGTCGGGGCGTTCCTGGCCGCGATCATCACCAGCCTGATCTGGTCCGGGCTGCGGCTCGAGAAGCCCGCGTCGCTGACGCGCCTTGCGATCGTGGCCCCGCCCGGGGAATCCCTCTTCCCCGATCCGACCGGCGTCGCGATCTCGCCCGACGGGACCATGGTGGCCTTCGTGGTCGGCGACCCCACGCGGTCCGAGTCGCAGATCTGGGTGAGGTCTCTCGACACCATGGCCGCGCGACGACTCGAGGACACCGCCGGAGGGAATCTGCCCTTCTGGTCGCCCGATTCACGCCGTATCGGATTCTTCACGAGCACGAAACTCAAAGTCGTGGCCGCCTCGGGCGGACGCGCCGAGACCCTGTGCGAAACCGCGAACGGCCGGGGAGCCACCTGGAGCGCTTCGAACGTGATCGTCTTCGCGCCCAACTGGTCGGGTCCGCTGCAGCGCATCGCGGGGACGGGCGGAACGCCCCAGCCGGTGACGAAACTCGACGAAGGACGCAAGCAATACGGCCACCGGTTTCCGACCTTCCTCCCCGACGGCGACCACTTTCTCTATGCCGCTCTTCCCGGACGCGACGGCAAGTTCGACATCTTCGTCGGATCCCTGTCGGAAGGAACCACGACCCTGGTGGGCTCGATGGAAGGCGCTCCTGTGTACGCGCCGCCGGGCTTCCTTCTCTATGTGCGACAGGGACGATTGGCCGCGCAGGCCTTCGACGCGCGGACGCTCAAGACCACGGGCGAGCCCACGAGCCTCGATGACGAACCGACGAGCATCCTGGACCCCGCCTTCTCCTACACCGCGGGCACCTCGGCTTCGGTCTCGAGCACCGGCACTCTCGCCTACTTCTCGACGCCCTCGACGAACACCCGCGCGGTGTGGGTGGACGCCGCCGGCCGGATCGTGGGCTCACTCAACCTGCCGGCGGGACACTACGACACGGTCACCATTTCCCCCGAGGGCAGCCGCGCGATCTTCGTGCGATCTCTCTCACCCTCCGAGTCCAGTCTCTGGCTCGTGGACTTGATGCGCGGAGGCGTCGCGGCGCTGTCGTCCGGGCGAGGTCGCAACGACGTCCCCGTATGGTCGCCGGACGGGTCGCGAGTGGTGTTCGCCTCCGACCGCGAGGGCGCGCAGGAGGTCTACGTCAAGAACGTTCTCGACGCATCGCCGGAAGTTCCCCTCTACCGCAACGGCAAGCCCTTCAAGAATCCAAGCTCGTGGTCGCGGGACGGAAAATGGATCGCCCTCACTCAGCTCGACCCGGACTCGCAGCAGAACATCTGGCTGCTCGCCTCGTCGGGAGAGGGCGAACTCACCCAGGTGGTTCACCTCGCCGGGCGTGACAACTCCGGCCCCTTCTCGCCGGATGGAAGATGGCTCGCGCACTCATCTGACGACACCGGGCGCTTCGAGGTCTATGTCCAGTCGCTCCCCGCCCCGGGCCGGCGCCTGCAGGTGTCGCAGGGCGGCGCGATCCTGGCCTGGTGGATGCCCGACGGCCGGGGCATGCTTTTCGCCGACGACAAGTTCAAGAGCCTCTGGCGCGTGGACCTCGACCTCGGCCCCAGCCCAAGGGCCTCGGCGCCGCGGCACCTCGTGAATCTTCCCTCCGACGTCACCTGGATCGACGCGATGCCCGATCGGCAGCGATTCATAGCCATCATCCCCGAGCACGCAGGGCCGGGTTCGATCGCCATGGTGCAGAACTGGAAAGCGGCTATCGGCGCCGTGCGGTAAGAGGCGCCCACAGCCGGGAGGCGGCTTCGTGCCCAAGGGCAGCCTTTTGGCTCTCTGCTCGAGGGCCGGTGTTAGGGGCTACTGCGGCTTTGGAACCAGCGGCTTGACCAGCACCTTGGACCGGCGGCCGCTCTGTTCGTAGCGTTCGCGGCGGGCGGGCGGCAGGTCATCGGGACTGCCTTCGGTGAAGCCGCCCTTCGACTGGAAGAAGTTGAAGGCCTGGGTGGAAAGCGCGAGGAGCGACTTGAGGCCCATCTCCCGCGCGCGGTCTTCCACGAACTGCACCATCCGCCGGCCCACGCCCTGATTCTCATGGGTGGCGCGGACGCACAGGCACGCGAGTTCGCCCGATTCCGTCCCGGGATAAAGATGAAGCGCCACGCAGGCCACGGGGTTCTTGTCGACTTCGAAGATGTAGTAGTCGTCGAGCTGCTTCTCGATGGCGGCGCGGGACCGGGGCAGCAGCTCCTCGCTTTCCACTGACGCCTGGATCAGCTGCTGGATGCTGCGGATGTCGCGCTTCTTCGCGCGCCGGATCTGCCGGTAGTCGTTCGCGTAGATAAGGGTACCGATGCCCTCGTTGGAGAAGACCTCGGAGAGCAGGCCTTCATCGACGTGACCGCTGATCACGTGCACGCGCGGCACCCCGGCCTGGCAGGCGGCCACCGCGTGCCGGGCCTTGGAGATCTGCGCCGCGGTCACCGTGCCGTCCGAGAGCGCCTTCTCGAGTTCGGCCACCGCCAGCTGGCGGGCGATGGCGCCGTTCAGGCTGAGTCCTTCCGCGGTGGTGACGAAGATGAGCTTCACCGCGCCCAGCGCCTTCGCGACCTCGAGCGCCACGGAGTCGGAGTTCACCCGGTAGGTGTGCCCTTCGCCGTCCATGCCGAGCGGCGGGATCACGGGCACGATGCCGCTCGCCATCAGCTTCTGGATGAGCTCGACGTCGATCCGTTCCACCCGTCCGGTGAAGAGATGATCCACGCCGCGGATGATCCCCAGCGGATGAGCGATCACCACGTTGCTGCTGGCGCCCCGCAGATCGGCCGCGGAGAGCCCTTCGAGGAGCTCGTGGGTCAGGCGGTTCGCGGCGGTGAGCGCGAGTTGCAGTGTCTCGGCGTCGGTGACGCCCGAGCCTTCGAGGTCCGAAGGCTCGGAGTCGCTCTTTTGCGCGAGGGCCTGGATCTGGGCGGCCGCGCCGTGCACGAGGACGATGCGCACGTTGAGCGACCACAGCACGGCCACGTCCATGAGCAGGTTGGGGAAATTCTCATCCTCGACGATGGCCCCGTCGATGGCGACGACGAACGTCTTCTCCCGGAACTGGGGCACGTATCGCAGGATGCCGCGAAGGTCGGTGGCGCGCATGGCGGCGGAAGTAGAACATGAACCGGCGTCCGACTACACTTCGCCCGTGACCATCGTCGACCCCACCCTCGTCCCCGACGAGGAAATCGAGATCATGGCCCGCACCCTCGCCGTCGAACACGAGGCCGCGGACAAAGCCAAGACGCGGATCTACGTCGAGTCGAGCACGGAGGCGGAGCCCAACTCGAAGGCGCCCGACTTCTCCCTGCCCGACCCCTACGAGGATCGGGGCGAGATCGCGCGCGGCGGCATGGGCGCGGTCCGCCGCGCCTTCGACGTGGACCTGCAGCGCCAGGTCGCGATCAAGGTGATGCTCCCCACGCTTTCCGGCCGCGAGTCGGTCACCCAGCGCTTCGTCGATGAAGCGCGGATCACCGCGCTCATCGACCATCCGAACATCGCGCCCGTCTATCGACTGGCCAAGGCAACCGACGGCTCGTACTCGCTGGTGATGAAGCTCATCGAAGGCCGCTCGTTCACCAGCCACCTCCGCACCCTGCCTCCCCCGCCCTGGCCCTGGAGCGTTCTCGATTCGGTGCTCTCGATTCTGGTCAAGGTCTGCGACGCGGTGGCTTACGCGCACAGCCGCGGCGTCATCCACCTCGACCTCAAGCCCGACAACATCATGCTCGGACCCTTCGGCCAGGTCTACGTGGTCGATTGGGGTATCGCCCGGTACCGTCCCGGCCCGGAGCAGAAAGGCGCCCTCAAGACCCTGTCCCCACGGGATGCCTCGACGGGCACCCCGGCGTACATGAGCCCCGAGCAGGCCCTGCGCATCGAACCGCACATCAGCGAGCTGACGGACGTCTTCCTGCTCGGAGGCATCCTCTACGAGATCCTCACCGGACGCAGGCCTCATGACGGGCAGACCGTCCCCGAGATCCTCACCTCGGCCATTCGATGCTCCATCATGGCGCCCGCCCTCCGCGCGCCTTACCGAACCATCCACCCGGCACTCGCCGACATCGCCATGAAGGCGCTGGCCGCTCGTCCGCAGGACCGCTACCAGAGCGTTCTCGACATGCAGCAGGACATCGTGGCCTTCCAGCGCGGAGAGGAGCGCGCCCCGCGCCGCACCTACGAGGCGGGCAGCGTGGTCATCCGTGAAGGTGAGGCGGGCGACGAGGCGTTCGTGATCGTGAGCGGGAAGTGCGTGGTCACGGCGACGAGCGAAGGCAGGCGCGTGATCCTGCGCGAACTGGGGCCGGGCGACGTGTTCGGCGAAACCGCGGTGTTTTCGGACGAGCCGCGCAGCGCCACCGTCGAAGCCGCGGAGACCCTGGTGGTCCGCGTGGTGACGGGCGAAACCCTGTCCCAGAGCCTCGGCCTGCAGACCTGGACCGGCGAGTTCGTGAAGGCGCTGGCGGAGCGGTTTCGCGAGGCCGACCGCCGGGCCCGGGCGCCGCGCGCGGATTCCTGACCGCGCCCTCTAGACTCGCGCCGTCATCACAGGAGGAAATCGATGCGCGCTCTTGTTCTCGTCTCCCTCGCGGCCCTGGGCGGCCCCCTCGTTTCCCAGGAACCCGGATCCGCCGCCGCGAAAGCACCGGCCTATTCGCAGCCCTACACGCCCAGCCTGGACATTCCGTCGATGGACAAGTCGGTGGACGCGTGCACGGATTTCTACCAGTACGTCTGCGGCGGGTGGATGAAGAACAACCCGATCCCGGCGGACCAGGCGCGCTGGAGCGTATACGGCAAGGTGTATGACGAGAACCAGCAGTTTCTGCGCGGCCTGCTCGAGGCGGCAAGCCGCCCCTCGCCAGCGCGCACGGCGGCCGAGGCGAAGATCGGAGACTTCTACGGCGCCTGCATGGACACCGCCACCATCGATCGCGCGGGCAGCACCGCGATCCAGCCCGAGCTCGAGGAAATCCGGAATCTCGCTTCGAAGGCGGCGCTCGCCTCCTACCTCGGCCGTATGCACCTGTCGACCCAGGGCAGCGGCCTCGTCTTCGGTTTCGGGGCCAACCAGGACTTCGGCGACTCGACCCGCGTGATCGCGTTCGCGAACGCGGGCGGCCTCGGGCTTCCCGACCGCGACTACTACACGAAGACCGACGACAAGAGCGTCGAACTGCGGACGAAGTACGCGGCCCACGTGAAGAGGATCTTCGAGCTGCTCGGCTCTCCTGCGGACAAGGCGGCGAAGGACGCGGCGGATGTGCTCGATCTCGAGACCTCTCTGGCGAAGCCCGCGCTCACCCGGGTGGAGAAGAGGGATCCCTACAAGCTCTTCCATGTGATGAACCGCGCGGAACTCAAAGCCTCCACGCCGGGATTCGACTGGGATGCCTACCTCCGCGAGCAGGGCGCGCCAAACGTCGCCTCCGTCAATCTGACCGAGCCCGTCTTCTTCAAGGAACTCGCCCGCCTGATCGAGGCGGAGAGCCTCGACAAGTGGAAGACGTACCTCCGCTGGCACGTGGCCCACGCGCGCGCGCCCTACCTCTCGCAGGCCTTCGTGGACGCGGACTTCGACTTCTATCGCAAGACCCTGCGCGGCGTCGCCCAGGATCAGCCGCGCTGGAAGAAGTGCGCGAGCCTCGTCGACCGCAATCTCGGGGACGCGCTCGGGCAGGTCTACGTGGCGAAGACCTTCTCTCCCGCGACCAAGGCGAAGACCGTGGAGATGACGAAGTACGTCGAGGAAGCCATGGCCGACGAGATCGAGAAGCTCGACTGGATGAGCGCGGAGACGAAGAAGCTCGCCATGGAGAAGCTCGCGAGCATCGTGAACAAGGTGGGTTATCCCGACCGCTGGCGCGACTACGGAGCGCTCGCGCTTTCCCGCAAC
>JAIBCN010000085.1 GCA_019694155.1 Vicinamibacteria bacterium | reverse complement strand
CGGCCGGGTTCACCTTCTGGTACGAAGGCTGCGTCGGCATGGTGGGGGGAAGTTGCGACGAAGCCTTGCCGATGGCCGCCTGGACGTCCTGGCCGGCCGCGTCGATGTTGCGGTCGAGCGCGAATTGCAGAGTGATCTGGGTGAGGCCGAGGGCGTTCACCGAGCTCATGGTGTCGAGGCCGGCGATGGTCGAGAACTGCTTCTCGAGCGGCGTCGCCACCGACGCGGCCATCGTGTCGGGATTGGCGCCCGGAAGGGTCGCCACCACCTGGATGGTGGGGAAGTCGACGTTCGGCAGGTCGCTCACCGGCAGCAGGCGATAGCCCGCGATCCCTGAGAAGAGGATGGCGGCCATGACCAGCGTGGTCGCGACCGGCCGCCTGATGAAGCCTTCGGCGATGTTCACGACGCAGGCCCCGCGGGCCGGGCGTCCACTCTCGCGCCGACGGTGAGCCGGACCTGGCCGTCCACCACCACGGTTTCTCCGGCCTGGACGCCCTTCTCGACAAGCGTCTCACCGTTTCGCGCGGGACCGACGGTGACGGGCCGGACCTCGACGGTCTGGTCCTTCTTCACCACGAAGACGAAGGGACCCTGCTGCCCGTCCTGAATCGCCGGGCTCGGGACCACCACCGCCGCCTTGCGCACGGAGAGCACCATGAGGACATCGACGAACTGTCCGGGCCAGAGCTTCCGCTCGGCGTTCTTGAAGCGGGCCTTGAGGTTCACGTTCCCGGTGGCGCGGTCGATTTCGTTCTCGACGAAGGTGAGAGAACCCTTCGCGGGATCGCCTTCCTCGCCTCGCCGTCGAGCGATGACGTCGAGGCTGCCCGCCTTGCGGATCTCGGAAAGCCGCGATTCGGGGACGGTGAAGCGCACATCGATGGGATCGATCTGATGGATGGTGACGAGGGTGGTGGTGTCGAGGGCGCGCACCAGGTTGCCGACCTTCACCATGATGGTGCCCGTCCGCCCGTCCAGGGGCGAACGGATGGAGCAGTACTCGAGGCGCAGTCTGGCGGACTGGATCGCCGCTTCATCGGCCTTGAGGCTCGCCTCGAGGGCGCGCGCGGTGGCCGCGGCCTTGTCGTTGACGTCGATGGCCACGACACCCTGCGCATAGAGGTCGGCGGCGCGCTTCTTCTCGGCCTCCGCGTTCAGGGCCTGGGCGCGGTCCCGCGCGAGATTGGCCTCGGCCGCGGCGAGGGCCGCCTGGTAGGGCCTCGGATCGATGGTGAAGAGCAGGTCGCCCGCGTGGACGTCCTGGCCTTCGCGGAAGTGGATGGCCTGGAGGGCGCCCTCGACCTGCGGCCGGATGTCGACGGTCCAGGGAGACTCCACGGAGCCCACCACGCGCAGTTCGATGGGGAAGTCGCTCTGCTTCGCCGCGGCCGCGGTTACGGGCACCGAGGACGAGGCGGCGGGCGGCGCGGCGCGCTCGCCGCAGGAGGGAAGGGTCGCGGCCAGAACGAGCGCGAAGAGTTGGACGCGGGAGAGTGGGGGTGCCGTCATGGTCAAGCTCGCCATCCTACCTGCGCCCTCCTTTTCCTCCCGGCTCTTCCGGCGTGAAACGAAATCGTAGTTGCGCCACAAAGAACGGGGGCATAACCCGGGTCATAGCCGAAGCCCGTCTCCGGATATGGAAAGTCGGCGGGGCCCGGTGCTAGCCTGCCGCGCGGCGATGACCAGACAAGCCCCGGCGGCGAAGATCCGGCTGGTACTCGTGGACGATCATCCGGTCGTCCGCGAAGGACTGCGCACGCTCTTCTCCGAGGAATCCGACATCGAACTGGTGGGAGAGGGGCGCAATGCCGAAGAAGCGGTGCGCCTGGCCTCGTCCCGCAAGCCCGACGTGCTGCTCCTCGACCTGATGATGCCGGGCGGCGACAGTATCGAGGGGATCCGGCGCATCCGCGCCCTGCGGCCCGCCCCTCAGGTGGTCGTGCTCACCAGCTTCGGGGACGAAAGCCGCGTGCGCGCCGCGCTCGAAGCGGGCGCCCTCGGCTACCTTCTCAAAGACGTGCTTCGTGACGATCTGGTGCGCGCGATCCGCAGCGCCGCCCTGGGGCAGCCGACCCTCGACCCCACCGCTCAGAAGCACCTGCTCAATCGCGTCCGCAAGGCTCAGGAGCGCTCGCCCATCGATGGCCTCACCCCGAGGGAGTTGTCGATCCTGGAGAGGATCGGGCGCGGGTGGAACAACCGGGCCATCGCCGAGGGCCTCGGCCTGACCCACGGCACCGTCAAGGGGCATGTCAGCCGGATCCTCGAGAAGCTCGCGGTGGAGGATCGGACCCAGGCCGCGCTCCTCGCGGTTCGCGAAGGCGTGGTGCCCTCGAACGAATCGAGCCGCACGTGACCGCGTTCACCGCCGTCACCGAGGCGAACCGGCGGATCCGCAACGAGCGCAGCGTCCATCGCATTGTCGAATCGATCAGCTCCGAGCTCGCCCTCGAGCCGCTGCTCACGAGCATCATCCGGCACGCCTGCGAACTGCTCGAGGTTCCCATGGGCTCGATCGGCCTTTATGACCCCGAGGCGAACGCGATCCGCATCACCGCCACCCACGGCATGGGGAAGAAGAGAACGGGGACGGTGATGGGCCCCGGGGTGGGGCTTGCCGGCCGGGTCCTTCGAACGTGCGAGCCCGCCATCGCGGATGACTACACCCGCGTCCCCGGCGCCTGGCCCGAGCTTTGGCATCACGCCGCCATGGCCGTGCCGATCCTCCGGAAGAAGCAGCTCATCGGTTTCTTCGGAGCGGCGGTTCCCTGGCCGCGGCGTTTCAACGACCGCGACGTGGCCCTCCTCTCCCTGGTGGCGAGGCACGCCGCCATCGCCATCGAGAACGCGCAGCGGTTCGAGCGTCAGCGCCGCCGCATGGAACGCCTGGCCCTCATCACCCGGGTCTCGCGCAGCATCGCCGCGGGCCTCGACCTGGATGACCTGCTGCGGCGGACGATCGTGGCCATCCATCGCCAGCTCGGTTATTCGAGCGCCGTCCTGTCCCTGGTGGATCCGGAGGCTCAGGACACCCTGGTGGTCAAGGCGGTGGGAGGCCGTCAGGCCGGTCTTCTGCCCGGGTTCCGGCTGAACATCAGCCAGGGGATCTCCGGCGCCGCGATCCGGGAGCGGACGGTTCAGATCGTTTCGGACATACGCCACGACAAGCGCTACTTCCCCTGCCGGGGGCTGCCCCGGGGCCGGATGGCGGCGCTCGCGGTTCCCATCCTCCTGGGCGGAAAGGCCCTCGGGTCCATCAACGTCGAGAGGCAGGCGCTTCTTGGAGAAGAGGACGCGGAGACGCTGCAGCTCGTGGCCGATCACCTGGGCGTGGCCATCCACAACGCCGCCATCTTCGAGAGAGAAAAGGTGCGCGCCCGACGCCTGTCCCTCATTTCGAGGATCGGCCAGATCGCGGCCGGCGGCCTCGATCGCGAGGATCTCCTCCAGCGCGCCGCCGATGCCGTCCACGAACTGCTGGGCTACGCCAACGTCGACATTCCCATCATCGATGCCGACCAGCCCGATATCCTGATCTTCGGCGCGCGGGGCGGCGAACACAAGAAGATCGGCTTCACCGATCGCCTGTCGATCAGCCAGGGCATCATCGGGGCGGCCGCGCGCGAGGGCCGCACGCAGCTCGTGAACGACGTCACCCGGGACCCGCGTTACGTCATCCCGCCGCTCAACCTCAAGAACCGCTCCGAGCTCGCGGTGCCGATCATCCATGGCGGCCGGGTCCTCGGTGTACTGAACGTCGAGGACCGCCGGCCCTTTGACGTGGACGACGCGGCGAGTCTTCAGGTGGTGGCGGACCACCTGGCGGTGGCGATTCACAACGCCGACCTCCATGCGAAGGCGCAGCGCGACGCCGTGCACGGCGAGCGGCGGCGGCTCTCTCGCGATCTCCACGACTCGGTGACTCAGCTTCTGTTCAGTCTCTCGCTCCTCGCCCAGTCGATCGGGCCGTCCTGGCGGCGCTCGACAGAAGAGGGCGAACGCAAGGCCGACCGTATGGTCCAGCTCTCGAGCGTGGCGCTTCGCGAGATGCGGGCGCTGATCGGCTCGCTCTATCCGGCGGACATTCCCGAAGGAGCGGGGGGACCCGCGGCCCAGGCCTCGCTGCCCGAGCGGATGCGCGCGCTCGCTCCCGAGGAGGCCGATGGCGGGCCCCGGGTGTGCTTCAAGTCGCGAGGGTGGACGAGGCAGTCCCCCAAGGTCGAAGGCGTGCTGTATCGCATCGCCCAGGAGGCGCTCACCAACGCGCTCAAGCATGCGCGCGCCTCCCGGGTCGACCTGCTGCTCGCCTCCGATCGGGGACAGGCGAGCCTCACCATCACGGACGACGGCACGGGCTTCAGCGCCTCCGACCTCCGGAAGCGCCGGCCCCGTACGAGCGGCGGGCTCGGCCTCTCCATCATGCGGGCGCGGGTCAAGGAGCAGGGCGGGCATTTCAGCCTGCGGTCCGTGCCCGGGAAGGGAACCACCATTCGCGTCCGGTTCCCGCGACGGAAGCCGCGGACATAGGCCGGGCACTCACCCGGGTTAGGGGTGAAACCCCTTCCCGGGAGTCTGGCCCCGCGGCGCCCGGCCCGTCAGACTGGCTGGATGCATTCAACCGAAGTCCATGGCTACGCGCGCCCAGGCTGGACCGCCGATCGCCGGCCTTCCCTTCCGAAAGAGAACCAACCCATGCTGGATGTCCTTGAAACCCCTGTTGATTTCACCGCCGT
>JAIBCN010000211.1 GCA_019694155.1 Vicinamibacteria bacterium | reverse complement strand
CTCGAGACGACCACCGAGGAGATCGCGAAGACCATCCATCCGCATCCGACCCTCGGCGAGGCCATGATGCAGGCCGCGGAGTCGGTGTACGGGATGGCGATCGACGCCTAGCGGTCGCGTGCGACCGAGGCGGTTCCACACTCGGAACGTTCCTGCGGGCTCATCCGCGTCGACTCGAGCCGCGCGCGGAGGGCGCGCGCCTCTCTTGAACTGAATAGAGCCTGCAGGCCGCTCGGGTCCGTCTCCATTCCGACCGTCATCAGACCGGTGCGGGAGTGATCGTGCCCTCCCATGAGCAGGTGGCCGAGTTCGTGAGCGATCACGCGGCCGAGGAGGACGCCTTTGTCGATGCGCCTCCGGAGCGCCAGGTCCCGGACGCGCTCCGAGTAGATGAACGCATGCCCGGTCGAGGGAGAGGCCGAACCGAGGACGCTTTTGCCCATGCCCTGGCGCGTTCGCTGCTGGATGAGGTAAGGCGACAGAAACGAGACGAAGAGGTTCAGCCCCTCGCAGGCGCGGGCCCGGGGCCCGTTCGCGATATCCACGAACACGAGGCGTATCGCCGCGTCATCGAAGATCCGCTGGGCCTCCGTCCGCGCCCGCCCGAAGTCCCCGTCGTCGACGTCGGCGAAGTCGGTCACGTGGAGCACCACGGTGAACGTCGGGCGCTCCTCGGCGTTCGACAGGCCGCCCGACAGAGCCAAGGTCGAAGCCACGACCGCCGCCAGTTTGCAGTTTCGCTTTTCCATGCCGTCCTCCTGGTTGGAGGGAGAGGCGCGAAACCGGGCCGGTAACTGCCACCGGGCGGGAAAAAAGACGGTAGGATTTCGCCATTCGCAGCGACAAGCAGCCGGTTGCCGGTTCCCCCCTTGGGAAGCGGGCGAATCGGGGAAGGGGGGCGACGCCCTTGGGAACTGCACAGGACCGCGTGGGGACAACCGAGCGCCCGCCTTCGCGGGAGACTCACCGGGTCACCGGCCTGTTGCTCCAGTGGGGAAGCGGAGACGAGGCGGCCTTCAACGAACTGATTCCCCTGGTTCACGACGAGCTCAGACGGATCGCGAGGCGCTGCATGGCCGGAGAGCGGCGCGCACACAGCCTCCAGCCGACCGCCCTGGTGAACGAGGCATACCTGAGGCTCGTCGACGTCCAGCGCGTCAACTGGCAGAACCGGACGCACTTCCTCGCCATGTCCGCCCGTCTCATGCGCCGGATCCTCGTGGACGTCGCCCGGAAGAAACGCTTCCAGAAACGAGGCGGCGGAGCGATCCGGGTGACTCTCGGAGACGCGATGGCGGTGGCGGAAGGGCCCGATCAGGACCTGGCTGCCATCGATGACGCGCTCCATGCCCTCGCTGAAGTCGACGAGCGGAAAGCCCGGGTGGTCGAGCTTCGCTACTTCGGCGGGCTCAGCGTGGAGGAGACGGCGTCCATGCTCGAGGTGTCGGACCAGACCGTGATGCGCGACTGGAAGTTCGCGAGGGCGTGGCTGTCGAGGGAACTGCGCGGGCCCGAGACCCGAGGAAAGGCGGCGGCCCTTGAGCCCTGAGGAGCAGAGGGCCGCGCTGCGCGCTCGCATGGCGCGCGTGGAGGCGCTCTATCACCAGATGCTCGAGCGCCCCGCGCAGGAGCGCGTCGCCGCGCTCGCCGCAGCCTGTCCCCACGACCCCGCACTCGCCGCCGAGGTTCAGTCGCTCCTCGATCAGCCCGAGTCGACCGCCGGCCTCTTCGCGTCGCCGGCCCTGGACCTGGCCGCTCGGGCGGTTTCAGCGGCCGGTCAGTCGCTTGTCGGTCGGCGTCTCGGAGCCTTCGAGATCCAGGGGCTTCTTGGCAAAGGTGGGATGGGGGAGGTGTATCGCGGTTGGGACAAGCGGCTCAGCCGCGCGGTCGCGATCAAGATTCTGCCCAGTGCTTTCCAGGACGATCCGGACCGCGGGGCCCGCTTCGAACGTGAGGCCCATCTTCTGGCCTCGCTCAATCATCCCAACATCGGAGCGGTCTACGGACTCGAGGAGGTGGACGGCGTCAAGGCGTTGATCATGGAACTGGTCGAAGGCGAGGATCTGTCAGAGCGCCTCGCGCGCGGCCCTGTGCCGGTCGAAGAGGCGCTCCCGATCGCGAGACAGATCGCCGAAGCCGTCGAAGCCGCGCATGAACGCGGGGTCATTCATCGCGACCTCAAGCCCGCGAACATCAAACTGCGGCCGGACGGAACCGTGAAGGTGCTGGACTTCGGGCTCGCAAAGGCGCTGGAACCAACCGGGGCTGCAAACGCTGATCCGACCGAGTCGCCAACCTTGACCGCACGGGCGACGCGCATCGGCATGATCCTCGGCACCGCGGCCTACATGGCGCCCGAACAGGCCCTCGGCAGGCCCGTCGATCGACGCGCGGACATCTGGTCGTTCGGGGTGGTGCTCTACGAGATGCTCACGGGGCGGAGAGCCTTCAGCGGTGCCGATATCCCTTCGACGCTGGCCGCGGTCCTCAGCGGGCCGCCATCCCTTTCCGCCCTGCCCGATTCAGCCTCGCCTCGAATCAGACGACTGCTCGAGCGGTGCCTCGACCGTGATCCGAGGACGCGGTTGCGTGACATCGGCGAAGCGCGGATCGCGTTAGCCAGGGCCGAGGCCGGGGCCTCGGACGGGGCCGTATCCGCCCCGTTTCCTGTGCCAATGTCGACACTTGCGCCTTCCCGCGGGGCGATGGCGCTATTCGGTACCATGGTGGTGGTCGCCCTTTTGCTGGCGGCATCATGGGTTCAGCGATCCCGGTTGAGGCTTCCTGAGACTCGGCTGGTCATGCCCCTTGATGAGGGCCTGCAATACCCGGGCATTGCGGCCTTTCTGTCCGTGGCTCCCGACGGACGAACGATCGTGTTTTCCGCGACGAAGGGTCCGGGCGTCGGCCAGCAATCGCTTGGAGGTGGTGGGCTGTTCGTGCGAAGGCTCGATCAGGTGGCCGCGACGCCGCTCAACCAGGTGGGCCAGTCGCCCTTCTTTTCGCCGGATGGTGAGTGGATTGCCTTCTTCCACGACGGAAAACTGAAGAAGATCCCGGTCGCGGGGGGCACGCCGACGGAGATAGCCCCTGTCGATGCGTCCGGCTCAGGAGACTGGGGGCAGGGTGGGGTGATCGTGTTCGGTGACGCCGCGGACCTGCCTTCGGAGGGAATTCGGATGGTCCCGGCTTCGGGCGGGGCTGTTTCGGTGGTCACGAGGTTGGACGGCCGCTCGGGCCAGACTCACCACCTGGCGCCTCAGGTCTTGCCGCGGGGACAGGTGCTCTTCACCATTCGTTCTGAAGGAGGCGGATTCCAGCTTGCAATCGCGCCGATCTCGGGCGGGCCTGTGCGGGTCATCCTGGGGGACGCGATGTTTGGCCGCTATCTTGGAGGCGGCGTGCTCGTCTTTCAGCGCGGGGGCGACTTGCTGGCCGCCCGTTTCGACGAGAAGACCCTGGTGGTGGGCGAGGGTGTGCCGGTTCTGAGCGGCATCTATCTCTACTGGCGAAATCCCGCGTGGGCCATGGCGTCAGGAACACTTGTCTATCGGCCAGAGCGGGACGATGGCCGAACCCTTTTGTGGGTCGACCGCCACGGCGTCGCCAAGCCGGTGGGAGCCCCGCCCAGATCGTACTGGAACCCCAGACTCTCTCCGGAGGGCGACCGGATCGCCACCTTTCTGGGCCAGGGAGGGACAACGGACATCTGGACGTATGACATCCCTTCGGGCCGGCTCCAGAAGGAGTTGAACGATGGCCGTTCTCCCGCCTGGACCCCGGATGGAACGCACTTGCTGATCGACCGGATGGCCGTCACCTCCGAGGTTCTGTCTCTGAGACTGGACGGAAGCGGCTTCACCGAGCCCATCACCCACAGCGGACGGGCGAGGGCCGCCGCGTTCATGACGAAGGATGGCCGGTCGCTTGTCTTCTACGAGATTGGCCGCACCACCGGCTACGACCTGATGATCACGGAACCTGGCAGCAATGCGCCGGCTCGGCCGCTCGTGCGCACGCCGCAGTTGGAGGCGGGCGCGAGGCTGCACCCCGGTGGACGCTTCGTTGCCTACGCCAGCAATGTCACCGGCCGCGACGACGTGTTCGTAACATCTTTCCCTGACACCGGCCCAAGGATTCCCGTGACCACGGATGGGGGACGTGAGCCGATCTGGTCCCATGACGGTCGAGAGATCTTCTATCGCAAGGGGAGCCAGGTGTTTTCGGCGGCCTTCCGACCGGGACCAAGCGCGGCGTTCGACCCGCCGAGGCTGCTGTTTGACGTTCCGTACTTCCAAAGCGGAGGTCCCGGCAACTCTCAGTACGACGTAGCGCCGGATGGCCGCTTTCTGATGATCAAAGTACCAGAGAGGGAGACACCGTACATTGGCGTCATCCTCAACTGGGCCGAGGCGCTCAGGAAGGCCATCGGGGAGCCGTGAGCCGCCAGGGGCGACGGGCACCGGCCATGGGATCGCTTCAGCACGCCGCAGACGGAACAGCCCGAGACCCGGAAAAGGCCCCCTGTCCATAAACCGCTAAACTCCGTGGTCCAATGTCTGACACTGCCCTGATCCTCGGGGCGATTTTCTTCCTCCTGCTCGGGAACGGCTTCTTCTCCGGCAGCGAAATCGCGCTCATCTCGGCCCGCAAGGCAGCGCTCCGGAAGAGGGCCGACGAAGGGAGCCGTGGGGCGCAGCTCGCCGAACTGCTCCGCCAGGAGCCCGAGCGGTTCATGGCCACCGTCCAGATCGGGGTGACGGTGTGCGGCACCCTGGCCGGCGTCTGCGGCGGGTGGCTGGCGAGCC
>JAIBCN010000201.1 GCA_019694155.1 Vicinamibacteria bacterium | reverse complement strand
CCCAACGAGAACCACGGCATCGCGCGGCCGAGCTACGTGAAGGATCGCTACGAGCGCTATCTCGCCTGGTATCAGAAGTACATCAAGGGCTGAAGTCGAAACGGGCCGTCGGCCTATGGTGCGGGCGTGGAGTCGCCTCGGCGCCGCGGAGATCTCGTCCGGCTTGGGATCCTCGTGTGCGCCTTCGCCATCGCCTGCGGGGGAGCGCCGGGTGGTGCTCCCTCGCCGAGCCCCACGCCTGGGCCGGCGGGACGCTTCCTGTACGCGGCGAGCGCATCGAGTTCCACCCTTCGATCGTTCTCCATCGATGCGACGACGGGGCGACTGAGCGCTATCGGTGAAGCGAGCCTCTCCGGAGGGGCTCGCGCTCTCTCGGTTGCGACCGATGCGTCGGGAAGATTCCTCTTCGTATCCAGAAGCGGAGGGCGGGGCGGCATCGATGTGTTCGCGGTCGACCGCGCGAGCGGCGCTCTAGGCCTCGCGCCCGGTTCGCCCTACGACGTGGACCGACAGACGGACGTCCTCGTCGTCGATCCCGGGGCGCGGACGCTGCGGGCGATCCGCACCTTCAATTCGATGATCGACACCTTCAGCATCGACGCCGCGACGGGCGCCCTTTCGCTTCGCACCGCCGACGCCTTGTTCCTCTCCGTGTCGCCCACCGCCCCCGTGTTGCGCCCCGATGGCCGCTTCCTCTATTTCGCGGCGGGGGGGCTCGCCCAGGTCCTCACCGCCAACGTCGATTCGGCATCAGGGCGGCTGAGTGAAGGACCCGCCCTCGCGGCTCCGGACTTCGTCCGATCTCTCGCGGTGAGCCCGCCTGGGTCCATCCTCTACGTCACCACCGCGACGCCCTTCTCCTCGAACACACTCTTCGCCTACCGCATCACGCAGAGCTCGGGAGCGCTGACGCTGATCACGGGGTCCGTGTTCGACGCGGGCTTCAACGCGGCGGCCGCTAACTTCCGCCCCGATGCCGTCGCCTTCGATCCGGTGGGACGTTTCGCCTACATCCTGGATCGTGCGGGGCGCACCGGCGCCCATAGCCGAGGGGTTTTCGTCTTTCCCGTGCAAACGACCGGCGTCCTTGGCCCTGGCGTGCTCGGGCCGTTCTCGACGCCTGCCACCGAGCCGTTCCTCAATGGCGACCCGGTCGCGTTCGCCCTCGACCCCTCCGGGCGATTCGCCTATCTCGTCGACGCGACGTCGAGCACGATCTCGGCGTTCACGATCGATGCAGCGACGGGTTCCCTCAGCGCCTCCGGCGCGCCGGTCGGAACGCCCGGATCGCCGTTGATCGCCATCGTTCCCTGACCGCCGCCCGACGTCGTCAACGCACGGAAGGGGATGAGACGGCGGGCTTGCCCTTCTGCTTTGCGACCCAAACACGGACGCGGGCGTCGAGCACCTCCATGGGCAGCGACCCCGCGCCCAGAACCTCGTCGTGGAAAGCGCGGATGTCGAACTTCGCGCCCAGCTCCTTCTTCGCGTACTCGCGCAGCTCGATGAACTTCAGCTGGCCGATCTTGTAGCCGAGGGCCTGGGAGGGAATCGCGATGTAGCGGTCAGTCTCGCTCTGCACCTCGACCTCTTCGATGCCCGAGTGGGCGTGGAAGAAGTCGACCACCTGCTCGCGGGTCCAGCGCTTGTAGTGGAAGCCGGTGTCGGCCACGAGCCGGATGGCCCGGAGCATCTCGTCCTGCAGGTGCCCGTAGAAGCTGTAGGGATCCTTGAAGAAGCCCACATCGCGGCCGAGGCGCTCTGAGTAGAGAGCCCACCCCTCCACGTAGGCGACATTGAAGCCCTGCTGGCGGAAGGGCGGGAGCGAAGGCAGCTCCTGCGCGATCGATCCTTGAAGGTGATGGCCGGGGATGCCCTCGTGATACGCGGTGGTTTCGATGGACAGGGTCAGGCGGTTCTGGAAGTCGCCGGTGTTGACCCGCACGTTGCCCGGCCTCGAGCCGTCCGGAGTTCCCGCGAAGTATTCGGCGCCCGCCGCTTCCTTCTCGCGGAATTCCTCGGTGGGGAGGATCTCGATCTTCGCCTTGGGGAGCCGGCCGAAGAGCTTCGGCATCTCGCGTTCGAACTGATCGGTGTACTTGCGATAGAGGTCGAGGATCTCCTGGCGCGACTTCGGGTGAAGCGCCGGGTTCTTCACCGCGGCCTCGTTGAAGCTCTTCATGTCCGCAAAGCCGAGCTTCTTCGCGACCGCGAGCATCTCGCTCTCGATGCGCGCGACTTCGCGCAGGCCGAGCTGGTGGATCTCCTCCGGGGTCATGCTCGTGGTGGTGCTGCTCTTCACGAGATACGCGTAGCGCGCCTCGCCGTCGGGGAGCGACCAGACCCCGGGTTCGCTCCGGCCCTGCGGTGCGTAGTCCTTCTTGACGAACTCCGCGAACTTCGCGTACGAGGGATAGACGAGGTCGTTGACCGCGGCGAGCACGGCTTCGCGCAGACGCTTCTGATCCGCCTCGGAAATCCCCGCCGGGAACTTCGCCACCGGCTGGGCGAAGGGCGACTCCTCGGCCTTGATGGCGATGATCTTCTCCGCCTGGGGAGCGACCTTGTCGAGGAGGATCTTCGGCGGCATCAGCTTGAGGCTCATGCCCTTCGCCATCAACTCCTGGATCTCGGTGAAGACGCGGGGTACCTGCCGGAGACGCGAGATGTAGTCCTCGTAGTCCTTCACGCTCTGGAAGGAGAGCAGAGGCACGAGCTGGGGAAGCTGGAGGTGGGGGCTCGAGAACTGATTCACGGGCATGAGCCAGCTCTGGAACTTCGCTCCCTCGATTCGATCCTTGAGATCGCGCACCATCAGCGTCTTGTTGAGCTGTTCCTGTTCCGGGAAGCCCGTGGTGTCGATGGCCTCGAAGCGGGCGAGGAATTTCTTCGCCTCCTCGAGATCGGCGAGGATCGCCTTCTCGCTGCTCTCCGAGAAGCGGTCGTTGAAGCGCTTGTCACCGAGGATGGACGCGAACTCGGGATTGGTCCGGAGCGTGTACTCCCACTGCTCGGCAAGGAGAGAGTCGAGGCCCTTCCGCCGCGCTTCGAGGCCCGCGCCCGTCGAGGTGGCGGCCTGAAGGGCCTCCGCGCGCGAATGGAGAGCGGGCGCCAGCGACAGCAGGGCGAGGGTGATCGAGAGTGTCTTTTTCATGGCCATTCCCTGGAGTTCAATCGAATGAACTGATTGTAAAAACCGTCGAGAGTCGATCCGTTCATCATGCCAGTCGCGATAGGGTCACGCCTCACCCGGCATGAACAATTTCAAGTCCGCCCTTCGTCAGCTGAGGAACGCGCCGGGTTTCACCGCGGTGGCCGTTCTCACTCTGGCCCTCGGAATCGGCGCCAACACTGCGATCTTTTCCGTCATCAACGGCGTCCTCCTGCGACCGCTCCCCTTCGAAGAACCGGAGCGCCTCATGCGCCTGTACGAACGGAGCGACAACTTCCCCAAGGCCTCGTGGGCGGCCGGGCAGTTCTTCTCGATGCATCAGGACAACACCTCGTTCGAGGCGGTGGGCGGGTGGCAGACCGCGAACTTCAATCTCTCCGAGGATGGCGCCGATCCGGAGAGGATCGAAGGCGCCGTGGTGACACTCGACTTCGCCAGAGTCCTTCGCGTGACCCCGTTGAAGGGACGCGTCTTCAGCCGCGAGGAGTTCGCGCCCGGCCAGGACGCCGTGGTCCTGATCAGCATGGGCCTCTGGCAGCAGCGCTTCGCGGGCGACCCCAACATCCTCGGCCGCTCCCTCTTCATCAGCGGCCGCCCCCGCCTGGTCATCGGCGTGATGCCCGAGTCCTTCACCTTCCCCGGCAAGGCGCAGATCTGGGCGCCCTTCGCGCCGAACGAGGAGAACCGCACGAGGCGCGACCTCCACAACGTCCAGGCCTTCGGACGGCTCAAGCCGGGCGTCACTTACGAGCAGGCCCAGGCCGACTTCAAGACCCTCACCGCGCGTTACGCCAAGGAGTACGCGGCCACGGACGCCGACTGGAGCTGCGTCGCCTATCCCATGCTGGAGGATGCGGTGGCGCAGATCCGTCCCGCCCTCAGCGTGCTCTTCGCTTCGGTCGTCGCCCTCCTCCTGATCGCCTGCGCCAACGTCACCAATCTCCTCCTCGCGCGCGCGGCCACCCGGCAGCGCGAAATGTCGCTTCGCGCCGCGCTCGGGGCCAGCCGGTTCCAGATCGCCCGCCAGCTCATCACGGAGTCGCTCGTGTACTTCGCGCTCGGCGGGTTCGCGGGGCTCGTGCTCGGACGGTGGCTGCTGAGCGCGCTGCTCGCCATCGCGCCCGCCACCATTCCCCGCCTCGATCAGGTGAGCGTCGATCTTCGGGTGCTCTTCTTCACGTCGCTCGTGACCCTCGCGACCGGCCTCCTCTTCGGCCTCATCCCGGCCTGGACGGCGTCACGCACCGACATCACGAGCGCGCTGCGCGAAGGCGGCCACGGCGCCATCGCCGGGCGAAGCTGGCTCCGGGACAGCCTGGTGGTGGTGCAGGTCGCGGCCACCGTGGTGCTCCTCGTCTCTTCCGGCCTGCTGCTGCGGAGCTTCCATGAGCTGCAGCAGGTGGACGCGGGCTTCACCGCGGAGAAGGTGATGACCATGAAGATCGACCTGCCCTCCGCGAAGTACGGCACCATCGGCCAGACCGACGAGAAGCGCCTGCAGTTCGTGAAGGACCTCGTGGGCAGGCTCGAGGCCCTCCCCGGCGTCGAGTCCGCGGCGGTCGTGACCACGACGCCGCTCACCGGCGGACCCACGTTCATCATGCGGGTGGAGAGCAACATCAACGTGACGCCGAGCAGCGCTCCCGTCACCCGCTACCGCACCATCACGCCCGACTACTTCAAGGTCATGGGCATCGCTCTCGTGTCCGGCCGGTTCTTCACGCCCCGCGACGCGCCGGGCGGCCCAAGGGTGGTCATCGTGAACCGGGCCTTCGTGAAGAAGTTCTTTCCGGGCGTCGACAACCCGATCGGCAAGCGCGTCGAAGTGGGTCTCGACGAGCCGCCGCGCTGGGCCGAGATCGTGGGCGTGGTGGCCGACGTGAAGATCGACAGCCTGGAGGCGGAGACCCCCGTGCAGGCCTACGAGCCGTACCACGAGTTCTCCTTCAACAACATCACGGTGGTGGCCCGAAGTTCGCGCGACGCCACCGCGCTCGCCGCCGCCATGCGCAAGGAGGTGCTCGCGATAGATCCTTTGCAGCCCGTGCACACCCAGAAGACCATGGCCCAGATCGTCGACGACTCGCTCGGCCAGCGCTACTTCTCACTTCTCCTCGTGGGCGTCTTCGCCGCCGTGGCCCTGCTCCTCGCGAGCATCGGCCTGTACGGCGTCATCTCCTACGGCGTCGCGCAACGCACGCGCGAGTTCGGGGTGCGCCTCTCCATCGGGGCGAGCCGCCGGGACATCGCCTCGATGGTGGTGAGCCAGGGCTCGAGGCTCATCGGCGTCGGCCTCGCCATCGGCCTCGTGGGCTCCCTCTTTTCCGCGCGGCTCTTCCAGTCCCTGCTCTTCGGCATCGGCGCGCGCGACCCGTTCACCTTCGCGGGCGTCATCTTCGTGCTGGGAACGGTCGCCGTGCTCGCCTGCCTCATCCCTGCCCTGCGCGCGGCGGATGTGGACCCTATCGTGGCCCTGCGGGACGAGTAGGACTCAGGCGACCACCGCGATCGCTTCGACCTCGATCATCCAGTCCGGGCTCGCGAGCGCTGTCACCCCTACGAGCGTGCTCGCGGGCGGTTCGAGGCCCGCGAAGAACGCATCGCGAACTCCCCGGATGACCGGGAGGTCTTCCGTCTTGAGGTTCACCACGAAGAAGGTGATCTTCACCACGTCCCTGGGCGATGCCCCGGCGGCGGTGAGCGCCACTCTCAGGTTCTCGAAGACCTGGGTGGTCTGGGCCTTGATGTCGCCCTTGCCCACCACCTCGCCCTTCCCGTTCGCGGAGATCTGCCCCGAGATGTAGATCGTGCGGCCCGGGGTGACGGAAACCACGTGCGTGTAGCCGCGGGGCGTCAGGAGGCCGGCCGGGTTCAGGCGCTTCGTCGCGGCCTCCGCGGCGTTCGCGGGGACGCTTCCGAGCGCGGCGAGGCCGAGGGCGACATCGCGGCGTGTGGGCTTCTTCGGTGTCTTCATGTCGACGATCCTACGCCGAGGTGAGAGTCGAAACCGGGAAGCGGGCGTGTCAAACTCACGCCCGCTCTTGAACCCTCCTGGGAGACTTCAGATGAATCGAACCTGCCGAACCGCGCTCGCCGCCGCCGTTGTATCCCTTGCCGCCGCCGGGCTCCTCCAGGCTCAGTCGAAGCCCTCGGAGGACCTGGCCGCGCGCGCGAAGCGGATCCACGCGGAGGCCATCGTCCTCGACACCCATATCGACACCACCCAGCGCCTCCTGCAGCCGGACTGGAGCTTCTTCGACCGCCACGAGCCGAATGTCCGCGGCCAGCGCGGGCCGGGCGGGCGCGGGAACCACGTGGACTATCCGCGCATGCGTGAAGGAGGCCTCGACGGCCTCTTCTTCTCCATCTACATGGCGGGCTCGATCACCGGCCCTCCCGCAGTGAAGCGCTCTCTCGAGCAGATCGACGCGGTGAGGCGCCTCGCCGAGACCCGCCCCGACGCCATGGTCCTTGCGACCACCGCCGCGGAGGTTCGCGCCGCCCACAAGGCCGGGAAGATCGCGGCCCTCATGGGCATGGAGGGCGGACACATGATCGACGAAAGCCTGCCCGTGCTTCGCGACTACGCGCGGCTGGGCGTCCGCTACCTGACCCTCACTCATTCCCTCAACACGACCTGGGGCGACTCCTCGGGAGACAAGCCGGCGCACAACGGTCTGACCGATTTCGGCAAGGACGTGGTCCGCGAGCTCAACCGGCTCGGGGTCATGGTCGATGTGTCGCACGTGGCCGACAAAACCTTCGAGGATGCCCTCGCCACGAGCCGGGCGCCCCTTCTCGCGTCGCACTCCTCATGCCGCGCGCTCACCGGGCACGTGCGCAACATGACGGACGAGATGATCAAGGCGCTCGCGGCCCGGGGCGGCGTCATCCAGATCAATTACCTCAACTCCTACATCGATGAACCCCTCCGCCTCGCCGAAGAGGCCCGCCAGCCGCAGGTCGACGCGATTCGCAAGGACATGGCGGCCAAGTACCCGGGCGCCGAGAACGCGGACAAGCGGATGATGGAGACCATCGCCGCGGTGGCCGCCCTTCAACCGCCGCTCCCCGTCGCCCAGTGGCAGCGCATCGTCGATCACATCGATCACGCGGTGAAGATCGCGGGCGCCGACCATGTCGGGCTGGGGTCCGACTTCGATGGAGCGTCGATGCCGGAGGGAATGGAGGACGTGACCCGTCTTCCGAAGATCACCGAGGAATTGCTGCGCCGCGGCTACACCGAATCGCAGATCAAGGGGATCCTCGGAGAAAACGTGCTCCGACTGATGGAGCGCGTCGAGGCGGTGGCGCGCGAGATCCACAACGAGGCCAGGCCCGGCCGCTGATCCGTGCGCGCTACTGGCCGCGCTTCACCCCGCTCGAGACGATGAAGACGCGGCCGGAGTGGAAGCCCCGGATGCCGCTCCACGCCGCGGTGATGAGGAAGTCCGAAACGCCATCACCATCCACGTCGCCGAGCGTGACGGCGTCGAAGCCGAAAGCGTCTCCCGGCGTCCGGCAGGTGAACGTCTTCATGAGGCGCCCGTCCTTGCCGGAGTAGAGCGAGGCGCGCCCCGCGCCGACGGCGGCCGTGCCATGCTGCCAGGCGCCGACGATGAGGTCGGCATGGCCGTCGCCGTCCACGTCGCCCGCTACCGACGGGCTCGTGCCGAATCCCTCGCCCTGGGTTTCTCCGGTCAGGGTGAGGAGGAGTTTGCCGTCGCGGCCTGAGTGAACGTAGACGCGTCCCGTGGAGGGTCCGCGCGCGCCGTTGTTCCAGTCGGAGGAGTACAGATCGGGAACGGAATCGCCATCGACGTCCCCCGGCACCGACAGGAACATTCCGCCGAGCGCGCCTCCGGTGGCGTCCGAGTCGATGACGAAATCGGGTCTTTCGCGGAGGCTCCGATAGACGGAAACCCGTCCGGTCTTGCGCGGACCGGCCTGAGGCGCGCCCACGAGCAGAAAAGTGTGCTTCCCGTCGGATGAGCCCGCCACCGCCGATCCGAAGCCGTCTCCGGCGCGTTCGCCCGTCAGGGTGAGAAGCGCGTCCCCGGTCTTCCCTGAATACACGTATGCCCGGCCGGCGCCGACGCCCCCTGCGTTGTTGCCGGGGGCGCCCACCATCACATCCGCGAAGCCGTCCCTGTTCACGTCGCCCACTCCATCCGCGTGCTGGCCGAACTGGTCATTCGGGTCCTCGGCACGCAGGGTGAGCAGCACCCGGCCATCGCGCCCCGAGTAGACCCTGGCATACCCGCCGCCCGGTGCTCCGGCGATCACGTCGGGGACGCCGTCGCGATTGGTGTCGCCCGCCGCTTCGATACCATTTCCAAGCTGGTCCCCGGGCTGGCCGTCGGCGGACCACAGCCGTCGTCCCGATTTCGTCGAATAGACGTAGATGCGGCCCGCGTTCTGGCCCCCCACCTCTTTAGTGGGCGCGGATGTCACGACGTCGTTGACGCCATCACCATCCACATCGCCGAGGTTCCTGGCGATCCAGCCGAACTGGTCGTTCGAGGCCTCGCCGTCCCACTCCCGGATGACCTTCACCGGCTCCACGAAAGGGCCCTCGAAGTCACTCGGGGAAGGGAGCAGGGAGGAGAAGCGGGGGTCCGCCTTGAGGAGAGGCAGATCGGGAGAACTCTCGATCTGGGTCATGTCTATCTTCCGCGTGGCCCTCGCCTTGAGGAGCCAGGCGTAGGCCTGCTCCGCATCTCTCTTCGCCGCGTACGCCATTCCTATGCTGAAGAGGGGAGAGGGCATTCCGGGATCGGCGGCGAGGGCGCTTCGCCAGGCCTCGATCGCGCCATCGAGGTTCTTTTGCTGCCGACGGGCCTGGCCCAGCGCGCGCCAGGCGGCGCCATTTCCAGGCTCGAGAACGAGGAGACGTTCGAGGATGTCGGAGGCCGCCGCGGGGTCGTTGGCCTGCAATCGGGCCACGGCCCGAGACAGCGAGGGCTTCTCCGGATCGCCTGCTTGTGCCGTGTTTCCGAGAGTGGGAGGGACGGGAGCCAGAGAGAGGATGAGGCGGAGGAGAAGCGCCGTGGAGATCGGAGGCATGAAGTCCTTTTTATCCCTGGAGATACATTGACGGATATCAGAATCCTGCGGACGAGGGCCGATTTGAGCCGAGGACCCTGTGACTACTCCGCAAAGTCTGCGCATCCCGTCGCCAGGAACGAAAGGATTTCGTCGTTTGAAGCCGGCGAAACCACTTGTTACGGCCGTTTTCCCGGGATTCCAACCTCCCACACTGCTGGCGCAGCCTTTGCTCTTGCTCCGGGGCAGTTGTCAGATCAAACCGGGATCTCCCCACTGCTGGGGAGTCCGCTTCGAAAGGGAACTCTTATGCGTCACTCGCTGCTGGTATCCGCGCTCGCAGGCGCCCTCCTCATGTGCGGAGGCGGTTCAGCCTTCGCGCAGGCCAAGGGTTCGCCGCCCGACAAGGGATCGTTCGACGCCACGGACTGCAAGTCCTGTCATGAGGCGGCAGTCGTGAAGATGGAACAGACGAAGCACGGCAGTCTCGCCGAGAGCTGCGCCACCTGCCACGATCGCGACAAGGCGCTTGCCCACTCGAAGGACCGCGCGGACGGCAAGGAAACGCCGGGGCCGTCGGTCAAGTCCCTGACCGCGAACCAGCTCAACACCACCTGCCTCGGCTGTCACGAGAAGAACAAGCAGGCGAACTGGGCGGGCGGCCAGCACGATCGGAAGAACGTGGCCTGCACCAACTGCCACTCCATCCATTCCTTCAAGTCGGTGAAAGCCCAGCTGAAGACGGCGACCGACTCGGAGACCTGCTACGGCTGCCACAAGTCGCAGCGGGCGATGGGGCAGCGGACATCGCACCACCCCGTTCGCGAAGGGAAGATGGGCTGCGCGTCGTGCCACAACCCGCACGACGGCTCCCGCCCGAAGATGATCAAGGCGGAGTCGGTGAACGAGCTCTGCTACACCTGCCACGCGGAGAAGCGCGGACCTTTCCTGTTCGAGCATGCCCCGGTGCGCGAGGACTGCGTGTCCTGCCATGAGCCGCATGGAACGAACCACAAGCGCCTGCTGGTGCAGAAGCTGCCGAACCTGTGCTGGAACTGCCACCTGACCGGTTCGGGTCACTTCGGCTCGGGCGACAACCTGTCGACGGAACTGGGCGCGCGCGTCGCGCCCGCGGGGGCGCCCTCCGGCTACCCCACCGCGAACTCGCGGTTCGTGGAGAAGGCCTGCAAGAACTGTCACGTCAACCTGCACGGCTCCAACTCGCCTTCGGGCGCGTACTTCGTGAGGTAAGCCATGAAAAAGACAATGAAACTCACCACGTTCCTGGCCTGCCTCATGGCGGCTCCCCTGGCGATGGCGCAGCCTGCGACCTTCGGCCTGGGGACGAGCAACTGCGCCAACGGCGGCGCCGAGAGCAAGGGCGGGCAGATTTCGCTCGCTGTGCTGGGCCGCGACGATGTCGACTCGTCGAAATTCACGGAATACCGGGAGGTCGTCAAGCGGATCTCGATGCCCTGCTTCAGCCTGTTCTCGAAGACGGACAAGGTCGACTTCAAGCTGTTCGGTTACAACGTGAACCAGAGCGATCAGCGCTACCTGGGCGCGTTCAAGACGGACGCGTTTGATCTCACCTTCGACTACAACCAGGTCCCGCACAACATGGGGAACAGCGCGCGGACGATTGAGACGGAGATCGCCGAAGGCGTGTGGGCCATGCCGGATACCCTGCAGAAGGCCATCGGAACCGCGAACGATGCGACGCCTACCGCCGGACGCATCGTGACGTTCTATGACACCCTGCTCGACCCGGTGTTCGCATCGGCGGGAAGCGTCAACATCTCCTCGGTGCGCAAGCGGGGCAGCGCCGAATTCGCCCTCGGCAAGAAGCTTCCCTTCGATCTGACCCTGAGCTACGCGAGGGAACTCAAGGCCGGCTACCGGGGAGAGGACGGGGGAGGCATCTACAGCGCGGTCAACAGCGTGGTGGAGGTTCCCGGTCCGCTGAATGAACTGACCCAGGATATCGGCGTCAAGGCGGCCTACAACTTCGACAAGGGCAACCTGCACGGGTCGTTCAACCGGAACCTGTACGACAACCGGATTGACTCCCTCACCGTGGACAACCCCTTCCAGTGGTTTGACACGCCTTATGTGACGACCCCCGCCCCTGCGGTGGGCGGAGGCGCGCGCGCCCGCTGGAGCGTCGCCCCCGACAACGAAGCGAGCACCACAAACCTCGGTTTCCTCCTCAAGTTCGCGAAGCAGACCCGCATCGGCGGCGACTTCACGATGGGCCGCTGGACCCAGAACGCGGCCTTCATTCCGTACACCATCAACACGGCGATCCTCACACCTTCGGGGGCCCGCGCGGACAGCGTGAGCGCGCTTCAGCGTCCCTCTCTCGACGGGAAGATCGACACCCAGACCCTCAACCTGACCTTCTCATCCCGCCCGGTTGAGCACCTCGCCCTGCGCGCCTCGTATCGCAGCTATGAGCTCACGAACAAGACCAACCGCTGGGTCATCACCGGTGACGTCGCTTCATCGCCGGACCGGGCCTGGTCGACGGTTACCCCGAGCGCCGGCGACCCATACGGCCACGCCACCGCCAACGTGTACGACACCAAGACCTCGAAGTTCACCGCGGCCCTGGCCTACGACATCGGCGACCTGACCCTGGAAGGCCAGTACCGCATCGGCCGTCTCGAGCGGACCAGCCGCGAGGCCGAGAAGGGCGACGACGACGGCTACGCCATCAGCGCCCTTTATCACGCCAAGGACTGGCTGAGCTTCCGCGGGACGTACGACGACGCCAAGCGCACGGCGGAGGGAGAGACCCTCTACGGCTTCCAGTCCGACGAGGCCGAGCGCAAGACCAAGCGGACGATGATCGACGTCGAATTCTCACTGCCCAAGGGCGTGGACTTGAGCTTTGCCTACGCCCTTCGCGACGTCACGTACCCCAATCGTCCCAATCGCATCGCGGTGACCTCGGGCGCGCCCTCTCCCGGCGCGCAGCCGATTCCGAACACCCCGAGCGGCCTGCTCGAAGCGAAGTACGACTCCTACACCGCGGAGATCGGCTACGCGCCGAGCGAGAAGGTGGAGCTGGGGGCCTACTACACCTATGAGAAGGACCGCACCACGAACCAGTGGTCCACCACCACCGGCGTCGCGATCAACAACCTTCTGAACTACGCGGGCTCGGACAAGACCGACACATTCGGCCTCAATGCCAGCTTCCAGCTCAAGCCGGAAGTCTGGAAGCTCACCGTGAACGCGATGCGCCAGAAGGTCGACGGCCTGATGGACATCACGGCCCGCGAAGCAGGTGCCTTCTACACCCCCGGCCGCACCACCCTGATTCCCGCCGGACAGGGCGGGGCCGCGGATATCGACCAGTGGGACGACACCGAGCTCACCTCGGTGCAGGCCCAGCTCGACTACACCGTGGCCAAGGCCTGGACCGTGTCGGCGGGCTACTGGTACGAGAAGTACGACTTCAAGGATGCGTACACCGCGGGCGCCCTGCTCATGCCGCAGTCCCCGCTCATCTTCATGAAGTCGAATCGCGGGGCCTACGACGTGAACGTGGTCTTCGCGAAACTCGCCTATTCGTTCTGACGCATGGCCATCGTATGGCTTAGACCGGTCGTCTGAATGTCACCGATCGGATAGTCGCACCCCGGACCGGCACTTGATGTGCCGGTCCTTTTTGTTTCACCGGACCTCCGTCAAGCATCGTTCGGGAGGCCCGCAGCTCTCCGGAAGGGAGACCCTCCTTGAAACCGACACGCACAACCGCCGTTCTCCTCGCCGCTTCGTTGCTCATGACAACCCCGTCCCTGCTCCGCGCGGACGAGGGCATGTGGATGCCGCAGCAGATTCCCGAGCTCGCCGCCCGGCTCAAAGCCCTGGGCTTCACCGGCGACCCGAAATCGTTCGCCGATCTGACCGGGCAGCCGATGGGGGCGATCGTCTCTCTCGGCGGCTGCACCGCCTCCTTTGTTTCTCCGGACGGGCTGATCGTGACCAATCACCACTGCGTCACCGGCCCGCTGCAGTTCAACTCGACGCCCCAGAAGAATCTGCTCCTCGACGGCTATCTCGCGAAGACGCGCGCGGAGGAGCTCTCCGGCGGGCCGACGGCCCGGGTCTTCGTGACCACCTCGGTGACGGAAGTGACGAAGGAGATCACCGGCAACATCGACCCGAAGAGCACCGACCGCGAGCGCTTCGAGCTCATCGAGCGGCGGATCAAGGAGCGGGTTTCCGCGTGCGAGAAGACCGGCCAGCGCTGCACCGTGGCCTCCTTCTTCGAAGGCCATAAGTACTTCGAGATCAGCCAGCTCGAGATCCGCGACGCGCGTCTCGTCTACGCTCCCACCGCGGACATCGGCACCTTCGGCGGCGAGACCGACAACTGGCGCTGGCCGCGGCATACCGGTGACTGGAGCTACCTCCGGGCCTACGTGGCCCCCGACGGGAAGCCCGCGCCCTTCGCGAAGGAGAACGTGCCCTACAAGCCGAAGCACTGGCTGCAGGTGTCGGCCGCCGGCCTCAAGGAGAACGACCTCGTCTTCGTGGTCGGCTATCCCGGCCGCACCCAGCGCTACCAGACCTACTCCGAAGTCAAGGAGACGACCGACTGGAGCATGCCGCTCTCCATCCGGCTGGCCGAAGAGCAGATCGCCCTCCTCGAGAAGCTCACCAAGGGCAATCGCGACCTCGCCATCAAGGCGGCGGCGCGCGTGCGCGGGCTCAACAACGGCCTCACCAACCAGAAAGGAATGCTCGAGGGCCTGGTGAAGGGCGGCGCGCTCGCCCTCAAGGAGAGCCGCGAGAAGGAACTCGTCGCCTGGATCAACGCCGACCCCGCGCGCAAGCAGAAGTACGGCGACGTGCTCGGCGCCATGGCCGCCCTGCAGGCCGAGGCGGAGAAGACCCGCGAACGGAACAGCGCCCTCGCCGGCCTGTCCGGCGCGTCGTCGTACCTCGCCGCGGCCCAGTCCCTCTACCGCCTTGCGAACGAGCGGCCCAAGCCCGACATGGAACGCGAAGCCGGGTTCCAGGAGCGAGACTGGGTTCGCATCAAGGAAGGCCAGGAGCGCACGCAGCGCACCCTGGACCCGACGCTCGACCGCGGTCTGCTGCGCTGGGCCATGATCCGCGCGGCCGCTCTGCCGAAGGATCAGCGCATCGAGCCGCTCGATGGTCTCGCGGGCCTCAAGCCGGAGATGTCGAAAGCGGATGCGGAGAAGGCCGTCGACGCCTACCTCGACGGCCTGTACGCGGGCACCAGGATGGGCGATCTCGCCTTCCGCATGAACCTGTTCGAGATGTCGAAGGAAGACTGCGGCGCCAGCGACGATGCGTTCATGAAGCTCGCAATCGCCCTGCATCCGGTCACCGAGGCCAACCGTGAAGCCATGAAGAATCGTCAGGGCGCCTACCTGCGCCTGCGCCCCCGCTACATGGAAGCCGTCCTGGCCAAGGCCGGGGGACTGGCCGCGCCCGACGCGAACAGCACACTGCGCGTAACCTACGGACAGGTGAAGAGCGTGGCCGCGAAGGACGGCCTCGTCTGGACGCCTTTCACGACGCTGCGTGGTGTCGTTGCGAAGCACACGGGCGAGGGCGAGTTCAACGTGCCCGAGCGCGAGCGCGAGGCCGTCAAGGCCCTGCGGGCCGGAAAGACGACTCCCTACCTGGATGCCGGGCTCAAGGACGTGCCGGTGAACTTCCTCTCCACCGTGGACACCACCGGCGGGAACTCCGGATCGCCCACCCTGAACGCCAGGGGCGAACTGGTGGGCCTTCTCTTCGACGGCACCTACGAGACGGTGGCTTCGAACTATCTCTTCGACCCCATCCTGACCCGCTCGATCCACGTGGACGCGCGGTACATGCTCTGGACGATGAGCGAAGTGGAGGGCGCTGCGAATCTCCTCCGGGAACTCGGAATCAAGTAGCCGCCGGTTCTCTTCGGGCGGGACGATCTACTTCTTTCGAGGCTCCAAAGCGCCGCGCAGCTTGTCGGCCAGCGAGCCGAAACTCTGCGACTGCGCCGCGACGGTCCGCGCGGCGTAGTCGCTCACTTCGGCGGCCTCCGCGGCGGCCGCGATCGCCTTCACGCTGAGGCGGATGCGTCGACGCGCCGCATCGGCCTCGAGCACCATGACCTCGATGTCGGAGCCGAGAGGAAGCGCCTTCACGAGGTCGGTGCCCCGGGCGAGGCCCGTCTCCTCCGCGGGGAGGAGGCCGGTGACGCCGGGGGCGAGGAACACGAAAACGCCGAACTTGTCGTGCCTCTCCACCTTGCCGGTGAGCCGTGCTCCGGGGGCAATGGCCGACCGCGACGGCCGGGCGCCTGCCGCGCGCGACGAGCCCTCGTCGATGAGAGCGACTCCGATGCGCTTCTTGTCGGGCTCGATGCTCAGAATCTCGAAGGCGCCGGTCTGCCCCGGTGTGACGGACTTCGACCAGCCGCCCGGCTTCCCGGTGGGGGCGAACGTCGAGACATGGGCGAGGGCTTCGACGCCCGCTTCGAGCTCCACGAACGCCCCGAACTCGGAGATGCGCGTGACCCGGCCGGTGAGCACCTGTCCGACCTTGTAGTTCGCGCCCACCGTCGACCAAGGGTCTTCGGTGAGCTGCTTCAGGCCGAGGGCGATCTTGCCGTCTTCCACCCGGATCACCTTCACCGTGATCTCTTCGCCGGGCTTCACGACCTTCGCGGGGTCGGAACCGCGCGACCAGCTCATCTCGGAAGCGTGGAGCAGTCCCTGCACGCCGCCGCCGAGATCGACGAAGGCGCCGAAGTCTCGAACCGAGACCACGCGACCGGTCAGCACCGCGCCCGCCACGATCTTCTGCCGCACCTCGGCAGCGATCGCCTGCTTCTCCTCCTCCAGGAGCCGGCGCCGGGAGACCACGAACTTCTGGCCGCCGTCCTGAAACTCGACGATCTTGAAGGTGTACACGCGGCCCACGTGGACCAGCGGATCGGCCTCGCGCACATCGTCGATCTGCGACTGGGGGCAGAAGGCGCGCTGGCCCGCGACGCTGACTTCGTAGCCGGCCTTCACGCTCTTCTCGACCTTGCCCTCAACGGGAAGGCCGGCGCGGAACGCATCTTCGAGCCTCTGAGCGCTGGCGGCGCCCCGCTGCAGGCTTCGCGAGAGCTGGATGCCCCCGCTCGTCGACACGACGGTGGCATGGATGCGATCTCCGACCTTCGCCTCCAGCACGCCATCGTGATTCCTGAGCTCGGACGTGGCGATCGTGGCCTCGCCCTTGGCTCCAACGTCGACCAGCGCCGCCTCGGCTCCGATGGCGACGATCGTGCCCTCGACAGCCTGGCCGTTCGACAGGCGCTTCATCTGATTCGTGGCGTATGACGCCTCGAGCAGACGCGCAAACTCCGCCCGGCCTTCAGCCTCGGCGCCGACCTCGTTCTCGCTCAACGCTTCACCTCGAAACCCCTAGCCTACCTGTTCGGGCGGGAATTCCCGCGCGCGACGCCTGTGCGAAGGGCGCCCCGGGGCGTCAGCGCCCCGAGTCGAGATGCCAGCCTGGATGCCGCCAGTGATTCCCCGAGCGCACGAACACTTCGGTGGCGCGGCCGGTGACCGTGTTCGAAGCGCCCGCCTTGTCGGTGGTGGTGAAAGTGAAGCCGCAGTAGATGATCGCGACCTCCCCGATCCACTGGATGCGGTTGGCGCTGAAGGCGAGGTGAGTGAGCTTCCCTCCCCCTGTCGCGAAGGCCTCCGAGGCCGCGATCGTCTCCGCCCGCGTCTGACCCGCGCCCCCCCCGGCGCCGATGCCTACGAAGTCCGCGGGCAGGATGGCCATGAGCGCCTTTTGATCGCCGCTGAACCAGTCGCGCCAGACCTTCTCGCGCACCTTCAGCAGTTCGTCCTCCCTGGCCGAGGGCGCAGCCGCGCCCGCGGCGAAGGGCAGGGCCAGGAATGATGCCACTGCAGCGCGGCGTGTGGGCCTGCGGGCGGGGGCTTCACGGAAGCTCGAACTCATCGTCTGGATCTCCTCGAGAATGGGTGTGTTCATGAGGGAGGATCCTAGGGCCGGGCGGGCCGCGGCGACTTCCGGATTCTTGCTAATTCGGGGCTGGGGGGAAGACGGCGGGGAAGCCCGAAGCGGAGAGTGGGCTTAGTTCGCGACGAAGGCTTCGAGGATCTTCCGGCCCTGGTCCGAGCCGAGGATCGCTTCGCTCGCCCGCTCCGGATGCGGCATCAGGGCCACCACGTTTCTGCTTGCGTTGCAGATTCCCGCGATGGCGTTGAGGCTGCCGTTCACGTTGGCCTCGTCGGTGACCCGGCCGTCCGGCTCGCAGTAGCGGAAGACCACGCGGCTCTCGGCTTCGACCCGCGCCAGCGATTCGTCATCGAGATACAGATTCCCGTCGCCGTGGGCGATGGGCATGGCCATCACCTCGCCCTGCTTCAGACCCTTCGTGGCCGCGGTGTCCGCCGCCTCGACCCGTATGTGGACGCGCTGCGAAAGGAACTTCACGTGACGGTTGCGCAGCATGGCGCCGTCGAGCATCCCCGCTTCCTGAAGGATCTGGAAGCCGTTGCAGATGCCGAGAACCCGGCCGCCCTTCTCCGCGAAGGCTTTCACCGAGTTCATCACCGGTGAGAAGCGCGCAATGGCCCCGGTGCGCAGGTAGTCGCCGTAGGAGAAGCCGCCCGGGATGACGATCGCCTCCGCGCCCTGCAGGTCGCTGTCCTTGTGCCACAGGAACCGCGCGTCCTGGCCGAGGACCTCGCCGAAAACGCGCTGCGTGTCGTGATCGCAGTTGCTGCCCGGAAAGACGACGACGCCGACCTTCATCAGGCCACCCGTTCGATCTTGAAGCTCTCGATCACCGGGTTCGAGAGCACCTTGGCCGCCATCTCCTCGGCCTGTCGCCGGGCCTCGTCCTCGGTGACCCCTTCGAAACTCAGAAGGAACGACTTGCCCTGGCGGAGATCGGTCGCCGCCTTGTAGCCGAGTCCGTGGAGGGCCTGCAGGGTGGTCCGGCCCTGGGGGTCGAAGACCGAGGTCTTCAAGGAGACGAGAACGCGAAGCTGGATCATGGGGTTTTATTTGGCTCAGGCCTCGAAGACTCGGGCGAAAAGTGTGTCGGTGTGCTGAAGATAGCGGTTGAGTTCGAAGACATGCTCGAGGGCGTCCCGCCCGAGCGTCTTCACGATCTCGTCGTCGGCGAAGACCGCGGCCTTGAAGTCGCCCTCGTTCAGAAAGGCGTTCATGGCGTGGCTCTGGACGATCCGGTAGGCGTCCTCGCGGCGCAGGCCGCCCTTCTCGGTGAGCTCGAGCAGCAGCTGGCCGGAAAAGACGAGGCCCTTGCCCGCGTCGAGGTTGCGCTTCATCCGCGCGGCGTCCACGCGCAGGCCCTTCACGATGCCGGTGAAGCGGCGCAGCATGTGGTCGAGAGCCAGGAACGAGTCGGGGATGGTCACGCGCTCGGCCGACGAATGCGAGATGTCGCGCTCGTGCCAGAGCGCCATGTTCTCGAGAGACACCATCGAGTTCGCGCGCACGATGCGGGCGAGGCCCACGACCTGCTCGCAGCCGATCGGGTTGCGCTTGTGGGGCATGGCCGAAGAGCCCTTCTGGGTGGCGCCGAAGGGCTCCTCGACCTCGCGGAACTCGGTCTTCTGGAGCGCGCGGATCTCGGTAGCGAAGGTCTCGAGGCTTCCCGCGAGAATGCCGAGGGTCGTCATCACCTGGGCGTGACGGTCGCGGGGAATCACCTGCGACGCGATGGGCGCGGGGACAAGGCCGAGATCGCGGCACACCTCCGCCTCCACGTCGGGGCCGAGGTGCGAGAAGGTCCCGACCGCCCCCGACAGTTTCCCGGTGGCGATCTCCGCGCGCGCGGTGGCGAGGCGCCTCCGATCGCGGGAGAGCTGGTCGTGCCAGAGCGCGAGCTTCAGGCCGAAGGTCATGGGCTCGGCGTGGACGCCGTGGGTGCGGCCGATCATGACCGTGTGCTTGTGCTCGATCGCGCGGGCCTTCACCGCCTCGCGCAGGGCGTCGAGATCGGAGAGAAGCAGGTCGAGCGCGTCGCGCGTCATCATGGAGAGGGCGGTGTCGACGACGTCCGAAGAGGTGAGACCGTAGTGGAGGAACCGGCCCTCGGGACCCACGTTCTCGGCGACCGCGCTCACGAAGGCGATGACGTCGTGGCCGACCTCCTTCTCGATGGCGTCGATGCGGGCCACGTCGAAGCGCGACTTTGTGAACAGGACATCCCGCGCCTCCTTCGGCACGACACCTCGGCGGCACAGGGCGTCGGTGGCGGCGAGTTCGATTTTCAGCCAGGTCTGAAACCGGTTCTCGTCCGACCAGATCTTCGACATCTCCGGCCGGGCGTAGCGGGGGATCATGAGAGCGGGAAGCATAAAGGGGCCGGGGGGTCAGGGGGGAACGCCGGGCGTCGCGCGCTCGAGGGCTCCCCCATGCGAAAGTTGGGCCGCATGAAAGTCGACGCTCGTCTCGCCATCGGCGCCTCCCTCGCGACCGTGTTCGTGGCCGCCTGCGCTCCTCAGGCCTCCTCTCCCGCCCGGCCGAGGGTTGCGCGGTTGTCCATTGCCACGGGGGGGACCGGGGGCGTCTATTACGTTTATGGGGGCGCGCTCGCGCGCGTGATCTCCGAATCTATCCCCGGAGTGGAAGCCACCGCGGAGGTCACATCCGCCTCCATCGACAATCTGAAGTTCCTTCGCGACGGCAAGGCCGACATCGCGTTCACTCTCGCCGATACCCTGAAGGACGCGAGCGAGGGGAAGGGAGCTTTCGAGGGCCGGCCCGTCGATCTCCGCGCTCTCGCCGTGCTCTACACCAACGTTACCCATGTGGTGACGAAGAAGGGAAGCGGCATCGCGAAGCTTGGCGACCTCAAGGACAAGGTGGTGTCGATGGGATCCGTGGGCAGCGGCACTGAGACCATCGCCGATCGCACCCTGGCCGCGGCCGGACTCGATCCCGCCAGGGACATCCGGCGGGAGAACCTCTCGGCCCAGGCCTCGGCCGACGCGCTCAAGGACGGCAAGATCGACGCCTTCTTCTGGAGCGGGGGTTTACCCACCGCCGCCGTCCTCGACCTCGCCATTTCCGCGCCGATCGTGATCCTCGACGCCGCGAACGTTCTGTCGAAATTGCAGGCACAGTATGGCGAGGGGCTCTACCGGCCGGTCTCTATACCGGCTTCGACCTATGCGTCGATCGACGTCGAGGTTCGCACCTTTGGCGTCTCGAACGTGCTCGTGGTTCCCGCGAACTTCGACGCGGAGCGCGCGTATCTGATCGTCAAGACCATGTTCGAGAAGAAAGCGGCGCTCGCCGCGGCGCATGCCGAAGCGCGGAACCTGAACCTGCAGACCGCCGTCCTGGGCTCGCCCGTGCCCCTGCACCCGGGCGCCGCGAAGTACTACGCGGAAACTGGCGCGGCGGCGAAGGCGGCTCCCACGAAGCCGTAGCCGGTCCGACCGCCGGGCGGCGGTCGGTGTACTCTTTGCAGCCCGTGACCGAGCCGAAGCCCGTCGTGTCGCACGAGGACGCCGAGGAAGCGATGGTGCGTCGCGTGCAGGCCGCGCCGCCCGCCGCCACCGTGGTGGCGATCGCGCTGTCCGTGCTCATCATCCTCGCGGAAGTCACGGTGGTCGAGACGCTGCGCTTTCGCGCCATCGTCCTCGGCCTGGGGCTGGCCCTCGCTTTTCTCACCCTCCGGGTCCGCCTGAAGTTCGCGGGCTTCGTTCCGCATGGCCTGGCTCTCTTCGCTCTCGGGATCACACTCACGATCGCCGCGTCCGGGCGCGGTTTCCTCGCGCGCGCCTCCGAGCCCGGCGCCCTTGATCTCGGGCTGGGCCTGAGCCTCCTGGCCCTCGTGGTGGCGGCGGCCTGGGTATCGACGGGCAGCGCGCTTCCCGTGCTTTCCATCGGCGCCGTGGCGTACGTCTTGTGGGGGTCCGAACTCGATCGAATCGGCCTGTCCATGATCGCGCATCGCGGCTACGACATCCCGCGCCTCGTCGGCTCCATGGTGATGGGCTTCGAAGGGGTCTTCGGCGTGCCTCTCGACGTGGCCGCCACCACCATTGGTCTCTTCGCCATCTACGGCGCGGTCCTCGAGGCCTCGGGCGCCGCCCAGTTCTTCCTGGACCTGTCGTTCGCTTCGTTCTCGGGAGGCAACTCCGCCCGAGGCGCCGGCCGCGCGGTGACGCTCGCAGGCTTCCTGCTCGGTTCCGTCTCGGGCAGCGGTGTCGCCACCACGCTGACCCTCGGGGGCGCCGCGGCGCCACTCCTGAGGCGGGCGGGCTTCGCGCGGGAGAACGCGGGCGCTCTCCTGGCCGCCGCCGGGATCGGGGCCATTCTCTCCCCGCCCACCCTGGGCGCCGCGGCCTTCCTGATCGCCGAGTTCCTGAAGATTTCCTACGGGCAGGTCCTGGTGATGGCGACTGTACCGACGCTCCTCTACTACTTCGGCATCCTCCTCATGATCGAGGCGGATGCCCCGAAGGTCCACGAACCGGTACCGGGTGAAGCGCCCGCTCCATCGCCGAAGACCCCGATGGCGATCCTCCGCGAAGGCGGGCATCACCTCATCTCGCCCCTCCTCATTATCGGATTCCTTCTCGCCGGCTACTCCGCGACCCGGGCGGCGCTTCTGGCTTCCTGCGGCGCCGTGCTCCTGAGTTTCGCCAACCGGGCGCACTCTCTGAACCCGCGCCGACTGCGCCGCGCCCTGACCAGCGCGGGGGCCTCGCTGGTTCCCGTCATCGCCACCACCGCGTGCGCGGGAATCCTGGTGAGCGGCCTCACCCTCACCGGCCTCGGCCTCAAGGTGGCCGGGCTCATCGTTTCGCTCGCGGGTGCGAACGTCACCGGAGTGATCCTGCTCTCCGCGGTTTCGGTTTCCGTGCTCGGTCTCTCGGTCCCGGTCACTGCGTCCTACATTCTCTCGGCTGTGACCATCGCCCCCGCGCTCATCCAGGTGGGCGTCCATGAGCTCGCCGCCCACATGTTCATCTTCTACTACGCGGTCCTCTCCGAGGTCTCGCCGCCCACCGCTCTCTCGCCCATGGCCGCGGCCACTCTGTGTCACGGCGACCCGTACGGCACCATGATGGCGACGCTTCGCTACACCCTTCCCGCGTTCCTGGTCCCCCTCGCCTTCACGCTCCGCGCCGATGGCCTGGGGCTCCTCCTGCAGTCCCCGTGGCCGGCCATCCTGAGTTCCGTGCTCTTTGCGACGGTCCTCGTGAGCGGGGCCGCGGCCGCGGCATCAGGCTATCTCCTTCGCCCTCTGACCACGGTGGTGCGCCTGTTGTTCGGCCTCTCCGGTGTTCTCGTGCTCACGTCCCTGGGTCCAGCCTCGTACGTCGGGGCCGTTCTCTTCGTCGTGGCTCTGGCTCTCGCCTGGAGGCCCCGGAGCGTTCCGCCCTCCCCGGTCTCCTGACCGAGAATCTTTCCACCGCGCCCCGGGGAATTACCGATCCGAAATTCGGTGGAACGCGCTTCCGCTCCTCCCCTACGCTTCGCGACATGCTGATGACCATGACTGATTCAAGAATCCCGGAACGGCCTCTGCCCTCGGAGCGAGCCATGTACGCCGCGGTGGTGCGGAAGGACGCGAGCTTCGACGGCTTGTTCTACACGGGAGTGAGAACCACGGGCATCTTCTGCCGGCCCTCCTGCCGCGCGAAGAAGCCGCGTCGTGAGAACGTGCAGTTCTTTCCCGCAGTGAAGGATGCTCTGTTCGCCGGCTATCGCGCGTGTCTTCGCTGCAAGCCCCTGCTCTCGACGGGGACGCACCCGGCCTGGGTCAAGGACCTTCTGGCCCGGGTGGAATCGCGGGAGGGCGCGCGTCTCAAGGATTTCGAGCTCGCCCAGGACGGCCTCGACCCCGCCCGCGCGCGGCGCTATTTTCAGGAGCACTTCGGCATGACCTTCCAGGGCTATTCGCGCGCGCGGCGACTGTCGGGCGCTCTCTCTCAACTGCGGCTGGGGTTCGATCTCGACAACACCGCGGCCGACGCCGGTTTCGAATCGCTCTCGGGCTTCCGCGACGCCTTTTCGAAGGTGTTCGGGGAGCCTGCGGGAAAGGCCGATCGTGCGAAGGCGATCCACCTCGGGTGGGTCGAAACACCCATCGGTCCCATGATCGCGGCCTCGCGGGAAGGCGCGCTCATCCTTCTCGAATTCACCAACCGGCGCATGATGGAGGCGCAGATCGAGACCCTGAAGAAGCGGTTCAAGACCGCCTTCGTGCCCGAGGACGACGCGGTGATCAGGCAGACGCGCCTCGAGCTCGACGAGTACTTCGCGGGCAAGCGCCGGGAGTTCACGATTCCCCTCGACTACCCGGGCACGCCCTTCGAGACGAAAGTGTGGACCGAGTTGCTGAAGATCCCGTTCGGCGAGACGCTCAGCTACGAGGAGCTGGCCGAGCTCACAAGCACCAAAGGCGCGGTGCGGGCGGTGGGCAGCGCCAACGGCCGCAACCGCATCGCCATGCGTGGTCAACAAGAGCGGGGCGCTCGGGGGATACGGGGGAGGATTGTGGCGGAAGCAGACGCTGCTGGCGTTGGAGCAGGGCCAGCCCCGTCCCTCAGCGAAGTAGCACCCCGTACGCGCCAACTACGACCAAGGTCCCGCTGTCCGTCTTTCACCACACCGCGTCATAGCGAGTTGTTCCACGGACTGCGTCCCGACTGTGGAGAGAAACCCACCATCGTCATTGCGAGGCCCCGTCCGTTTGGGAGGGGCCGAAGCAATCTCACGGGGCGCGGTGGGGAAGGCCCGCGGGGCCGCACCGGGCCCGCCGCGGGGGACCATGGCTCGTTGTCCGGTGCAACACCCCTTGTCGTCAATCGGTCGTCGCAACACTTTGGCCCAAGACCTCCGCTGGCTTCAGCCATCCTAACGTTTCCCGAGGACGGCCGTTCAGCTGCCTGGCCACGGCGTTCAGATGAGCCGTGCTGTGCACGCTGAGGTCCGTCTTGCTGGGAAAGTACTGCCGTAGAAGACCGTTCGTGTTCTCGTTGCTGCCCCGCTGCCAGGGGCTATGGGGATCGCAAAAGTACACCTGCATCTTCGTGTCGGTAGTGAAGCGCACGTGATCGGCCAT
>JAIBCN010000140.1 GCA_019694155.1 Vicinamibacteria bacterium | reverse complement strand
CGGGTGAGGGACGTCCCCATCAAACCCGTCTACAACGTGGGCGAAGTCTCGGGCATCCGGCTGCACAAGGTCATTCCGACCATCTCCTGGCTCCTGTTCCGCTGCTATTTCTGGCGAATGAAGGAGAAGTACATCATCCGGGATTTCCACCCGCTGATCTTCTTCCTGGCCTTCGGCCTGGGTCTGACGGGAATCGGGCTGCTGCTCGGCCTCTATCTCGTGTACACGCGGCTCTCGCTCGGCCCGGTGAGCGCGGTGTCCGTCATATTCGACGCCTTCTGCGTGATCATCGGCGTGCAGAGCATCCTCTTCGCGCTCTGGATGGACATGGAACGGAACAAGGACCTCAAGTAGACGGGGCCCGAGTCGCTCAAAGAGAGCGCGGCAGGAGACTCAACGCTTCACTCACCCGCGGCCGGCGCCGGCGGCGGGGCCTTGCCGCCAGCTGCTCATAGAAGGCGACCACCCGCTTCGCTTCGGCGGAGAGATCGGCGACGCCGAGGATTCGCTGCCGCCCACGCGCGCCGAGCGCCCTTAGCTCCTCAGGGGACACCGACGCGAGGATCGCCGCGAGAGCGTCGGCCTGGATCTCCGAGTAGAGGACGCCTTCGCCCGGGGCCGCGAGCTCCTTGTAGGCCGCGAGGTCGCCAAGGATGGTGGGGGTTTCGCAGGCCATGGCTTCGAAGAGCGACTGGGGCAGGCCATCCGAACGAGGCACGCTTACCGCCACGTCGGCGGCCGAATAGAGGGCGGGCAGCTCCGACCGGTCGAACCGGCCCCAGAACTGCACCCGGTTCTCGATACCGAGTGAAGCGATCTGCGTGCGCAGGGCGGCGGCATAGGCGGGCGAGGCGCCGGTCTCCGTGATGGCGAGGCGGGCGAAGGGGTCGTTCCGCGCCACGCGGGCGAAGGCCTCCACTATGAGGTCGATGTTGTAGAGCGGCTGAAGGCCGCGAGGAGACAGGATGATCCGGTCCGAATCCGCGCATCCGAATCGCGCCCGCAGCCGCGCCCGGCCCGCGTCGTCGCGACGGAAGATGGAGGCGTCTATGCCCCATCGAACCACCTCGGTCTTCGACGCGAAAGGGCCCATCTCCAGGACCCGCGACTTCAAGTGATCCGATTTCGCGAGGATCAGGTCGGCGTCCTCCAGAATGATGCCGGTCGCGCGCCGTTCCGCCTCGGGCAGGCCGCCCTCGTGCTGCTCGGGAAGGACATCGCCACCAATGACCGAAACCACGAGAGGGTGGACCGCGCTCAGGTGGGCCAGGGTCCCAAGGCGGCCCCCGGCATAGTGGAGGTGAAGCAGGTCGGGCTCGAAAGAGCGGATGTCTCGAAAGAACGCGGCGAACGCACGCAAGGCGCTCAAGGGGCCGCGCGGCAGGGGCGTCGAGAGAGCGGCGAGTGTCGTCGGCAGCACCGGGCCGATGGTCACGAAGCGAACGTCCACGCCCTGAGCGGCCAGGGCTTCCGCGCGGGTCACGCCGTGCGGGGTTCGTCCGTTCGCCACGAAGCAGACGCGCAGACGGCGCCGCCCATCGGTCACGCCGGCGTCTCCAGGAGAACCCGCGCGCGGTTCCGCCGCAGCCAGATCGCGGTCGACAGGAGGCGTATGAGCCCCGGGGTCGACGCGAGGGCCGCATCGGGGGCTCGAAGGAGGGACTCGAGCGCCCCGGGCCGCAAACGTCCCCCGATGTCGCCGCCCTGCGTGAGGGCCTCTCGCACGAAGGAGGCGCTCTCCGCGAGCAGCCGCCATTCGGGGGTGGGAAAGCCGAGCTTGTCGCGGCGCCAGCACACTTCGTCGGGCAGAAGCCCGGACATGGCGTCCCGCAGAATGCGCTTGGTGAAGCCTCCCCGGATCAGGCTCGTCGCCGGAAGCGCCATCGCCGCTTCCACGAGGCGGTAGTCGAGAAAAGGGAGGCGGGCCTCGATGCCGAACGCCATCGAGCTTCTGTCTTCGTAGCGCAGCAGCGCGGGAATGGAAGTGCGCATCAGGTCGCGATGCCGCTCGGCCTGGAGCGAAGGGCAGGGGCGGTGCCTTTCGCTCTCTTCGCCGCGCGCGCCCTTCCGGAAGGTGGGGTCGAAGGCGCCAGGATCGAAGGAAGCATGGGTGCGGAACATCCGCCGCGCCCCGTTCACCACGACCCCGGAGAGGGGCAGCGAATGATAGAGAGCGAGGCCGGCGAGAAAGGCGCGTGAACGGCCGGTCACGGCGTGCAGATCCCCGATTTCCGCGCCCAGCGCTCCGAGTCCGCGCCGGCGCAGCGTCTCCGCGAGGAACGGCCCGAACTGGTAGTGATAGCCCGCGAGCGCCTCATCCGCGCCCTGGCCATCGAGGAGCACCTTGATGCCCGCGCCGCGGGCGAGCTTCATGACGCAATACTGCGAGTACATTCCAAGCGACGGAACCGGCTCGTCCTGGGCGGCCAGAAACGGCGCGAAGTCCTCGGAAAAGTCGTGAGCGGAGGGCGCCACGCGATGCGACGAGACCCCGGTGCGCGCCACCACCGCGTCGACGAAGCGGGACTCGGTGAAGCCCGCATCCGCGTAGGTCACGGTGAAGGAGGCGTGGCCCGGGCCCTGGGCGGGGCCGGATCCCAGGCTCGAGGCGAGGGCCACGATCGACGAGGAGTCGAGGCCGCCGGAGAGGCAGGTGCCCACCTCGACGTCGCTGCGAAGGCGCAGCCGCACGGCATCCTCGAGGAGCGACCTGAAGGCTTCAGCGGGCAGGTCCCGTGTCATCTGGGGAACGGGCAGCTCATACCATCGCCGCACCGAAAGCCTTCGCGACCCGAGGTCGTACTCGAGCACGTGGCCGGCGGGAAGCGAGGCGATGTCCTTGAAGAAAGTATGACTGCCCTCGTCGAGAAACCCCTCGGTGAGGAAGCCGGAGAGAACCCCTTCGTCGGGCTCGAACGGAACCTCGGGGTGGTGAGCGAGCGCCTTGATCTCGGACGCGAAAGCGAGAAGGCCCTCGCGGTGGTGGTAGTAGAAAGGCTTCACGCCGAACCGGTCGCGCGCGCAGAACAAGACGCCGCGCGCGGCGTCATGGAGCGCGAACGCGAACATGCCGTTCAGCCGCGACAGGCATCCTTCGCCCCACTGGGCCCAGCCCGCGAGAAGAACTTCGGTGTCGGAGTCCGTGCGAAAAGCATGGCCCAGGCCGCGCAGCTCCTCGCGCAGCTCCACGTAGTTGTAGATCTCGCCGTTGTAGACGATGGCCGCCTTGCGGTCGGCCGAGAGCATGGGCTGCCAGCCCGCGGGAGACAGATCGATGATCGAGAGGCGGCGGTGGCCGAGGGCGACCCGCAGTCCCGGGCCACACCCGTCCAGGGAGAAGGCCTGGAGATGGGGGAAAGCCCGGGTGTCCGGTCCTCGAAACAGGCGGAAGGGCTCGCCTCCCGCTCCAAGCAGCATCCCTTCGTCGTCCGGGCCCCGATGGCGCAGGGCCCGGGTCATGGAGGCAACAGGCAAGAGGCTCGGGGCCCGATCGGAGACGATGCCGGCGATTCCGCACATGGTGTTTGTTTCGCTTCGGAGGGCCGTTTTCGGAGCGGCGTCGATCTTATAAGTCAGGCCTCTTCGCCGAGAGCCTCGATGAGGTCGACGAGCCACGGCAGTGGATCGGGCATGCCCTCGAAGTAGCGGGCCTGCGTCTGCTTGAAGCGGCTCTGCTCCTCGTCGCTCAAGGCGACGCGGGCCGCGAACTCGATCGCCGGCGAGGCCTGCTCGGGACGGTAGCCGAAGGCGAGACCGAACCGCTCCAGTTCGGCGAGGTAAGAGATGCGGCCCACGAAGTCGTTGACCCGGATGGGGGGAACGCCGAGAAGCGCCGCCTCCGCCGTCATCGACTGACTGTCGCTGAGAACGAAGCGCGCCGAGGCCATGACGTGGTGGACCGTTTCGGGGGGAACACTCAGGGCCCTGGTGCCTTCGGGGGGCGGATCGGCTGTCTCGGTGGAGACGAAGACGTCCACGCGGCCTTCCAGCCGCTTGGCGAGATCGCTCACCGCCCGTCGATCGAGGCCGCGCCGGCCCACGTCGTGATGCGCGGTGAGGCTCGAGAGGCGAACGACTCCGAAGGGTGGCCGGAGTCCCAGCCTCAAGGCAAGGCCCGGGTCGGGCGTGAAGCGGTCGCGATGGAGATAGAGGAGTTTCTGGGTGCCCGGATACGTGCGGTGCCGATTCCCCCAGGCTTCGTGCTTCAGGCAATCAGGGGTCACGATGCGGTGCGCCCCCGGGTAGGCGATCCGGGCGAAGAGCGGCACTACCGCCGCATCGTCCTCGTTGAGAATGACGGACTTGCCGCCAAAGAGGCGTGAAGCGCGGGCCGCGTGGACGCTCGTGCCGAGCAGGATGTGCGGGCGGAACCGGCGGACGACTCGATAGAAGCGCAGTTCGCGCTGAACGAGCTCGAGAGCGGAGCCGAGCCGGCCGGGGCGCGGCTTCGAGAGGCAGACGAAGGGAACGCCGAAAGCCCGCAGGAGAGCCAGGGTGACATCCTTGTCGCGCGCCACCACCGCGAGCTCGTGGCCGCGACCGCGACCGGCCTCGTAGATCGCACGGATCACGTGGGCCTGGCTGGGGTGGTTGATATCCAGAAGGATCCGAAGGCTCATGCGCCAGTCGCTCCCCGAGCACGCTTCGCAAGCCCGGACAGAATCGCCTCGTAGCGCTCAGCGACGCCTTCGATCCCGTGCTCCGCGACGCAACGCGCGCGCGCCGCCCGGCCGATCGTGTCCCGGAGCCCTGGGTCCTGAAGGGCCCGTATCGCCGCGGCCATACCCTTCACATCCCCCGCGCGAACCAGCAGC
>JAIBCN010000075.1 GCA_019694155.1 Vicinamibacteria bacterium | reverse complement strand
GATGAGCGTCCTAGGTCCCATGACTCTCGAGATTGGCCTCGGCGCCCTGATGCTGGTGGTCCTGCTGGCCGGCATCTTCCGCCCCGCCACGCCCGACCGGCGCGCGGGTTTCGTGACTCTGCTCGGCTTGATCGTGCTCGCCGCGCTGTCGTTCACCCTCGCTCCGACCGGCCCCCACTTCGGCGGAAGCTATGTGGTGGACGCCCTCGCGCTCTTCGCCAAGCGCCTCTTCCTCGTCTCCGCCGCGATCAGCGTGCTCGCGTCCCTCTCCCTGCCGGGCGATCGCTTCGCCCGCCGCGGCGCCGAGTACCACTTCGCCCTGCTCTCCTCTCTCCTCGGCATGCTCGTCCTCGCTTCGGCCCGCGACCTCGTTCTGCTCTTCGTGGCCTTCGAGCTGATGTCGATCCCGCTCTATTTCCTCACCGGCTTCCAGAAGAAGGAAGACACCGCGGGGGAGGGTGCGTTGAAGTTCTTCCTGGTGGGCTCGGTCTCCTCGGCCGTCCTCCTCTATGGCTTCTCGTTCCTCTTCGGCGCCACCGGCTCCACCGACATGGGCGTCATCGCGGTGGCGGTCGCGAACGGAAACCTCCTCGCGCGGCTCGGCCTCGTCCTTGCTCTCGCCGGCCTCGGCTTCAAGATCGCCGCCGTGCCCTTCCACATGTGGGTGCCCGACACCTACGAAGCGGCCACGACACCCTTCGTGGCCTGGCTCTCGGTGGCCCCGAAGGCCGCGGGCTTCATCGTGATCTTCCGGCTCTACTTCGAGGGCGCTTCCGGCACCGCTCTCGTCTGGGTTCCGCTCGTCTCCGCCCTCGCGAGCCTCACCATCGTGGCCGGGAACCTCATGGCCATACCGCAGACCAACGTGAAGCGCATGCTCGCGTACTCCGGCGTCGCGCACATCGGCTACATGCTCATGGGCGTCGCCGCGGTGTCGACCGCGGGCGTGGGGATGGTCCTCTTCTACCTGATGGCCTACCTGTTCGGGAACATGGGCGCCTTCCTCGTGGTCCAGGCGGTGGGGACGTCGGAAGGCTCGGACAAGATGAGCGCCTACCGCGGACTCGCCCAGCGCTCGCCCGTCCTCGCCTTGAGCCTCCTCGTCTTCCTCCTTTCCTTGGGCGGCATCCCCTTCGTGGCCGGCTTCTGGGCCAAGCTCTTCATCTTCCGCGCCGTCGTCGACCAGCACATGTACGGCCTCGCCCTCCTCGGCGCCGTGGCCACCATCGTGGCCCTCTACTACTACCTCGTGCTCAGCAGCCGCATGTACGTGGAAGAGCCGGAGATCAAGACCCCGGTGATCGTCCCCATGCCGCTCCTCCTCGCCATCCTCATCTGCGCCATCGGCACGGTAGTGATGGGCGTCTACCCGGAGCCCTGGGTACGCGGCGTGATGGAAGCCGCGCGCGGCCTGTTCTAGCTCGGCAGGCCGCAGGCCGGTAGTGGTTGAGGGAGCTTTGTCCCCGCCGGTCGGCAGTGGTGGGAAGGGGGTTGCTTCGTCGCCGTACCAACGGAGTGGCTCCTCGCAATGACGTAGGGGGTACCGACCGTCGCACGGGCTTGGTAGGGGGGAACCGCGCCTGCGCGGCCGGCGGGCGCCGTGCCCCACTACCATGCTCGTGCACCCGTCTCGTATCCCCCTCACGTCATTGCGAGGAGCCATTCCGTTGGTGCCGCGACGAAGCAACCCCCTCCCACCACTACCAACCCAGATCCACCCAACCCGGGTTCAACTTCTCGATCAACCGCAGCTTGTCCGCGCGCGAGCCGCCCTTGATCTGCTTCTCCCGGGCGATGGCCTTCACCATGTTCGGGTGGAACTCGTAGTACACGAGCTTCATCACCTTGTACTTGCTGGTGAAGCTCTCCGGATTCAGCCGCGCGCGGTGCACCCGCAGGCGGTTTCCAAGATCCGCGGTGACCCCGGTGTAGAGGACGCGGTTCCACTTGTTGGTGAGGATGTAGATCGCGGGCCGCACCGGGCGATTGTCCCCGGAGCGAAGAGCGGATGGGGTCCTCTCTCGCGGCCTTCCGGCCGTACAATCGAAGCCGTGCCGCACCACCAGACGTCATACTGGACGCGTCTCGAAGACGGCCGCGTGCAGTGCGATGTCTGTCCCCGCCTTTGCAAGCTCCGTAAGGGTCAGCGCGGCTTCTGCTTCGTCCGCGCCCGGCACGGCGACGCCATCACCCTCGAGACCTACGGGCGATCGAGCGGTTTCTGCATCGACCCCATCGAAAAGAAGCCCCTCGCGCACTTCCTCCCCGGCACCTCGGTCCTTTCCTTCGGCACCGCAGGCTGCAACCTCGGCTGCCGCTTCTGCCAGAACTGGAGCATCTCGAAGTCTCGCGAGACCGACACCCTGGCCGATGAGGCTTCGCCCGAAGCGATCGCCCGGGCCGCCGCGCGCCACGGCTGCCGCAGCGTCGCCTTCACTTACAACGATCCCGTCGTCTTCCTGGAGTATGCGGTGGACGTCGCGAAGGCCTCCCGGAAGAAGGGCATCAAGACCGTGGCGGTGACGGCCGGCGAAGTTCTCCCCGCGCCCCGGGCGGAACTCTTCCAGTGCATGGACGCGGCGAACGTCGACCTCAAGGCTTTCACCGAGGAGTTCTATCGCGAGGTCTGCTTCGGGGAACTTCAGCCGGTGAAGGACACGCTCGTGTACCTGAAGCACGAGACCAGCGTCTGGCTCGAGATCACGAACCTCATGATCCCCGGGAAAAACGACTCTCCCGAGGAGACGGACGCCATGACCCGGTGGGTAGTGCGGGAACTCGGCCCGGATGTCCCGATTCATTTCACCGCTTTCCACCCGGACTGGCGCATGAGCGACGTCCCGCCCACGCCCGCGGCGACTCTGCGGCGCGCGCGCCGGATCGCCCTGGCGAACGGCGTACGCTACGCCTACACCGGCAACGTCATGGACCCGGAGGGCTCGGTGACTCGGTGCGGTTGCGGCGAGGTTCTGATCGCCCGCGACGGCTACGACATCGCCTCGTGGGATCTGGCGCCGGGCGGCCGCTGCCCGGCGTGCGGCGCTCAATGTGCGGGCGTCTTCGAGGACCGGCCGGGACGCTGGGGAGCCCGACGGCAGCCCGTCTCGATTGCGGAGTCGGTGGCATGACGATGGCCGTCCGTCATGCCGCGGTCGCCGGGTTGTTCTATCCCGCGGAGGCCCGGGAATTACGCCGAATGGTCGAGCGGCTCCTCGCCGAGGCGCCGCAGCCGGAGGGGCCGCCGCCCAAGGCCATCGTCGCGCCCCATGCGGGCTACGTGTACTCGGGACCCGTTGCCGCCACCGCCTACGCGCGGCTTGCGAAGAGCGGCGGAGGGATCAAGCGCGTGGTGCTCCTGGGCCCCGCGCACCGCCACCCGCTCTACGGTCTCGCCACCCACAGCGCGCAGGCTTTCGAGACGCCGCTTGGGCTGGTGCCTCTCGAGCACCCCGGGACGGTGAGGTTCATGGACGCCGCCCATCTGCGCGAGCACAGCCTCGAAACCCAGCTGCCCTTTCTCCAGGTGGCTCTCGGCGACTTCCATCTCGTTCCCATCGTGGTCGGCGAGGCTTCGGCCGAGGAGGTCGCGGATGTCATAGACGCCCTATGGGGCGGCGAGGAAACCCTCATCGTGATCAGTTCCGATCTGAGTCACTTCCACGACGCCCCCACGGCGCGGAAGCTCGACCGTGCCGCCGCGGACGAGATCGTCGCACTGCGTGCCGAGGCGCTCGGCTACGACTCGGCGTGTGGACGCCACGCCCTCGCCGGCCTCCTCGTCTCCCTCAGAAACCGCGGACTCCGCCTCGAGTGCATCGACTTGCGCAACTCCGCGGATACCGCCGGCGATCCGGATCGCGTGGTGGGTTACGGCGCCTTCGTCACCCCTTCTTCATCATCGGTGTGAACAGCTCGATCGGGATGGGCAGGAACGTGGTCGTGTTGTGCTCGCTCGAGATCTCACGCATGGTCTGAAGGAAGCGGAGCTGCAGGGCGATCGGCTCCTTGCTGATCAGCGAGGCGGCCTGCACCATCTTTTCCGCGGCCTGGAACTCGCCCTCCGCGTTCACGATCTTGGCCCGCCGCTCGCGCTCGGCCTCCGCCTGCTTCGCCATGGCTCGTTTCATGCTGTCGGGCAGCGAGACATCCTTTACCTCCACCGCGGTCACCTTCACGCCCCACGGCTCGGTCTGGTTGTCGATGATCTCCTGCAGCTTCTGGTTGATCACGTCGCGCTGGGAGAGCAGGTCGTCGAGCGGAGACTGGCCGAGCACGCTGCGCAGGGTGGTCTGAGCGATGAGGGATGTGGCCTTGAGGAAGTTCTCCACCTTGACGACCGCGGAAACCGGATCCACCACCCGGAAATAGACCACCGCGTCCACCGTGGCCGGCACGTTGTCGCGGGTCATGATCTCCTGCTTGGGCACGTCGATGGTGACGATGCGCAGGTCCATCCTGACCATGCGGTCGACCAGCGGTACCAGAAAGACGAGCCCCGGCCCCTTCGCGCCGCGCGCGTGGAGCTTGCCGAGCCGGAAGATGACGCCGCGCTCGTACTCGCGCAGGATGCGCAGGCACTGGGGCAGGATGATGGCGGCGAGCACGGCCGTCGCCACCGCCCAGGCGCCGAGCTTGAAGAGTCCTTCGATCAGTTCATTCATGATTGTCTCCGTTCGGCTTTCGGGGTTTCACGGTCAGCGTCAGCCCGCTGATGCCCACGACCTCGACGGGCTCATCCTTCTCGATGGGCGTCTCGCTCACCGCTCGCCACAACTCACCCTCGATGAAGACGGCGCCGCCGTTCGCGTTGATCGGCCCCCGCGCGTTCACCACCCGGCCGAGCATGGTCTCCCGGCCGGCGCGCACCGGCAGCGACTGGGCCTTGAGGCCCGCCCCCACGATGAAGATGAAGAAGAGGGCGGTGAGGACGGTCGCGGGAACGATGAGCGAGAGCGAGAGCCGGAAGCCGGGCTCCGCACGGTTGAAGAGCATGAGCGCGCCCAGGAAGAAAGACACGATGCCGCCCGCGGTCAGGACCCCGTGGGTCGGCGCGTAGATGTGCGCGATGAAGAGGACGGTGGCCAGCAGAATCAGGGCGATGCCCGCCAGGTTGACGGGCAGGATCGCGGACATGTAGAGCACGAGCACGAAAGCGATGGCGCCCGCCACCCCAGGCAATATCGCGCCCGGGGTGCTGAGTTCGCCCATGATCCCGTAGATCACGATCAGCATCAGGACGAACATCGCCTCCGGGCGCAGGAAGAGCTGAGCGAAGCGCTCCCACGCGGTCATGGGAATCTCCGCGAGTTGGGCCCCCTCGGTCTCCAGGATCCGCCCGGACGCGGTGCGCCCGTCGAGCTTCCTGAGCAGGTCGGGCAGGTCGTCCGCGATGAGGTCGATGACTTTGAGCTCGAGGGCCCTCTCGGCCGTGATGGAGGCGCTTTCGAGCACGGCAGAGCGCGCCCATTCGACGTTGCGATGACGCTTGTCCGCGATTGCTTCGATGAAGCTCGCGGTGTACTGCTCCATCTTCTTCTTCATGACATCGTCTGTCTTCTCGACCTCGCCCCCGCCGCCGAGGGAGACGGGATGGGCCGCGCCGATCGTCGTGTTGGGCGCCATCACCGCGATCTCCGCGGCCATGGTGATGAAGGCCCCCGCGCTCCCGGCGCTGGCGTGGGTGGGGGAGACGAAGACCACGGTCGGCACTCTCGAGGCATAAAACGACCTCGTGATCTGCTTCGTGGATTCGAGCAGCCCGCCCGGTGTGTCGAGCTCGATAACCAGGCACTGGTCCCCGCGGGCGCCCGACACGTCTATGGCGCGGGAGATGTAGCTGACGGTGGCCGGTCCGATGGCCCCGTCGATCCGGATGAGCCCCACCTGGGTGCCCCTCACCTCCTGCGCCCCACCGAGAAACAGCCCGACCGCGACCATGAACCAGCGCCTCATGACGCCACTCTCCAGTCGGGTCAACGATACTCCCGTAAGCAAGCCCGCACGGTCAACTCCTGGGGGGCGCCTCACACCCCTGGGCGCCGGGTCCTCGAGCGAAGGTGCGAGTCCGCAACGTATCAAGAGCGGGTCACAACTGACCCGGTTGTGCGATACGCCACTCCGGGGCGCGGTCGCGCGTAGTAGTCTTGACTCCGTGGGGGTTGAGATGCGCGACGATGCAGCGCGGAGGCCGGAACGCCGCGTGCGGGTCATGACTGCGCTCCTGGTGGCGGCGGCGCTTCCGATTTCCGATTGCGGGGGCGGCGCGGGGGGCGGCACGCGGCCGTCGGCCTCGTCGGCCTCCGCCCCGGTCTCCGGAGTTTCGGGTGGCGTGCGGGCGACCGCGGTGACGCGCGACCATCCCCTGAACCGCGCGACCCTGGGCCCCTGGTGGGGCAGCGGCTGCCCGCGCAGCGGCGACTGCGGCTGCGGCTCGGCCGAGACCATGGCGGAGGAATTCACCTGCCAGATGGACGAACTGCGCGCCAACGACATTCCGGTGAGCGTCTACCTCTTCGATGGGAGCGCGTGGTCGGCGCGGGATTCCCGGAACGATGGCGTCTGCGAGGGCGAGGACTGCTGTGAGTGGAACCTGGGCGAGGATGTGGTCAACCGGCTGGCCAGCGAGCGCGTGCGCGCTCTGGTTCACTTCTGGGGCGGATGCCACACGCCCGCGCAATACGCGCGCGTCCAGTCCCAGCTGGGCGGTACCCTTCTCGGTTTCTACTTGGATGATGGGTCCTCGGACCAGGAACTCCAGGCAGCCAATGACTTCATGAAATCGGTCTCCTTCGGGGATTTCGAGAACATCGCCAAGGCACACCAGAGCCACGGCCCCTCCACCACCGACGCCGGCCTCGCCCGGCTCGCGAATGTCGCCTACATGGCCGACCTGGCGAACGACTTTGCGGGGTTGCGCGAGGGCATCGTCCGCATGCTCGACAAGTCGCGCCTCCTTCCCGCGCCGGTCAACGAGCTCACCGCCTACGACTATGAGAACCGGCAGGCGCCCGACCAGGAGACGTTCTACCGGCGGATTCACTGGGGCGCCTTCCAGCCGGTGATGGCTCACACTCCGTTCGCGAACTCCGATCCCTGGCGCTCCGAATACGATTCGGACCTTCTTCACGCCTATCGGTACTGGGCGTGGCTCCACAAGGAACTGACGCCGTATTTCCTGAGTTATTCCCAGCGCATGTACGAGCAGCCCGATCTTCCCGTGATCCAGCCGGGCCCGGGGCCCTTCGCCATGAGGGTGGGGGACGAGATCTTCGTTCCCTTTGTGACCGACCGGACGACCACCCTCGACGTTCAGCTCCCGGCCGGTCAGTGGGTCGATTACTGGGAGGAGGACCGAGTGTTGTCGGGATCCCTGTCCGAGTACCCTGCCCCGCCCGGCCGCGAGCCGGTGTTTTTGAAGCTCGGCGCCATCATTCCCATGGAGGTGGAGCGTGACTACACGGGCCATGGCACGCGCGAGTCCGCGGGATCACTGACCGTCCTCGTCTATCCGAACGGCTCCTCCACGTTCCGGTACCACAACGACGACACCGGTCGATGGACGACCTTCAAGTCGGCGCTCGAGGGAAACAAGCTGACTTTGAGCGCTGATTCCTTCCCCGGCATGCCGGTGCTCTACCGGATCGGCCGGGTGACGGGGAAGCCGTCCGCCGTCGCCGTCAATGGCCTGACCGTGCTGATCAACCAGGCCGGAACCCTGCCGGAAGTGGAATCCGAGGCCGAGGTGAACGACGCCGCATCGAGCGCCTGGTTCTACGACCCCATCGCGCAGCGCCTGATCGTCAAACTGGTTCCCTGAAACCGGCGCTCGTCATCCGCGCCTTCGAGACGCCCGGGATCAGCAGCCGAGAAGCTCACTCACCCGCTCGAGCGTCGCGAGGCCGTGGATGTCGGAGTCGAGCTGCGGAATCCGAACGCGGGGGAGCTTCGCGAACCGCCGATCGATCTCGTCCAGATACACCGTCTCCTGCCGTATTCGCGCTTCGTAGAACTCACCGGCGGCATGCGGGGGCAGGACGCGGTTCACGATGACCTGCCCGATCTCGATGCCCGACCCCGCCAGAGATTCGAGTGAGCGGAACGCCTCCTCGATGGGGAGCCGCTCGGCAATGGTGACGAGGATGAAGGCGGTGGTTCGCGGACTCATCATGCGCGCGCGGACTTCCTCCAGGCGGTCCTGGCGGCGCTCGAGGGCGGTGAGCACAGGGTCGGGTTCATCCTGGACGGGCGGCAGCATGGCCCGGCGGGCCTTGGTCAGCGCTCCGACCCAGGTCACCAGAAGGTCGGGAGATTGCAGGAGTCGGAGAGTGTGGCCGGTGGGCGCGGTATCGAAGACGATGAGGTCATAGACCTCCTTGCGATCGATCATCAGTTCGGTCATGCGATCGAAGAGGGCGACGCTCTCGGCCCCGGGCATGCTCGCGGCGAGCTCGATCTGGCGCTCCGATTTCCTGAGCACCTCCTGGCTGAAGACCTTCGCGATCTGCTCCTTGACCCGGTCCACGTAGCGCCGCAACTCGAGGTCGACATCGATCTCGAGGCCGGAAAGGCCGGGCAGGATCTCCTTCTCCGCCGGGCCGAAGGCGGTCTCGAAGATGTCAGACGTCGAATGGGCGGGGTCGGTCGAAACGAGGAGCACCCGCTTCCCCCGACGGCTGGCCGCGAGCGCCGTCGCGGACGCGCAGGTGGTCTTGCCCACGCCGCCCTTGCCACCGAAGAAGAGGATCCTCCGTTCGGAGAGTCCGCGCAGTCCGCTCAACAACATCGGAAGTCCTCGAGGGGCGAACGCTGGAAGCCCATCCGCCGGTGCCAGAGGTGGAATTCATCCAGGAAATACGGGTAGATCTCCAGAAGATGGAGGGCGACGGGGTTCGGCAGGCCGACGAGTTCCAGGTAGCACATGGTGACGAACAGATCCGAGAGTTCCGCGGCTTCCTGCCGCAGGTGCTGCTCGTACCGGCCGTACGCCATTCCGCGCATGAAGTCCCGCGCGTTGTTCCGAAGCTGCCGCCAGTCCATGGTCTGCGCGAGGATATCCCGGCCCCTCACTTTGTTAGTCCTCGCGGAATTTCCTGCCGCGCCGGAAGAAACGTGGGATAGCATCCCGCGCCATGCACGCCCTCTACCTCCTGATCCCCTTCATCGGCATCTGTGTGATCGCCTACCGCTACTACTCGGCGTTTCTCGCCGCGAAGGTGCTGGTCCTGAACGACGCGCGCGTGACACCCGCGCACGAGAGGTACGACGGGCAGAACTACTACCCGGTCAGCCGCTGGGTCCTGTTCGGGTCGCACTTCTCGGCCATCGCGGGGGCGGGGCCTCTCATCGGGCCCGTCCTCGCCGCGCAGTTCGGCTACGCGCCCGGGATCCCGAGAGGCTGGCGGCGCATCAGGTCACGCCGCTCGACGTCCAGCGCGCGGTGGCCGCCCAGAACATCGACCTGCCGTCCGGCCGGATCGAGGGCGCGGATACCGAGCTCACCATCAGAACCGCCGGCCGGCTCAACACTCCCGAAGAGTTCAACCGCCTGATTCTGCGGCAGCAGGGGGGCCGCAGTATCGAGTTCGGCGACATCGGCGAGGCGGTCCTCGACGCCGAGAATCTGCGCACGGGGATGCGCATCCTCGGGGTGCCCATGATCGGCGTCAACGTCCTGCCCCAGGCGAACGCGAACGCGGTGTCGATCGCCGACGAGTTCTACCGGCGCATGAAGCTTCTCGAGAAGGAGATTCCCAAGGACATCGAGACCACCGTGGGCTACGACTTCACCACGTTCGTTCGGCGCACGGTCAAGGAGGTGGAGGACACCGTCCTCATCGCTCTCGGCCTGGTGGCCCTGATCATCTTCCTCTTCCTGCGCGACTGGCGCTCGACCCTGATCCCGGTGATCGCGATTCCCGTCTCCATCGTCTCCGCCTTCTTCATCATGTATCTGGCCGGCTTCAGCATCAATGTCCTCACCCTGGTGGCGGTGCTCCTGTCCATCGGCCTGGTTTGCGACGATGCCATCGTGGTGCTCGAGAACATCTACTCGAAGGTGGAGGAGGGACAGTCGCCGCTCGCCGCCGCCCTCGAGGGCTCGCGCGAGATCTACTTCGCGGTCATCTCCACCACGGTGACTCTCGCCGCCGTCTTCGTGCCCATCGTCTTCCTGGAGGGACTTACCGGCCGCCTGTTCCGGGAGTTCGGCGTGGTGGTCGCGGGGTCGGTGCTGGTGAGCGCCTTCGTGGCCCTCTCGCTTTCGCCCATGATGTGCCGATTCATGCTGCGGCCGCACGGGCAGCACGGCTGGTTCTACCGGGTGACCGAGCCCTTCTTCGTGGCCCTGAACCGGGGTTACGAGACGAGCCTCAGCGTGTTCCTGCAACGGCGCTGGCTGAGCCTGCCCATCGTGGCGGGGAGTGTCGCGATCATCGTCTGGATGGGTGGCCAGCTTCCGTCGGAGCTAGCCCCGCTCGAAGACCGCTCGAACATCCGGATCAACATCCGCGCCGCGGAAGGCGCCACCTACGAGTACACGAGAGACCGGGTCGATGAGCTGGCGAAGCACATCGCCACGACGGTGCCGGAGATCCGGCACAGCACCTCGGGAGGCGGCGGACTCAACATGGGCCCCAACACGGGCCTGCAGAACATCTACCTCGTGGAGCCGAACGAGCGCACGCGCAGCCAGCAGGCGATCTTCGACCAGCTGAGCGACGAGATGAACCAGTTCACGGGAATACGCGCGTTTCCCTCGCAGCCCCCCACCATCGGCGAACGCCGCTCCGCCCAGCCGGTGCAGTTCGTGCTCAAGGCCTCGCGGGTCGAGACCCTGGTCGACGTGCTGCCAAAGTTCCTGGAGGCGGCGCAGGACAATCCGGCGCTGCGCTTCGTCGATACCGACCTCAAGATCAACCGCCCGGAGGTCTCCGTGCGAATCAACAGGGCCAAGGCGGCCGAGCTGGACATTCCGGTTTCGGATATCGGCCGCACGCTGCAGTTCGCTTTTGGCGACAGCCGGCTGGGCTACTTCCTGAAGGACGGAAAGCAGTACCAGGTCATCGGCCAGCTCGGCCGGAGCGACCGCAACAAACCAAGCGACCTCAAGCGAGTCTCCGTGCGCGCTCGCGACGGCAGCATGGTCTCTCTCGACAACCTCATTACCTATGACGAGACCATCAGCCCGGCTTCCATCTACCGCTTCAACCGGAATGTCTCGGCCACCATCTCGGCCCAGCCCGCCCCCGGCTACACCCTCGGTCAGGCCCTCGAGGAGCTCGAGAAGCTGGCCCGCGCCCTGCCTCCCACGGTGAGCACCGACCTCGCGGGCCAGTCACGCGACTTCCGCGACAGCGCGCAAAGCCTGGTCTTCGCCTTCGGCTTCGCCCTGATCCTCATCTACCTCGTCCTCGCCGCCCAGTTCGAGAGCTTCGTGGACCCGGCCATCATCCTCCTCACCGTGCCTCTCTCCGTCGCGGGCGCCATCCTGAGCCTCTGGCTCACCGCGTCCACCTTGAACGTCTTCTCGCAGATCGGCATCATCATGCTGATCGGCCTCGTCACGAAGAACGGGATCCTGATCGTCGAGTTCGCGAACCAGAGGAAGCGCGCCGGTCTCTCGAAGCTGGACGCGGTCCACGCGGCGGCGGTGGCTCGCCTGCGGCCGATCCTCATGACGAGCCTCGCCATGATTCTCGGGGCGCTGCCCATCGCCCTCGCCCTGGGCAGTGCCGCGGGCAGCCGGAAGTCGATGGGCGTCGCGGTGGTGGGCGGGCTCCTGTTCTCGGGCTTCCTGAGCCTCTACGTGGTGCCCGCGGCCTACGCCTACCTCTCCCGTCCGGTGAAGCAGGAGAGCGCCGAGGAGACCGCGCTGCTCGGCGCGGCCGCGCACTAGAAGACCGGCTTCCCTCGTCCCGGGACGCGGCTTTTCGGCGCGGGGGCCCGTGCTACATTGACGCTCCCTTGGCTTCCCGAAAGCTCCTGAACCGGCGGCTTGCCTTCTTTCCGACCATCGTGCTCCTGGGGGGCATCTCCTTGGGATGTCCGTCCGCCGCACCGCCGCCTTCGGCGCCGCGCTCTCTCCTCGCCCTCAAGTCGGACGGGCCCCGGTCGCAGGTCGACCTGGTCACGATCGGCGACGAGCGGCGCGAGTCGCTCCTCGCCTCGCAGTCCTGGACTCTCACCTTCCCCAGGCGCGCGCTCCTCACCTTCGGCGTCGCCGCTCGCTACGATGGGGAAGGGGACATCCCGGGCTGGGCCCGGTTCGTGGTGAGTCTCGACGGCCGCGAGATCTCCAACGTCACCGTGAACCCGCGAGTGACCCAGGACTGGAGGGACGTGAGCGTTCCCCTCGATTCGCCTCCGCGACAGGGCGTGCTCCGGGTGGACATCCGTTTCACGGACAAGGACGGCCGCGACCTGCCGAGGCCTCCCGGGCTCCACCTGGCCTTCGCCGACCCCGTCATCCACGACCGTGCCGCCTATGGTTCGAAGCGGGGCGTGATCCTGATCTCCATCGATACCCTGCGGCGGGATCACGTGGGCGCCTACGGATACGGGAAGCCCACGACGCCCGTTCTCGATGCCCTGGGCGTCAGCGGCCTCGTCGCCGACGACGCGGTGAGCGTGAGCTCGTGGACTCTTCCCTCGCACCTGTCCATGCTCACCTCCGTGCTGCCCGGCGCCCACGGGGGAACGGACATGAAGCAGGCCTTCAATCGTTCGGTCCCATCGGTGGCCGAGATCCTGCAGGCGCGGGGCGTCGCCACCCATGCGGTGACGTCGCATCTGTACGTCTCGCGGACGTATGGTCTCGACGCCGGATTCGACTCGATGAACTTCCGCCAGGACCGCCTGGCCGAGAACGTGGCGAATCACGCCATGGACCTCGTGGATCGCTTCGGCGACCGGCCGTTTCTCATCTTCCTGCACTTCTACGATCCCCACTGGCATTACGCGCCCCCGGCCGATGTCCTCAAGCTCTTCGAAACGTCCTACGCCGGAAAGCTCACCGGCAACCTCAAGGACTTCCAGAACCTGCGCCCCGATCAGGTGAGCGCCGCGGACCTCGACCATCTGCGCGCGCTCTATGACGGGGAGATCCGCTACACCGACAACCAGATAGGACGCCTGGTCGGGCACCTCAAGGAGCGCGGTGTGCTGCGCAACACCCTCATGGTCGTCACGTCGGACCATGGCGAGGAGTTTCTCGAGCACGGATCATGGGAGCACCAGAAGACCCTCTACGAAGAGGTGATCCGCGTGCCGCTCATGGTTGCCGGCCCAGGTGTGACGCCGAGGCGCGAGACACAGCCCACGAGTCTTCTCGATATCGCGCCCACCATTCTTGACTTTCTTTCCGTGGCTCCCGCGCCTTCCATGAAGGGCCTTTCGCTCCTGAAGCCGGTTCCGGAGCGCCGTGAGATGTACGGCGAGACGGACCACACGCTGGACGGCAGCCGCCTCTCCTTCCTCCGCGGCGGGGCGGCCTCGTGGAAGGCCATCCTCAGAACCGACCCAGGGAAGCGCGATGAGCGCTCGTCTCAGTGGTTCGACCTTGCGCGCGATCCCGGCGAGAAGGAGAATCGTCCTCCCGCCGAGGCGTTGCGGGCCTCGATCGAGGCGCGGGCGAAGGATCTCGCGCTCAAATCCCGGTCCACGGCGGCCGGACGGCCGGTGGAGCTTTCTTCGGAACAGAAGGAGAAGCTGCGCGCGCTCGGGTACATCGGGCGCTAGCCGCCGCGTTCAGACGATCACCGATCTCGCGTTCAGCAAGGGACGAGCGAGATGCCAGTCGCCTTCCACGGCGAGGCGGTGCATGAGTCCGGGACTGTGCACGGCGTTGAAGAGCACGCGCCACACATCGTCGGTGGCCATTCGGAGCAGCGCGTCTGGATGTTGCGGCCGTCCCGAGATCAGGCGCCAGCGGCTTTCGTCGCGGGCGATCGACCAGGTGCCCGATGTCGGCCCGAAGACCTCAAGCGTCACCACGGTTCCCGCGGGCGCCGCGAGGTTGGCGTAGGCCACGGGCACAGCACGGAGCGCGATGCCGAGGAGCGGCTCCATCCAGTGGGGAACGAGGAGACGCGGCTCGCCGACGGCGTCGCGGATCTGCATCTGGTGATGCCACTGTTCCGTGTAGTCGCGACCGATGTCCATCCAGTTTTCCGATTCCATTTCGCCGGCCCACCCCACGGCCCACAGCGCGCGTTCGTGCAGGGGCAAGCGCTCGAAGAGATCCGCCAGCCACTCGCCGGCGATTCGCAGGAGGTCGATGAGGAGGCGGGGAGAGAGACGGCTCGCGTAGGCCGTGCCCAGACCGTTCAGGCCGTTGACGAAGCGGGTGAGGTCTTGCGGCGAATGAACGGGAAAAGGGGGCGGCGGGGCGTAGCCGTCGCGGCCGGCCGCGATCCGGCGAAGGCAGCCATCGAGGATGTGGGCCGCCACGTCCCGCACTTTCCAGCTGCCGGCGAGCGTCGGCCGCTCCCAGTCCGCCGCGTTCACCGATTCGAGGAGTCCCACGAGTTCCCGGTTCAGGGGGCGAAAAAGCGGGCGGGTGTCCAAGGGACCGAGATCGTGGCCAAATCCGGTCATCGCGACGTGACGAGGCGGTGCACCTCGCTCCCCGCGAGAAGGAAGGCTCCGACACCGTACACCTCGGTCTCCTCGGGCCCGGTGTCGCCGGGCGCGGCCCCCACCCTCTGGACGTAGCCGAGCTTGCCGTCGGGCAGCACCGCGCGCTCGAGTGCGGCGTAGCCGCGGAAGATCACGGGCTGCAAGGCCGCCCGATCCAGCAGCTTCTCGTTCACGCCCCAGGCCAGGGCATAGGTGAAAAAGCCGGTGCCGCTCGTCTCCGGCGTAGGGAAGGCGTCGGGGTTCAGAAGGCTCACCGGCCAGTAACCGTCCGGCCGCTGGAGGCCGGCCACGCGAAGGGCCATCTCCCGGAAGAGCGCTTCGAAGCGTGGCCGCCCTGGATAGTCCGGGGGCAGGTACTGCAGGACTCGGGCCAGTCCGGCGAGCACCCATCCGTTGCCGCGGCTCCAGAAGACCCTGGCCCCGTTGGTCTCGCGCTGGTCGAAGTACCTGCTGTCGCGGTAATAGAGATGCTCGCCCTTGTCATAGAGATAGTCGGTGGTCTTCCACCAGAGACGGCTCATGAGGTCCGCGTACTTACGATCGCCGGTGGTTCGGGCGGCGAGCGCGAGAGCAGGCGGAGACATGAACAAGGCGTCGCACCACACCCACTCGCGTGCCGTCTTTTTCTGGTCGAAGTCGAGGGGTTCGTCGAATGGCATTCCGGTCATCTCGTCGAACAGGGCGAGGGCCTTCGAAACCATGCGCCGGTCCTTGAGGTCCTGATAGAGGAGGAAGTAGCTCTGGGTGATCGCCTGGTCGTCGGCGTGAAACCGCGATGGCCCGTGACTCCACTCGTTCGCCTCGCCCATGGCGCGCATGGCTTCCAGGTATTTTCGTGGATCCGGTGAGAGGGGCGCGAGGGCGTGAAGGCCGGCCCAGAACGGGGCCTGGTGCCATTCCCACAGCTTGTGCGGCGAAGGGTTCTTCAGCTGCCAGTCCGCCGCCGAGATCATCGACTTGATGACGGCGGCGGCGCTCGGCTCTCCCGCTCCCGCCCGTTCCGGCCCGGGGGGCGACGCTGGCGCGGTCGTGGACGCCGAGCGGCAGGCCACGAGGGAAAGACCCAGTCCGCTGCTCAGAAGGCCGCACGCGACGATCGTGATGATCTTCATCTCGCTTGTTTCTCCGGAAAGCCCGGCCTCCATGTTAACGACGCGCGGCGATGCCTGGAACTGGCGGGGAGATTGCTATCATCCGCATTCCGAATCGCCGCGTGCGCCCGTAGCTCAATGGATAGAGCGTTGCCCTCCGAAGGCAAAGGCTACTGGTTCGAGCCCAGTCGGGCGCACCACCGCGACTTCGCTTCCTTCCCGGCTCGAGCGAGGGCTAGACTGGCGCTGCTCCTGGAGCGCTCATGAAACACGGCTTCCTCCGCTTTCCCATACTAGCGGCCCTCGTTCTATCCAGCCCTCCGGTCTTCTCCGAGGGGATCCGGCATGCCTTCTGCGCCACCTATCCGGGGAGCGATCTCGTTCCCCTGGCGAGCGCGCGAGAGAAAGTCGCGAGAGGGGGCGTGCGGGCGTCCAGCTCGACCACTCGGGCGGCGGCGGCCGGCCGCACGGGAGACGTGGCGGTGCTCGTGGACCAGGGCGACCTGGTTTTCACCGCGAACTCCCTCGATCTCCAGGGAAAGGGGCTCGAGTTCCAGCCCGGCTACACCGTCTCCCGCGTGGATCGGCCCATCGCGCCCGACGGCTCGCTCATCCGGCTCGGCGACGATGACTCGCGCGAAGTCCCGCTCCCTTTCGCCTTTCCCTTCTTCGGCAAGTCCTACGACAAGGCGTTCGTGAACTCGGACGGCAATCTCACCTTCGAGACGAAGGATGACGCGTCGACCGCACGGACCCTGGCGCGCCTCGTCTCGGGCCCGCCCCGGGTGGCCCCCCTGCTCGCGGACTTCGACCCAAGCGCCGGCGGCTGGGTCAGCACCACGTCGAGCGCCGCCGCGTTCACGGTCAAATGGACGAACGTGCCCCAGTTCGAAACCGGCGACAAGAACACCTTCGAACTGACCCTCTTCCCCGATGGGCGCATCACCTTCTCCTATGACGCGGCGAGCCTCACAACGGGCATCGAGGAAGGGGCGGCGGGAATCGCGGCCGGGGGCTCCATCGAGGGCATGCAGACGACGGATCTCTCCGCGGCGGCCGGGGTTCCCTTCAGTCGGGCGATCGGCGAGTCCTTCCGGTCGGAGACGGGCATTGACCTTACCGCGGTCGCGCGCTCCTTCTACGCCTCGTTTGGCGATGACTATCAGCAGCTCATCGTCTACACGAATCGCAACTACATCCCGCGCTCCCAGGGGGCTTTCGCCTACGAGACCACCGTCCGCAACAGCATCGCGGGAATCGGGACCGGCGTAGTTGACGATGGCGCGGCCTACGGCTCCCGCGGGCGGCTCGAGAGCATGGTCTTGATGGACTCGATCAACAAGTACTCGGCCAATCCCGCGGACCGCGTGCTCCGGGAGGAGACAAGCCTCTCCGTGCTGGCTCACGAGGTGGGACACCGTTGGCTTGCCACCGCTCGCTTCAACGACTCGGGGGTCTCGAGCACCGAGCTTCTCGGGCGGCAGATGGCTCACTGGAGTTTCTACATGCACTCGTCCGGTTCGCACGACGAGGGGAACCAGATCGAGGACCTCGGCGGCGGCGTCTTCAGGACCGGTCCGGCGTCCCAGAGGTACGGCCCTCTCGACCAGTACCTGATGGGTCTGCGCCCGAGCGCCGAGGTTCCTCCCTTCTTCGTGATTCGGGACGCCGTCGTCGATGGGGTGCAAAGCGCGGAGCGGGCGCCCCAGTCCAACGTGGAGATCAAGGGGACGAGAAAGGACGTCACCATCGCCGATGTGATCGCGGCCATGGGTCCGCGCTCGCCCGCCCCCGCGCCGAATCCGCCGGCCTGGCGCGTGGCCTTCCTGTATGTCACAAAGGGAGATCCGGGGGATGCGGCGGGCATCGCCCTGGTGGACACCATCCGGGCGCAGTTCGAGGCCTACTTCCCGCTTTCGACCGAGGGGCGCCTCTCGATTGAGACGCGCCTGAAATAGGAGAAGCCCTTGGCCAGGCGGTCCGCTGATCCGCCGGTCCGCCCTGATCTGCCTTTCGATCTGAACGGCACCCTCTTCGTCCTGGGCAAGGGAGGCACCGGCAAGAGCGTCATCGCGGAAGGCCTGGCGGCGCTCGCTGCCGAGGCCGGGCACCGCACGCTTCTCGTCCGCATCGGCGAGTCCGTGCAGGACGCGCCCCGAGAGGGCCTGGCTCCCGGCCCCACGAGGCACGGCTTCGATGCGGTGGATCTCGACGCCCGGGTGGCGATGGACGAGTACGTCCGTCACGTGGTGAGGCTCCGGCCGCTGGTCGACCGGATCATCCGGAGCGAGGTTTACGTCAAGTTCTTCGCCGCCGCCCCGGGCCTGCCCGAACTGGTGCTTCTCGGGAGGATCAAGGAATACTCGGCGGAGGCCGATCGAAAAGGGGCGCCGCGCTGGCGCACCATCGTCGTCGACTGTCCCTCGTCGGGCCACGGCCTGCTCATGCTCGAGACGCCCTTCGCCGCTCACCGGGCGGCTCCGGTTGGACCGTTTGCGCGGCTTGCCGAACGGATCATGACCTGGCTCAAGACCGCGACGCGGATCGCCCTCGTCGCCATTCCCGAAGAGATGGCCGTCGTCGAGGCGGTGGAGTTCAAGGACGACCTGCTCGAACGAACCGGCATTCCCCCGGCCCTGGCGTTCCTCAACCGGATGCGTCAGGAGAAGCTGTCGGCGGCGGCACGACAGGCGGTGGCCGAGTTCGACGCGCCGCCCGGGTCGAGAGACCGTCTCCTGCTCGATTGCGCGGCCCAGGTCCAGCGCCGCTCGCGCATCGAGGCCTTTCACCAAAGGCGTCTCGCGAAGGGTCTCGGGCTCAAGCCCATCCTCATCGGCGAGCTTCTGGACTGCCGGCCGAAGGCCATGGCGGCGGCGCTCGCCGGAGACGTCGCATGAAGGGAGCCGCCGCTGTCGCGAATGCGCTCGCCGGGAAGCTGGTCATCGTCTGTGGTCCGGGTGGCGTGGGAAAGACCACGGTGTCCGCGGCCCTCGCCCTCGCCGCCGCGAACCTGGGCCGCAAGACGCTCGTCTGCACGATCGACCCCTCGAAGCGGCTTCGTACGAGCCTCGGCCTCGCCCGCCTCACGGGCGCGCCGCAGAAGGTGAAGGGCCGCCTGTTCGCCATGCGGCTCGATCCCAAACAGACCTTCGACGACCTGGTGAGGCGGCACGCCGCGGACCCGGAAGCGCGCGAAAGAGTTCTGACCAATCGCTTCTACCAGGAGATCTCGCGGCACCTCGCGGGGACGCACGAGGTGATGGCGATGGAGGCGCTCATGGGGGTGTCCGGCGACTTTGACCTCATTGTGCTCGACACGCCTCCCGCGTCCTCCGCCCTGGCCTTTCTCGACGCGCCCAAGCGGGTGCTCGACTTCGTGGACGGGCGGGTGCTGCGTTACTTCCTCAAGCCCTATTTCGTGGCCGGGCACCTCGCTATCGAGCCGCGCACCATGGTGGGCCGTACCTTCCTGCGCATCCTCGACTCGGCGGTCGGACTGCAGTTCCTTCGTGACCTCTCCGAGTTCTTCCTCGCCTTCGAGGGGCTCTTCGACTCCTTCCGGCAGACCGCGAACGCCACGGGGACCCTCCTCCGAAGCGAGGGCACGACGTTCCTCATGGTCACGACACCCGCCACCTCGCGAGTCACCGAGGGCGCGGCCTTCGCCTCCGCCCTTCGCGAGCGGGGGCTCCGGGCCGCGGCCATCGTGGCCAATCGCGTCCACCCCTGGGCCATCGAAGGGGGAGTCGACACCTCGTTTCTCGACTCGGATCCGGGGACGAGCCTGCTCCCGACGGAGGTTGTGGGGGAGTTGCGAGACCTGGCGGCGCGGGAGCAGGTCCGGGCGAGGGGCGACGCGCGTCAACTGCGCCAGGTGGCGAGCCGGAGCGGCCTCGCCGCGGTGCTGGTCCCAGAACTCGAAACGGATGTCCACGATCTGCGCTCGCTCGGAGCCGTGGCGTCGTGGCTCCTGCCTTCGGAGGCGCCTTCGTGAGAATCATCCTCTTTTCGGGAAAGGGCGGAGTGGGAAAGACCACCCTCGCCGCGGCCACGGGCGTGCGCGCCGCCTCTCTGGGCCACCGGGCCCTCGTGATGTCCACGGATGCCGCTCACTCGCTCGGCGACTCGCTTGCCCTTCGCATCGGCCCGGAGCCGACGCGGGTGATGGACAACCTCGACGCCATGGAGATCGACGCGCAGCACGAACTGGAGCGGGAGTTCGGGCCCATCAAGAATTTCCTGACCCGCTTCTTCAAGGGGCAGGGGATCGAGGAGGTGGTGGCCGACGAGATGGCGGTGCTTCCCGGTATGGAAGAGCTCTTTTCCCTGCTTCGCGTGGCGGAGCTCGCGCAGAGCCGCCGGTACGATCTCCTCCTCGTGGACTGCGCGCCGACGGGCGAGACGCTGCGCATGCTCGCGGCGCCCGATGTCCTGCGCTTTTACTTCCGCAAGATCTTCCCCGTCCAGCGCGTTCTCGCGCGGACGGTGCGCCCGGTGGCGCCGCTCGTCACCTCGCTGCCGATTCCCGAAGATGACGTGTTCGCGGCGGTCAAGCGGCTCTACGAGCGGATCGAACGCCTCGACCCCCTCCTGCGGGATCCGAAGGTGACCTCCATCAGGATCGTGCTCTCTCTCGAGAAGATGGTGATCGCGGAATCCGAGCGGCTCTTCACGTACCTCGGGCTGTACGGCTACTCGGTCGACGCGGTCATCGCGAACCGCGTGCTTCCCGACTCGCTCAAGGGCGCCTACTTCGAGCGGTGGGGAAAGACCCAGGCCCGTCACATGAAGCGGGTGCGGGAGGGCTTCGCCGCCCTGCCCATCCTGGAGTCGCCTCTGCGCGACGAGGAGGTGATGGGGACGCTCCTTCTCAGGACTCTGTCGGACGAGGTCTACGGCGAGCGGGATCCGCTGTCCGTCTTCCACACCAGCCGCCCGCCGAAGGTGGAGAAGCGCGGCGACGGGTACGTTTTCTCATTCGACCTGCCCTTCGCGAGCAGCGATCGCGTCACCGCCTATGCGGCGGGAGACGAGTTGTCGGTGACCATCGACAACTGGCGTCGTAACATCGTCCTCCCGCGCTCCCTTTCGGGCCGCGAGGTCGTGGAAGCGCGCCTGCGTTCGGGGCGCCTGAGTGTTGTATTCGGAGGACGGTGATGGCCAAGGCGAGCGAAACGTCGAACGGAGGAAGCCTGAAGGCGTGCTGCCTGGTCTCCGAGATGCTCGAGGAGATGGGCCTGAACTCGCGCAAGGCGCGGGAGATCAGGCGACAGACCCTGCTCGGCCTCGTCACCTTCTGCCAGTGGCAGCTCGCACGGATGGAAGAGCAGGAGACTCCCGTCGCACCCGACGAAACCCGACGCACGAAGGGCCGTCGGGTGAAGATCGTCTAGCTACTTCTTGACCGGAGCCGGCGAAGCCTTGGCCGGCGCCGGCGAGGCCTTCGGGGCGGGGGCAGCTCCCTTGGCCGGGGCAGGTGTGGGCTTGCCCTTCGCGGGCGCCGCGATGGTCACCGGGCCCGCGTCGACCACGTTCGGAACCGTGCCGAGCTCGTCCTCTACGCCCACGAAGACGTCGTAGACGCGGACGCCCAGCTCACGGTCGTCGGTCGTTGACATCCCGAGCGCCTTGGGGACGATCGTCTGATCCATCGAGAAGCGCAACTCGACGGTGTCCTCGGCGCCCAGGTCCTCGGCCTTGAAGCGGATCTTCTTCTCAACGAGCTCGCCGTTCTCGAACTTGTGGGTGATTCCAGACTTGCCCTGGGCGGCGATGGTGAGAGTGGGGGCGCCCGTCGGGTAGTTCTTGGGCGAATAGGGCGCGTCGAACTGGAGGTAGACGATGACCGGCTTCTTGGGGTTCTTGAAGGAGAGGACGGCTTCCTTCTTGGTCCAGGTGGTCTCCACCATCGGATTGGGACCGGGCTCGGGGTTGTGCCAGCCCTCTTTGTAGTACACGCGGACATTCTCGACCTGGGCCAGGAGCTGCACCTTGGCCGCGACGTACTCCCGCAGGCCGAAATCCTCTCCCTTGAGGGGGATGCGCTCGCCGCGCCCAGAGGGATACAGGCCCATGGTCACGGTAGCGTCGCCGATGTAGGTCACCACCGGAACGAAGACGGTGCGCGTGTAGCTGTAGGTCTTGTTGGCTTCCCACTGCGAGGGCGGCGGCGTGATCGCGTGGTCGTCGGTGAAGAGGAGGACCTTGCCCTGATCGATGAAGTGAACGAGGGCACGGTAGTCGCCTTCCACCTTCTTGAAGTTCGGCCCGGTGGTCCAGGTGTAGGTGACTTCGATGGCGCTGTCGAGGGGTGCGCTCATGCGATTCGCCTTGAACGAGGCGGTGATGTCGTTGGCGGGCACGGCTCCGCGCCGGTTGCATCCGAGAACCAGCAGCAAGGGGGTGACGATCAAAAGGGCGCGGTAGCTCCGCATTGTGGACATGCCTCCAGAAGACTTCTGTTTAGTGCTCGACTCACCTGAACCTGCCCCTTGGGGCACGCGACCGACCCCGGGGGTAGCCCCGGCGAACCAGGACGAGAGTCGAACCTCGTTCCACGCCCTCGTTCCGGGCCTGGACAACTGATGCGAACCAGTATTCTACGAGGCCGCTCGAATTTGTGTCAACGAAACCGCGCCCGGGGTCCGATGGCCGTCGCTACTTCCGGCCCGGGTCGAAGACCTCGAGCCACCGCTCGATTTCATCCGCGGTCTGGTTCGGCGAAGCCTTCTCCGGCGGCGTGTGCCCCGGCGTCTTACCGCGCTCCAGCCGTTTCGAGAACTCGTGGGCCCTCTCGACGGCAGCGCCCAGGTGGCGGGACTTGTCCCCGAGCGATTTGTCGGAAGTGACGACGGTGAAATCGGCCGGAGCCTTCGAATCCGACACCAGGCGGAGGATCACCTCGTCGGCGGATCGTCGGCCGCTGTAGAGCACCCGGATCCGATGACTCCGCGTCGAGTCCCTTGCTCCCTCGGGGGCGTTGCCGTCGAACACCAGGGTGGCCTGGGCGCCGCGGGCGCGACAGAAAGAGGCCACCGTGCGGGTGCAGGTTTCGCGATCGGCGAGGCCTCCGATCGACAGCCCCAGAGCGTGCGCCAGGTTGTTTCCGTCTACAAGATAGGGCATCGCCGGACCGTGCGGCGATGCTACTATCCTGACCCCGTGGGACTTAGATTGACGAGGCCGGACACGAAATGAGCTTTGCGGAAAAAGGCGCCGTCGGTGATATCGACCCCGCGTTCTTCATTGGATACCTCCACCGCCTCAAGGCCACCGGCACACTGAAGTTCGAAGAAGGCTCGATTCAGCGGGCCATCTACTTCCGCGAAGGCCGGGTTCTCTTTTCCTCGTCGAACGCGCCCGAGGATCAGTTGGGCGCCATCCTGGTGGCGGCGGGGAAGATCGGGCAGGAGAAGTTCGACTCGATCGTGGCGAGTCTCGAGCCCAAACAGTCGATCGCCGCCGCCCTTTCCCAGGGAGGCCACGTTTCGCAACGGGACATCGGCGACGCCGCGCGCCGCAAGGTGGAGCAGATCATCGGCTCCTGCTGCGCGCAGACCGCGGGCCAGTATGAATTCGAAGACGGGGTTCTGCCGAAGGGCGCGCTCGATCTCAAGCTCACCACGGAGAAAGTGCTTGTCGCCGCCTTCGAGGTCCTCGAGCCTTCGGGGTTCCTGAGCCGCATCCTGAAGAGCCCGATGGCGGTGCTGGCGCAGGCCGACGTGGAGCCCACGGACGGCGATCTCGCCCGCCTTCGGCAGGCCCTCGATGGCGTGTCCTCGCTCGCCGATATCGGCGGGAAAGTGGGCCTCCCGCTCGCGGCCACCGAGGCGCGCGCCGCCGTCCTCGTCGTGCTGGGGGCGGCCACGGTGGTGACGTCGCAGATAGAGGAGATGGCGCTGCCGGATACCGGCGAGACGTCGGGCGATCTGCCGCAGATGAGCCTCTCCGATGAGTCCGAGTCGCTGGAGGCCGAGACCATCGCGTTTCAGACGACCTCCTCCGAGGCGGAGACCATGGCTTTCGGAAACGGGTCCGGACTCGGGGGCTCGGTCTCCGACGGGGATGCGACGCTCGTCGCCCCGCCCTCGGCCGGACTGGGTCTCGATGCGGCCGCGGACGCCACCCTCGCAATGGGAATGGCCGTCCCGCCGCCTGCGAACCCCTCCCAGAGCGGCTCCATTCGCGCGGGCGGGAAGCGGGAGCGCGCCACGACGCAGGATCTGGCCGCGGTCAAGGAGCTTCTCGGGTCGCCCACGACGCCCGCCCCCCGGCCCGGGTCTGCTTCCATCCCCTCGCAAAGATGGGAGCCGGTGCTCTCGGCGCAGAGCCGGCCCGGGCGCGACCATGGCACCATCGGCGAGGCGCTTCGGAGTCCTCTTTTCAAGTCCACCATCGCGGTCCTGCTCCTGGCTGTGGTCGTGGTGGGTGGATGGCTCGCCTACACCGCTCAGAACCGGCCGGCGGCGCCGCGTCCCGCGGTCGCCGCGCCCACGCCGCTTCCGTCGGTCGCCCAAGCCGTGGGCGGCGCTTCCAGCGGGACTCCCTCCCCGGCTCCACTGACGTCGTCGACGCCTTCGCCGGCGGGCGCCGCCAAGACCGCGCCCTCGCCCGGCGCGGCCGCCGCC
>JAIBCN010000107.1 GCA_019694155.1 Vicinamibacteria bacterium | reverse complement strand
TGGTCCTCGATGAAGCGATTGCCGACCTCAATGCGGTCATCCGCCCGGCCTTCGCCGTCACGGACGGCACGATCGGCCTCGAGGGCAACGGACCCAAGTCGGGATTCCCGCGGATCGCCGAGCGGGTTCTCTGCTCCAGCGACCCGGTGGCCCTCGACACGGTCCAGGCACTCTGCATGGGCCTGGACCCGGGGGGGATCCGCCATCTGTCGACCTGTGTGGAGCGCGGCGTCGGGACGAATGATCGGGCCCGGATCGACATCCGGGGTCTCGATCCCGTGGCCAGTTCGGTGCGCTTCCGGCCGGCGAAGCACAACGCGGTGTCGCTGGTCGAGAACCTGCTGCGCCAGTCCCTCCTTAAGAGGCTCTTCTTCAACACTCCCGTGTTCGCGCTTTGTCTCGCGGGCGCGAAGGTCTACTACCGCGGCTGGTCCGCGTTGCATGCGGAGAGATGCTGGAGGACCGCCCTCGCCCACCCCTACTACGGGCCCACCTGGCGCGCGGCCTACGAGGAGCGCTTCCGGCCTTCCGCCTGATCCTCGCGGGGGCGGTGCGCTTCCCTAGTGCGGGAGTCGAACGTCGGGGTCTCCGAGGAGAACCCAGCCGTGCAGGAACGCGCGCTCGGACGGGAAAGCGGCGAGCATCTCCGCCTTGGCCTTTCGCGCGGCCTCGCCGAGAGTGTCACCGGCGACAAGCCTCGGGTACAGTCGCAGGTACAACTCCCGCTGCAGCGTGGGCAGAGAGACGCCGGTCGGGCCGAAGCTTGCCACCGCGCCGCCCATGGGAGCGAGCACCATCGCTTCGCTTACCGCCGGGCCTCCCAGGTACCGGTAGTCCGATGCCAGGCAGGACCACGTGAGGAGCACGGTAGCGCGATTCGTGTGAGCGAATGCCGCGGCATCGTCCGCACTGAAGAGCGCCTCGTCCGCCCAGTGGTCCGGTGCGCCGTGGCCCACGAAGGTGGTGGTGAGGGCGCCCTCCTGAAGCCCGTCCAGCAGGGCCTCGCGGGCGGCCGAGGAACCGAGCGACACGTCCGCGAAGACGACCGATCCGTTGAAAAAGGCCTCGATGCCCCGCCCCGCACTTCTGAACGCGAAGTCGTTCATCCCCTGGTTGTCGACGGCCACGACGTGGCGTCCCTGGTTCCGGGCAAGCAGGTCCTCCTGGTTCTCGATCTTCGCGACCATCGCATCGGCCTCCGATGCGGTATGCACGGGCAGCCTCCCGATCGCGAGATCGGGCGCGCCATCGCCATCGCGGTCCGCGTAGAGGTTCTCGGAGGCCACGCGGCCGGTATAGGCGTCGTATCCGATCGCCGAGGGCACGAAGACCCGTTCACCCTGGGCATAGTTGTCCGCGGGATCGTCGGTGTCGTCGCCGACGAGCAGCACGGCGGAGGCGCGCCGGGCATCGCGGATCAGGGCCTGTACCGCCGAGGCGTCGGGGATCCCCGCGGTGTATCGGTCGTAGGCTCGCTCCACGTCCACCACCACCGCCGCTCGACCCGCGCGGCTCTTGAGCGCGGCGATCTTCGCGGCCTGAGCCGCGAAGTCGGGGTGCGTCACGATCAGGTAGTCGGCGCCGGCAACGCGGGGCAGAGCCGGATCGTACGACGACATCCTGAGGATCTCCCCTGGCTGCTCCCTTAGCCTCACACCCAGATCCATATGGCTCAGGAACACATAGCTGGCTGTCGGGTCTCCCGCGGGCGAGTACGCGAGAGTCAGACGGTTCCCGGTTGGGGAGAGGACCGACGCAGCGACCGAGCCCATCAGGATCGCCTCGTCCATGCCGCTGAAGTCCACGCTTCCCACGGACACCCCGTTGATGCTCGCCTCCACGTGATGCTCGTTCTCGGTTCGGCCCAGCAGGCCGATCTTCACGGGGATGCTGCCTCCCTCGGCCCGGTAGCCCGGCAGATCGAAGTCGCCCTGCGTGGGATCCCAGGCGGCCGGCCAGGGGTCTGTTCCGGAAAGCACGTCCCAGAACCATGGATCGCTGTCCCGGGGCGCCGCCTGGTAGTAGAAGCCGTTCTTCTTGATTCGCTCGAAGCCGCGGGCGGGCGACGCCGATGGGCTCAGGGCCGCGCCGAGGACGGGGGGGCCGTTCCAGGTGATCAGGTAGACGTTGTTCGCGGTGTGCTCCGTCGACCGGCCGCGCGCCGTGAATGACAGTCCGCTCGAGTTCGCGGTGAAGGGCACGCGCTCACCGGCTGTCGTGAGGTCCAGTCGGCCGGGGTCCCGAAGGAACTTCGAGGGAAGGCCGAAGTTCGCCAGATCCTCCCAGGAAACCCGGATGGCGCCGGGACGCGCGATCTCGATCTTGACCCCGGTGGCGGCGGGCCGCCCCGGGCCGCGCCGGGGGCCGAGCAGGGACCGGACGCGCGGCGCTCGCGGGGTGCGCATGGAGCGTGATTCGCCGCGCTCCTCCGAGTTCTTTTCCACTCGGCGTTCCAGGAGCTCGAAGCGGGTGCGCAGGTTCCCGTCGTCGACCGAGAACGGACCCATCAGGCGTCCGGAGTCCGAACCGAGTTCGACTTCCTCGATCCACAGGAAGGGCGCCGTGGTGTCCGCGTCCACTCGGTAGAGGATGGGAGTCATCGACTCCGGCCGCGGCGACTTGATGAGTTCGCGGTTGAGCCGGGTCTTCCCGGCCCGGCGGAGTGTGGCGCTCGAAGCGTAGAGGTTGAACCCGGCGGTGCCGTGCTGCCAGGCGGTCGCGAACTCGACCCGGCCCGCGCTAACCCGGAGACCGGCGATCGACGCGCGTGTGAAGGCGACGTCTCGAACCGAGCCCTCCGCGGGGTCCGGGTCCTCCGCGCTGGTCGCGGTTGCGACGTTGAGGATGGGGCCCGCTACCGTGACCGTGACCTGGAAGGTCACGGTCGCCGACGCGCCGGGAGCGAGCGTGAGGTTGTCACCGGCCTGCACCAGCGTCGAGGGGACGCCGCTCAGGAGGTCGGCGTTAACGCCGCCCGGGATGTTGTCCTTGGGCCCGATGCAGGTGTTCGTGAGAGCCACATTGTCGACTTCGAGATATTCGCCTCCCTCGAGGGCGCCGTTGCTGAAGAAGCGGATGACGGTGTTCGTCGCGATGTAGGCGGTCACGTTGTACGAGCGCGGCACGAAGGCTCCGCCGAGGGCGGTCGTGAATGTCTCGAGAGTCGTGAAAGGTCCGCCCGCCCCCGTGCTTGAAATCGAGACGGCCACGCTCTCGCCCGCGTCGAGGCCGATCTCGCGCACATTGAAATCAAGGGTGGCGGCGCAGGAGGAGCCGCCCCCGACCGCGAGGCTGGCCTCCCGTGAGACCCCTTCGCCGGTGGCGTTCGCGTCATTGTCGCCGACGCGCAGAGCGTTCCCCGTGACCCGCTCGCTGCCCGCACCCGCCCCATCGGCCTCGTTGATTTCGAGCCAGTTTCCCGTCCAGGCATGGGTGCCGTTCGACCCCGCGTAGGAGTTGTTGGTGTCGAAGTTGTCGGCGAAGTATCGGGTGACGGTTGTCCCGGTGGCGAGGGTGCTGTTGGCCACGTAGGCCGTTCCCGCGGGAACCGCGTCGTTCACCGTCACCGCGGTCTGAGCAACCGCGGTTGGGTTGCTCACGGTCAACGTGTAGGTGATGACATCGCCCACCTGTGGCCCGTCTCCCGAGTCGCCCGGGTTCGCCGACGTCTTGGCCAGGCGCAGGCTCGGAAGCTGGTCGGTATCGCTCGCGGTCTGCCGTGGGTATTCCGCGTTCAGAAGGTCCCGATAGTCGAGGCTCGCGTTGTTCACCACCGTGGTCCCGGCGGCGGGGTTATCCACGAGGACATTGACCACGACCGTTCCGCTCGCGCCCGGCGTGACGTTCTCGTTCACCGTGCAGGTGACGGCGCCCGACCCGAACGAGCAGGTCCCCGTGAAGGGCGCGGTGACGGAGGCGCTGTAGAAGGTGGTATTCGTAGGGATGGTGTCGATGATGACGACGCTCTGCGCAATGCCGCTCGTCGGCACCGAGGTGTTCGTGAAGGTGAGGGTGTACTGGAGATATCCGCCCATCTGCGCGGTGGTGACGCCGTCGGTCTTGGACAGGGTCATGGTGAGCGGCAGGGAGAAAAGGCCCGGGAACGGCGTGCCTCCTTCCTGGATGAACTGGTTGCCGCTGCTCAGGCAGGTCTCGATCCGCCAGTAGCCCGTCTGATTCGCCGCCACGGTGACGAGGTCGCCGTCGCGGGGCGGCGGGGCCGAACCCGTCCCCACGTTCCAGGACGAGTCGACGGAAATGGTCCCGGCAATGGGGCCGCCGTTTCGCGGGGGGAAATAGGTGACCGAGGTGTTCCCGTCCATGTCGAAGTTGTTGAAAGTGGCGGCGCCGGCGCCGAGCAGTTCGTAGGTGGAGATGCAGGCGTTCGCGCCCGAGTTCTGCTGCATCGAGCCATAGATCTGGCCGATGGTGATGCCTGGGTCGAGATTCGTGGGCGGGGTGGTGGCTGGGTTTCCGTCATCGTCGCCGCTCACACGCAGCCGCCATGAGTTGTCGTCGTTCGCCGTGGCCCCGACGGTCTCCGCCCGCAGCACATAGGCGCCGCAGGGCGAGCCCGCGGAGATCGTGTAGAAGCGGACCCATGCGTCGTTTGTGGTCACCGGTGTGTACGTGGCCTGGCGCGGCAGCGGGAGGTTTGGCAGGGTGGACGTGCCGGGGGCCGGGGTCGCGTAAGGCGCGACCGCCGTTCCCGCGGCGTAGATCTCGAACTGCGTATTGGAGGCGGCGGCGACGTTCGTGGTCGCCGCTCCGCCCGCGTCGCGAAGCTCGTCGATGGTGACGCCGGGCGCGCCGTGAAGCTCGGGACTGAAGAG
>JAIBCN010000183.1 GCA_019694155.1 Vicinamibacteria bacterium | reverse complement strand
TGGGTTCCGAGCACGGACAGGTGGGCAGGCGAAGAGACCCGGTTCGACGAGAACGAGAACAGCGCCCCCGCGGCGAAGGCCGCGAGCGGCGAGAGGCCGAGACTCAAGGCGAGCGCGCGGACGCCGAGGGCGGAGAGAAAGAAGGTCAGCAGACGGACCACGTTCAGGGTGACGATGGGGTCGCTCGTCAGGACCCGGAGCGGGAGCGACAGGACCGACGTGGCCACGATTGGCTCGTCGAGGAAGAGCGCGTAGCGGAGCGGATGGAGAGTGTTCGCGTGCGGCAGGCTCAGGGGGTCATGGAGCAGAGCGCGGGTGGTCCACGCCATCACCCAGGCGAAGTACGAGGAGTCCCCCGCTTCGATCAGATTCAGGCGGCTCGCGAGCGGCCACGTCATGACGACGGTCAGGGCCGCGTAGAGGAGGGCGGCCGAGGCGTGCGACTTGAGGCTCACTCCTCGCTCGCCGAGACACCCTTGGACAGCTCGCCCTTCGCCTTCGCCACCAGAGCCGCCTTGATGAAGATGTCGAGATCCCCGTCGAGCACGCGATCGACGTCGCCGGTTTCGCACTTGGTGCGATGGTCCTTCACCATCCGGTAGGGATGCAGGACGTAGGAGCGGATCTGCGACCCGAAGGCGATCTGCATCTTCGCCGCTTCGACGGCATCGAGCTTCTCGCGCTGCTTCTTCATCTCGAGGTCGAAGAGGCGCGCTTTCAGGACCTTCATCGCCACCTCGCGGTTGCGGATCTGGCTGCGCTCGTTCTGGCAGGCCACCACGATGTTGGTGGGGATATGGGTGATGCGGACGGCGGAATCCGTCACATTGACGTGCTGGCCCCCGGCGCCGCTCGAGCGGTAGGTATCGACGCGGAGGTCCTTGTCGAGGACCTCGATCTCGATGCTGTCGTCGAGTTCCGGCCACGCGAACACGGCGGCAAAGGAGGTGTGCCGGCGCGCCGCCGAATCGAACGGCGAGATGCGGACCAGGCGATGAACCCCGCTCTCCACCCCCAGCGTGCCGAAGGCGTATTCACCGGAGACGAACATGGTGACGCTCTTGATCCCGGCTTCCTCGCCCCTCTGATAGTCGGTGATGTCGACCTTGAAGCCTTTTCGCTCGCAGTACCGCTGGTACATGCGGAACAGCATCTCCGCCCAGTCCTGGCTCTCCGTGCCGCCCGCACCCGCGTTGATGGAGAGAATCAGGTTCGCCCCGTCGTGTTCGCCGCCCAGGGTGTGCCCGAGTTCCGCCTCTTCGATGCTCTTCTGCCAGGCCTGGACCGCGGCCTTGAGATCGGCCTCGACCGGCTCTCCCCCCAGGAACCATTCCTGGAGAACCGCGACGTCGCCCTCCTGGCTCGTGACCCGGCGCACCAGCTCCAGACGCTCCTCGATCTTCTTGCGCTTCCGCTGCACCTTCTGGGCGTTGCGCTGATCGTTCCAGAAGCCGGGCTCGGTGACCTCGCGGTCCACCGACGCAAGCTCCGCGGTCAGTTTTGCTTCGTCAAAGATAGCCGCGGACGTCCGCAGCCCTCGCCTTGAGCTCGATGCAGAGCTCGCTGATTTCGTCTTTCAATGGGATTCCTGGGGCCCTTCTTCGGGAGCGATGTTGTCTGGAGAGGGAAGTCTATTCGAGGGGACCCGGACGGAGAACGCGGCGAGCAGGGCGGCGGCCCCGGCGGTGGTGACGACGAACCAGGCGAAGAGATCTCCGTAACGGGCGTAGAACGTCACCTCGGAGATCGCCCGCACTTCTCCCACGAGCGCCCGACGCTCCATCAACGAGGTGCGGGCGAGTTCGCGGCCGAAGGGGTCGATGATCGCGGAAATGCCGGTATTCGCGGCGCGGACCAGGAAGCGATGGTTCTCGACCGCGCGAAAGCGCGCCATCGCGTAGTGCTGGTAGGGAGCGGCGCTCGTCCCATACCAGCCGTCGTTGGTGAGGTTGAAGAGGACCTGCGTGCCTTCGAGGGGGAACCGGCGCACGAGAGAGGGGAAGATCGCCTCGTAGCAGATGAAGGCCCCGACGGAGATGCCGTGAACGTCGCCCGTCACCGCGCGCGTCCCCGGGGTGAAGTCGGAGACGCTCTGCACCAGGCGCCGGATGGGAAGCAAAGACGAGAGAAAGGAAGGAAGGGGGAGGTACTCACCAAAGGGAACGAGGCGCATCTTGTGGTAGCGCATGGCGATCTCGCCGCCGGGGGAAACGAGCTTCGCTCCGACATAGCTCAAGACCTCTCCGGAAGGCGCCCGCTCGCGGTCGTCGTTCCCGGTCAGCAGAAACACGCCTTCCTTCGTCGTGAAGTCCGTGATCTGCTTCCGGGCCTCGGGATACAGGTCGAGTTCGTAGCCGATCGCGGACTCCGGCCACACCACGAGCCGCGCCTGGCGCTTCACGGCTTCGAGGGACAGCGTCATGTGGGCGTCGATGTTGGACTGCAGCAGGGCCTCCTCCCATTTCTGGTCCTGGGCGATGGAGGCCTGGATGATGCCCACCGAGAGAGCCCCTTCCGCCGTCAGCGGCTGCTGCAATCGGCCATGGCCGTAGGCCAGGGCGCCGGACACGAGAAGGGCGGGGATCGTGACCCCGAGGCGGCGTTCGAAAGGGGACTTCGCGGTCAGGAGGCGAGCCAGGCCCGCGGAGACCGAGACGAGAATGAACGAGACGCCGTGCACCGCCGTGAACGACGCGATCTGGATGAACTCCGGAAAGTCGACCTGCGAGTAGCCGAGGAGGCACCAGGGAAAACCAAAGAGGAGATGCTCGCGCAGGAACTCGCAGGCGACGAAGAGGAAGGGAGCGAAGAGCAGCGACCTCGACTTGAGGCCCAAGCCCACATGGGCCTGGAGCGCGCCAAACGCCCCCACGAAGAGACCGAAGGCAAGGGCGAGGACGAAGGTCAGGGCGAAGGCCACGGGCGCGGAAATGCCGCCGTAGCGGGTCATGACGTCGCTGACCCAGGAAAGGAGGAAGAGACCCTGAACGGTCCCGGCGATCTGGCCGCACCAGAAGCCCTCGCGACGCGATGCCCCGTTGAGCGCGAGGAGGAGCGGCGTCAGCGCCACGAAGGCGGCGGCCGCGAAGGCGGGCTTGGGAAAGGCGAGGGCGAGGAGAAGTCCGGTGAGCGCCGACAGGCCGAGGCGACGCGGCAGCGTCAAGGCTTGACGATGAACGGCTTGAACTTCTCCTGAGTTTCGAGCTTGGTCAGGACACGCTCCGCGTCTTCGCGGTCCGTGAAGGAACCTACGCGCACGTTGAACAGCCCTTCGCTCACCGGCACCAGGTACGCGGAGTAACCCTTGCCCTTGAGCCGCTTGACGATGGCCTCGGCGGCGGCGCGTTCCTTGAAGGCGCCCACCTGAATAGTGAGGCGGTTGATCGGAGCGGGCGGGGCCTTGGTCGGCTTGGGAGCGGGTGTCGCCCGGGGTGTGGCCTTCGGCGCGGCGGTGGGCTTGGGAGTCGCCTTTGGCGTGGCCCTGGGAGTGGCCTTCTCGGTAGCCCTGGCGGCCGGACTCGGCGCCCGTGCCGGTTCCGGCGTCTGACGAGCGGCAGCCGCCGGCGCGGTGGCCGGGGTGGGTTTCGGAACCGAAGCAGGAGGAGATGCGATGGCCTTCGGGCTGATCACCGGGACGGGAGTGGGCGCCGCCGAGGGCGTCAAGCCTTCCACCTTGTCACTCTGGAGGGTCGAGCCGTAGGTGAGAGCGTCGGGCGTGGGCGAGGCGGCGGGCTCCTCGGGGAGGCCCGTATCCTGGATATCCCGCGCCGTCGGCTCCGGGGACGAATCGACGTTGCGGCCCACCATGACGCCGGCCAGGAAGGCAGCGGAGAGAGCGATGACGAGGAAAACGAAGTACACGATGAGCTGCTTCGAGCTCACCGGTATGTTGTATTGCGTTTCTCCTTCAGCCACCAGCCGGTCCTTTCACCGACCCTCGCAGGGAAGCGCCCCTGTCCCGAGTCTCGCGCCCAAGCTTAAAGCCCGTCCCGGATAAAGCCGGAGACAACGGCCTCTTCCTGGAGCCCGTAGTTCTGACGGATGAGGAACTGCATCGAGTAGACGAGCTCGGAAAGGCCGGTGGAGACGAGCATCTTGCGGTTCTCAAGGGTCTCTCCCTGGAGGTTCTGATAGATGAGGTCGGGGTCGACCCGGCCGGAGCTCTTCAGACTGACGCCCTGCAGGAGCGTGCCGAAGTGGGGCGCAATCTCCGCTACCGCCTTCCGGGTGAACGCCTCGGCGCCCTCGCCCGGCCGCGAGTCCACGTAGGCATAGATGCGCTCGAACAGCCGGTTGAAGCGGTCCACGATCTGGCCCACTTCGACGCGGTCGCTCGCCTCCTCGGCCTGGGCATGAGAACGCTCGATGTCCCCGGTCTCGGCGCGCTGAATGAGGCCCAGAACGGAGAGCATCCACAGAGTCCGGCAGGTTTCGAAGCTCGAGCCGAAGGAAAGGTCGGAGACCTGCTCCACGGTCAGCCGGCCGTTCACGCGCGACAGCACGGTCTGCTCGTCTTCCTGCAACTCGACCTTGAGGTGCCAGGTCTCCACTTCGGGTACCCGGACGAAGACGGTCTCGAGGCTCTGGATGCCGGCGAAGACCCGGCTCCAGCAGCGGAGCTTCCGCATGCCCTGGGCGATGACTTCGTCGGCGGCGAGGTTCAGGGGCACGAACTCCGATTCGTCCACGTCGCCAAGGGACATCTCGTAGGTGCCCGAGGTCCAGTTGAAGAGCTCGAAGAGCATCAGACGGGCCTGGTTGGTGATGGCGGGAATCAGGTCCTCGGCATCGAGGGCGGAGATCTCCACGAGGATGGTGCCGAGGCGCTTCCCTGGCCGGATCAGCTTGGAGGCCTCCACGAACTGCCGCGCGGTGA
>JAIBCN010000016.1 GCA_019694155.1 Vicinamibacteria bacterium | reverse complement strand
TCGCGGGCGCGAACGTGTTGCTCGAGGTCGTCCAGCAGGTCGCGCGAGTCGACTGAGCGCCGGCTGAGGGGCGCGAAGGGGGGCCATGAAGGAGATCGGTGTCGCGCTCATCGGCTACAACTTCATGGGCCGCGCCCACAGCAACGCGTACCGCCAGGTCGTTCCCTTCTTCGCGCCAAGGCTCACGCCCCGCCTGAAGGTACTTTGCGGGCGGAATGCTTCGGCCGTCCGGGCGGCCGCGGCGCGCCTCGGGTTCGAGGAATGGTCCACGGACTGGCGCGAGGTGGTGAGCCGCGAGGACATCGGCCTCGTGGACGTGAGCACGCCCGGCGATTCGCACGCCGAGATCGCCATCGCCGCGGCCCGGGCGGGAAAGGCCGTGCTTTGCGAGAAGCCCCTCGCCAACACCGTCGCCGAAGCGAAGGCCATGCTGAAGGCCGTGACCCGGGCGGGCGTCGTTCACATGGTCTGCCACAACTACCGCCGCGTCCCCGCGGTGATGCTGGCGAAGCGGATCATCGACGAGGGCCGTCTCGGCCGCATCCACCACTATCGCGGCACCTACCTTCAGGACTGGCTCGTCGATCCCGATTTCCCCCTGACCTGGCGCCTCCAGCGGAAGGTGGCGGGGTCGGGCGCGCTTGGCGACCTCGCCTCTCACTCCATCGACCTCGCGCGCTTCCTGGTCGGCGAGATCTCGGAGGTGGCCGCGGCCCTCGAGACCTTCCTGAAGGAGCGGCCCCTGGAAGGCCGGCCGAGGAAGAGGGGAAAGGTCACGGTGGACGACGCCGCGGCCGCGGTGATCCGATTCGAGAATGGCGCCCTCGGGACCATCGAGGCCACGCGCATGGCTGCCGGACGAAAGAATCAGAACCGCTTCGAAATCAACGGCAGCCTCGGCAGTCTCGCGTTCGATCTCGAACGACTGAACGAACTCGAGGTTTTCTTCCGCTCCGACCCCGGGAACGTGCAGGGCTTCCGGACCGTGCTCGCCACGGAGGCCGCGCATCATCCCTACGTCAAGGCCTGGTGGCCCCCGGGCCATGCGCTCGGATACGAGCACACGTTCGTCCACACGATCCACGACCTCCTGGAGGCGATCGCCGACCATGAGGTCCCGCGGCCAAGCTTCGCGGATGGCCTCGCAAACCAGCGGGTGCTCGACGCCATGGAAAGAGCGGCCCGAACGAAACGATGGGTGCGGGTGCCTTCCCGGTGAAGAGCCGGCGGGTCAGGAAGAAGCGCCGTCCTGGCTACGTGTAGATCGTGGGGCGGCGGTCGCGGGGCAGGTTCCAGCCCGAAGGATCCGGGCCTCGCAGCACGTCGAGATCGAGGTCGGCGATCACCAGTTCGTCGGTCGGCGATGGAGCCCGCGGCAGGACGCCGCCCGGACCCGCGAAGTAGCTGGCGCCGAAATACTCCTGCGTCCACGGCGGCTCGACTCCGCGGCGGTTGGAGCCGCCGATGTAGAGATTGTGCCGCGCCGCGTCGACCGGGAACTCGAGATCCCACATGCGTCGCGACTTCTCGCCGAAGGTAACCGCGGGCGAAAGCACCAGCTCCGCGCCATTCCCGGCCAGGGCCGACATCACGCCTTCGAAGTGACGGTCGTAGCAGATCGCGACGCCGAGCTTCACCAGCCGGGTCTCGAACACCGGGAAGAAGCGGTTGCGGGAGATATTCTTCGGCCAGGTTCCAAGATCGCCGTCGCTGCGGTCGTAGTAGAACGTCTCGCAGAAGGCGCCCTGCTCGTTCTCGCCCACGGGGATGTGGGTCTTGCGATACCGGCCCAGGATCTCCCCCGTCTCGTCGATCACCACCGCGGTGTTGAACCGGCGGCCCGAACGCGGATCGTGCTCGAAGATGGGCGCCACGAGAATGAGGCCGGTGTCCCGCGCGGCCGCACGCAGCGTGGTCACGGTCGGCCCGTTGAGCGCGTCCTCGGCAAGGCCCAGCCACATCGGGTCGCGGCCAAGGGCGAAATAGGGGCCGGTGAAAAGTTCGCCCATCCCGAGAACCCGAGCGCCCGCCGAAGCCGCGGCCCGCGCGAGTCCGACGTGATGGGCCACGTTCGCCTCACGAATCTCGTCGAGGCGATTCCCGACGCTCGAAAGCTCGGCCACGGTCGCGGGCATGGCCCGATACGCGTTGCACGTCTCGCTCATGGCGACTCGAAGGGCACGTGTCATCGTTCGACTCCGGTGAAGAGTAACCCGACGCGATCGCCGCGATCCAGGAGCCCGGCCTGCGCCAGAGTCATGGCGCCCGCGAGGCCCGCGGTGCCGGTAGCGCTCGCCTGGATGCCCGCGCCTCGACCCTCGCAGTGCGCCTCGAGAACGTTGGCCTCGGAGGCGACCACGGGCCAGCCGCCGGTGGCGAGCATGCCGCGAACCACGGCAAGCCAGTCGTAGGTCTCATCGTCGAGAATCCCCGAAGCCGCGCTCTTCGGTTCGGATTCCCACGGCCACATGAATCGGGCTCGATCGGCGGCGGCGGCGTGGATGGCCCGGTCGATCGCTTCGCTGTTCGCCTTCGCGGTGAGCCAGCGGGCTGCCGATGCATCCGCGCGCGAAGCCTCGAGGTCATCCGCGAGGTCATTCGCCGGAAGAAGCGGCGAGCCGAGTTCGGAGAGCAGCGCACGGGCGACCCTTCGCCACGCACGAATCAGCGGAAAGCCTCCCGCCGTCTGGACCGCGTGAATCGCGGGGAGGCGGTTGAGCCGCCCCAGCGCGCGCGCCCAGGTCAACCCCTGGATGACGGAGCTCGCGAGCGCGCCGCCGCCTGCCTGTATGAACAACCGATCGAGCGGCCCTTCGAAGCTCTGCTCCGCCAGCTCGAAGGCGAGAGTCATTCCACCATCGATGGTGAGAGCGTTGTCGCTCCCCTGCACCGAGAAAGGCAACGCCCCCGCGCGAACCACCTCGCGGAACCGGTGATGGCAGGGGTCGCCAGGCGGATCCGTTTCGCGGCGCTCGCAGGTCTCGATCGACGCCCCGAGCTCCGTCAGCCGCGCGATGACGGAGGCTTCGGCCCACACGGGCACGAACACACGCAGCTCGCGGCGAGCCGCTCGCGCGACCACGGCCGCCGCCAGCGCCGCGTTCCCGCAGCTCGCGATGGCAAGGGGACGGGCGGCTCCGTCACCGTCGGTCCGCCCGGCGCGTTCCGCGACCGCGAGGCACAAGGCAAGACCAAAGAGGTGCCTGGCCTTGTGAGAGCCCGAGACGTTGTTGGTCTCATCCTTCACCCAGGCTCCGCGGTCCGCGAGACCGAGGACGTTGGCCATGGCCGGCGCGGCGCCCCATGGAGTGATCGTGAAGCCGCGACCGCCGGCCTCGGCAACCGCCGCGTCCAGGCCGCGCACGAGAGCGACATAGTCGGCGTCCGCGAGGCCGAACGACTGTGCCGCCGCCCAGGAGTAGGAAAGAGAACGGTAGCGAAGGAAGGGGTTGGGATCGCCGTCCGAAAACCTGGCATCCGGATCGGGAGCGACCCTGGCAAGCACGTGGTCTCGACCGTCCCCGTTCGAGTTGGGGCAGCGAAACGGCAACGCGCCCTCGCCCAGGGCCCCGCAGCCGGCGCACGCCAGTCTCGGCGCGGTGGTCACGACCCGAGCGTCACGCCCGTCTCGGCATTGAAGGCGCGGATGAGTTCGTCCCACGCCGGAATACCGGATCTCAGATCGCGCCAGAACGACTGACTGCGCCGCCGCTCGAATTCCGGCAGGGGCACACCCTGCTGCTCGACCCAGGTGAAGTAACCGAGATTGAAGATGCGATCGCGATCGAGCGGAGACAGGTGCAGCGCGTGCTCGATGCCGGCGCCGAGAAGATGCAGGTCGAGGGAGCGCTCGGCGGCGTCCCGGTCGAACACGCCGCTGAACCGCTTCGCCACCGCCTTGTCCACTTCGGTCGCATACAGCTCGGCGCCGTCGGTGGCCACGGTGACGATGGCGTCGTCCTTCCCGAGGCCGAGGCGCTTGCTGGTCTTGATCGCGGCGATCACGTTGCAGATGCTCGAGAAGCCGAAGTGCGGCAGGCTCGCGATCACTTCGTCGGAGACGCCGCGGGCGGCGAGCGCCTCGCGGCCGGCGTGAGTATTGAACACCACGTTCAGCTCGTCCGTCGCGCGATCGGAGATCGCCACCGCGACATCCGTGTTGATCACGTTGTGGATGTAGGGAATGTGCTTGTCGCCGATGCCCTGGATGTTGTGCTCGCCGAAGCCGTTGTAGAGCATGGTGGGGCACTCGAGGGCCTCGGCCGCGACGATCTGGGCGCCGTGCTGGTCCTTGAGATAGTCGCCGGCCCCCAGGGTGCCGGCGGAACCGCTAGCCGAAACGAAGGCGGCCAGACGAAGGGTCGGACTCGTCTCGCGCGCGGCGTGAAACGCGCGTTCCAGAGCGGGACCGGTGACGTGCAGGTGGATCAGGTGATTCGCGAATTCCGAGAACTGGTTGAAGATCACGTTGCCGGGATCCGCGTCGAGCTCGGCGCACTTGTCGTAGATCTCCTTGACGTTGCTCTCGGTGCCGACGGTGCGGATGATGTCGCCTCGATCCACGACCCAGTCCTCCAGCCAGCGAAACCGCTCTTCGCTCATGCCCTCGGGCAGGACGGCCACACCCCGGCAGCCGAGAATGCGCGAAATGGCGACGCCGCCCCGGCAGTAGTTGCCGGTCGAGGGCCACACCGCGCGGTGCCGCGTGGGATCGAACTGTCCGGTCATCAGGCGCGGGACCAGGCAGCCGTAGGCGGCGAGGACCTTGTGAGCGCGAATCATCGGAAAGCGATTGCCGAAGGCGACGATGATCGGACTCGCGATCCCGGTCAGCGCGCTTGGAAGCACCACATGATCGGGCACGGCCACGCGCGAGCGGCGATCGGCGCCGTTGTGCCAGTGAACCCG
>JAIBCN010000050.1 GCA_019694155.1 Vicinamibacteria bacterium | reverse complement strand
TCACCCTCGCCATCAACCTCTTCGTGGTGTGGTTCGAAACGAAGCGAGGCCGCGAGCTCGGCAGCGACGTGCTGCAGGCGGACGCGAAGCACACCCTTTCCGACGTGTGGGTGACTCTCGGCGTCCTCGTCTCTCTCGTGCTCGTCAAGTTCGGCGTCCCCGTCGCCGACCCCATCGTGGGGCTGTTCGTGGCCTTCGCCATCGTGTGGGCGGCCGTCGAGGTGTTCAAGGGCGCGCACACGACCTTCTCCGACCAGCAGAGGCTCGACCCCGAAGACGTCATGAAGAAGGTCCTGGCCTTCGAGGGGGTGAAGGGGTGTCACAACATCCGCTCGCGCGGCACGGGCGCCATCATCCACATGGACCTGAGCATCCTCGTGGATCCCGCCATGACCGTCGAGAAGGGGCACGCCATCGCCCGCGACCTCGAGGCCTCGCTGTGCGGACAGTACGAGGGACTCGTCGACGTGGTGATCCATGTCGAGCCGGACAATGACGACCAGCGGAGCCGATCGGCCTTCGGTCTAAGATCCACCGAGCCTGGTCGTCAGGCGAGGTGAACCAGATGAACTACCCAGCCGACTTCCTGAAGCAGATCAAGGACCGGGCGGGCGACCGGTGCGAGTGCGAACGCAGCGACTGCCACGAGGCGCCGGGACGGTGCGCGGCGCGCCTCAAGGACGAGGAAGGCAAGCCCCGCTGGACGCCCGTGCTCACCGGCGAACGCCTGACCTTCCCGCCCGTCGCCTCCGACTACATCGCCCTGTGCGGCGTCTGCGCCGTCCCGAGGACAGGAAAACGCTTCCAGGCCGACTGATCTCCGGACGCGCCTTCAAGGGCCCGCGTAGTACAGTGCCCTCGTCCATGGAGGCCGCGAAGAAGACGGGTGTGTCGGGCTCCGCCGCCTGGCGTGAGGCCCGCGAACTGGTCTGGGCCCACCGCCGCCGCCTCGCCCTCGGCCTCTTCCTCATGCTGATCAGCCGGGTGGCGGGCCTCGTCCTTCCCGCCTCCTCCAAGTGGCTCATCGACGAGGTGATCGGCAAGAACCGCGCGGATCTCCTTCTCCCCATCGCCTTCGTAACCGGCGCCGCCACCTTCGTGCAGGCCGTCACCTCGTTCGTGCTCTCGCAGACTCTCGGGGTCGCGGCCCAGCGCGCCATCACCGACATGCGCAAGCGGGTGCAGGCGCGGGTCATGCACCTGCCCGTGCGCTACTTCGACTCCACCCAGACCGGCATCCTCGTGTCGCGGATCATGAACGACGCCGAAGGCATCCGGAACCTCGTGGGCTCCGGCCTCGTGCAGCTCGTGGGCGGCCTGCTCACCGCGGCCATGGGGCTCACCGTGCTCTTCTGGCTCAACTGGCACCTGACCGTGGTGACCATGCTCGTGCTCCTGGCCTTCGGCGGCGGCATGGCCTACGCCTTTTCCACCCTGCGCCCGCTCTTCAAGGAGCGCGGCAAGATCACCGCCGACGTCATCGGGCGCCTCACGGAAGCGCTCGGCGGCATCCGCGTGGTGAAGTCGTATACCGCGGAGAAGCGCGAGGAGATCGTCTTCACCGAGGGCGCGCACCGCCTCTTCCGCAACATCGCGCAGTCGATGACCGGGGTTTCCGCCACCACCGCGGGCAGCACCGTGATCATCGGCATCATCGGCGTACTGATGATCTGGCTCGGGGGGCGGGCCATCCTCGCCGGGCAGATGACGCTCGGCGACCTCATCATGTACATCTTCTTCATCGGCCTCGTGGCGGCGCCTCTCGTCTCCATCGCGTCGATCGGCACCCAGATCACCGAGGCCTTCGCGGGGCTCGACCGCATCCGGGAGATCCTCGACATGCCCACGGAGATCGACGAGGACCAGAGCCGGGCGTCCATCGACCGGCTCAAGGGCGACGTGGCTTTCGAAGACGTGTTCTTCGAGTACAACCCCGGGGTGCCCGTCCTCAATCACGTCTCCTTCACCGCGGCCGCCGGCACGACCACCGCCCTCGTGGGCTCGAGCGGCTCGGGCAAGAGCACGCTCATCAGCCTGGTGATGGCCTTCAACCGTCCTACCGCGGGACGGATCCTCGTGGACGGACGCGACCTTGGGGGGGTGCGCCTCGGCGAGTATCGAAGCCAGCTCGCCTCCGTGCTGCAGGAGAACTTCCTCTTCGACGGCACCATCATCGAGAACGTGGGCTACGCGAAGCCCGGCGCGTCGCGCGACGAGATCATCGCCGCCTGCCGGGTCGCGCACTGCGACGAGTTCATCAAGTCCTTCCCCCAGGGTTACGACACCGTGGTGGGCGAACGCGGCATCAAGCTCTCGGGCGGCCAGCGCCAGCGCGTCTCCATCGCGCGCGCGATCCTCGCGAACCCGCGCGTCCTCATCCTCGACGAAGCCACCTCCAGCCTCGACAGCGAGAGCGAGGAGATGATCCAGGACGGCCTCAAGAACCTGCGCGCGGGCCGGACCACGTTCGTGATCGCCCATCGCCTCTCCACCATTCGCAGCTCGGACCAGATCCTCGTGCTCGAAGGCGGCGTGATCGTCGAGCGCGGCACCCACACCGAACTCCTCGCCGCGAATGGCCGCTACCGGCAGCTCTACGACAAGCAGTACAAGTTCGAGACGGATCGCTTCATCAACCCCGGCGAGGACTTCACGCCCGAGCCCGAGAAGCCGAAGCCGCCGCGCCCCGTGGGCAGCGCTCTGTAGAATCAGGAGCGCCGAACGAAGAGGAAGCATGAGCGACAGCATCTCGACCGCTCGGGCGCTGATCGACGACCGGCTCGACGAACTCCACGCCCTCCTGACCGACGACCCCGTCGATGTCGTGACCGGGCGCTACCAGGCGTGGAGGGCCGCCGCCCGCGCCTCCCTGCAAGGCGTCGTCTCCGAAGCAGCCCTCGCGCGCTTCGACGCCGCCCGGGGGGTAGCACCTCCGGGAGCGGGAGGCCGGCCCACCCCGCCGGTGTACCTCGACGGGGCGGCCTCGCGCGACTGCCTCCTGGCCCTGAAGCAGGAGCTCGAAGCCGACCCGGCCGCACTGCTCGTCGAGCCGCCGAAAGGGCCGGGGCCGACGCATCCCTCACGCGAGATCATCAAGCTCGTGGATCTGCTGACGCGCCGGCTCCCCTTCGCGTTTCGTGGCGGACCGGAGACGGAGCGCGATCTTCAGAACGGGTTCGAGACGCTGCTCGCAGGCGCCGGCGTGGTCTATGAACGCGAGGAAGGGCGGGTTCGCGCGTTCGCCCCGCACTTCACCTTCCCGGAGCTTGGGACCGCGCTCCAGTTGAAGCTGTGCGACCGCGAGGATCGACCGGCCGGAATCCGCGCGGAGATCCGCGACGAGATCGACGCGTGCCGTTCACGGTTCGAGCACATCGTCTTCGGCGTCTTCGACCTCGGCTTCATCCCCGAGCCGGACGCCTTCGCGCGCGCCTTCGAGGCCCGCGACCGTGTCTGGGTCCGCGTGATCCGGCCGCCGAATCTGGCGGGCTCGCGCCGAACGCGCTAGTCTCTCCTCATTTCCGGAGGTATTCCCATGTTTCTCGTCCTCGGCGTCCTCGGCCTCGCTCTCCTTCAGGAAAACGTTCGCGTGCATGAAGACCCGCAGACCAAACGGCGTCTTCTCGAAGCGGACCAGCACTACCGCCTGGGCCTCGAGGCCATGCAGACGGAGCGCTTCGAAGACGCGGAAGGCGAATTCCGGCAGACCGTGAAGCTCGATCCGAACGCCTTCCTCGCCTACTACAGCCTGGGCAAGACCTACATCGCCCTCCAGCGCTACGACGACTCCGTCCGCGCCTACATCAACTGCCGCGAAGCGTGGGAGCGGTCGGCGGCCGAAGGCACGCAGAAGGGGTTCGACGTGCAGGCGCGGCGCGAGGATCAGATCCGCGCCTCGCAGGACCGCATCCGCGACCTCGAGGGCACGCTGCGTTCCGCCACCACGGACTCGGAGCGGCGCACGATCCAGCAGCGCATCGACAACATCCGGGTGGGCATCGCCTCGCTGGAGCAGCTTCGCGGCGACAACATGGGCGCCGCGGAGCCCCCCCCGGAGTTCGCCCTCGCCCTCGGCTCGGCCTACCTGCGCGCGGGCAAAGTGGAGGACGCGGAGAAGGCCTACCGCGAGGCCCTGAGGCTGCGCCCGAAGTACGGCGAGGCCCACAACAACCTGGCCGTGATCTGCATCAAGCGGGGCGACTTCGAGGAGGCGTACACCCATGTGAAGGCCGCCCAGAAGGCGGGCTTCAAGGTCCACCCGCAGCTCGTCAAGGACGTCGAGGACGGACGGCGCGCCGCAAAGAAGTAGGGCCTCGAGGGAGGCCTCTTCGCCTCAGGGCTGCAGGATCGTGGAGCCCGTGGTCTTTCGCGCCTCCAGTGCCACGTGCGCTTCCCGCGCGTTGGCGAGCGGGAACCTCTGATCGATGCGGATCTTCACCTTGCCGCTTCCGACCACGTCGAACAGGTCGTCCGCCATCTCCTGATTCACCTCGCGCGTGGCGATGTGCGTGAAGAGCACCTGGCGCGTCACGTACAGCGACCCCTTGACGCCCAGGATGCCCGGCGCGAAAGGCGCGGGCGGCCCCGAGGAATTGCCGAAGCTCGCCATCAGGCCGAAGGGCCGCAGGCAGTCGAGCGAGCGGTCCCACGTGTCCTTCCCCACCGAGTCGTAGACCACCTTGACACCCTTGCCGCCCGTGATCTCCTTCACCCGCGGCAGGAAGTCCTCCTTGTTGTAGTTGATGACGTGGGCGGCGCCCAGTTCCTTCGCGAGCGCGCACTTTTCGTCCGAGCCCGCGGTGCCGATGAGCTGAAGGCCGAGCACCTTCGCCCACTGGCAGGCGATGAGCCCCACGCCGCCCGCCGCCGCGTGAAAGAGGATGAAGTCGCCCGGGTGAAGGCCGCCCTGCGGCTGCGTGCGCTTGAGAAGGTATTGCGCGGTGAGGCCCTTGAGCATCATGGCGGCGCCGGTCTCGAAGGAGATGGCGTCGGGCAGCCGGCACACGGCCTGCGCGGGCATTACCCGAACCTCGCAGTAGCTCCCGGGCGGGCCGCCCGCGTACGCGGCGCGGTCGCCAACCTTCAGATGCGCGACACCCTCGCCCACCGCCTCCACCACGCCCGCTCCTTCCAGGCCGAGTGCCGCGGGCAGGGGTAGGGGATAAAGCCCGGTTCGATGGTACACATCGATGTAGTTGAGGCCCACCGCGTGATGCCGGATGCGGATCTGTCCGGGGCCGGGCTCGCCCACCTCGAGGTCCACGAGCTTCAGCTGCTCGGGCCCGCCCGTCTGGTCGATGCGAACGGTCTTGCTGGAATGAGGCATGGGCGTGGTCCTTCTGTCTTGGGGGACGTCAGTCCGCGAATGGGTTGAGACCCTCAACGCGCCGTACTTCCGGCCGCTCTGCTTCCGCGCGATTTCCATGACGTCCAGGGAAACCCGGTGGTCGAGGGGCGTCGCAGCTTTCGAGTCACCGTGAAGTAGACCTCGTTTACAGCGTAACACGGGACCCCCAGAGGTCTCAGTACAAGCCGCCCGCCCCACCCACCCGCCCCATCCGCCCGCCCCACCCGCCTGCCCCACACAACCCACCCCACTATCCGCCCCTTGTCCCTCACGTCATTGCGAGGCCCCACCTCGTCGGTACCGGGCCGAAGCAACCCAACATCGAAACGCATCCTCCACGCATCCCCCACGCATCCTCGCTAAGCCCGCGCATGGGCGCGGATGAGCTCAGTGAGCCGCGTGCCCGCGCGCCCGAGGGGCCGGTCGCGGTGATGCACGAGCTGGGGCGTGAAGCGGTAGCGCGAGCCGCCGTTGTATTTCACCTCGACGAGGCGCTTCTCCTTCATCTCGCGGCCCACGATGTACGAAGGCATCCACCCATACCCGAGGCCCATCATCAGCGCCTGCTTCTTCGCGTGGAAGCCGTCGAGGAGGAACACCCTCTCGCTGCCGAACATGTGCGCGTCCGCGCCGCTCTCGCTGGAGTCCTGCACCGAGACTTCCGTGTGCTGCTGAAGCTCGCGCAGGCTCACGTTCCTGCGCTTCGCGAGAGGGTGCCCGGCGGCGACGCAGAGGATGCACTCGATCTCGGGCAGCGGCTCCTTCGCGAACTGCGGCCGGTCCTTGTAGTCCTTCACGATCATGAGGTCGGCGTCGTCCTTCTCGAAGCGGTGCTGCACCCCGCGCAGGAACTCGACCTTCACCTGCACCCGCGTGGGCGCGCCCTGGGCCGCGAGATCCTTGAGCGCGCTCAGGATCGAGTCGAGGGGCACGATGCCGTCGACGATGAGCTGCAGCCGCGCCTCCCATCCTTCCCTGAACTGACGGGAGAGGGCTTCGAGCTCGCGCGCCCGGGCCAGCAGGTTCTGACCCTCGGAAAGAAGGATCTCTCCGACCGGCGTGAGCTTCACGCGGTACGCCTCGCGATTGAGGAGGGTCGCGCCCAGCTGCCGCTCGAGTTTGGCGATCTGGTAGCTGACCGCCGAGGGAACCTTGTGCAGCCGCGCGGCGGCCTTCGCGATGCCGCCTTCCGACACCACAGCCTCGAGCGTCGCCAGGCTTTCGAGATCCAGGGTCATGGCCGGAGATGTTCTCAGATTTCGATGAACATGCTCAAAAACATTCGCTTTTCCTGAGACTGGGCCGGCGGCTAACGTTCCTCATTCCCGCGGGATCCTAGTCCCGCGGTTTTTTGCATTCATCTCCCGAAGGGACCCCTTCATGTCCGAGAACCCCATCGGCCTGCGCGGCATCGAGTTCACCGAGTTCTGTCAGTCGAAGAACCTCGACTTCGAGACTCTCTTCTGGGACTTCGGCTTCTCGAAGACCCGCCGCCACCCTGCGAAGGACATCGTGATGTTCGAGCAGAACGACATCCACTTCCTGCTGAACCGCGAGAAGTCCGGGTTCGCGGCCGCGTTCGCGAAGCAGCACGGCCCCGCCGTCTGCTCGATGGGCTGGCGGGTGGATGACGCCGGCCACGCGCTCGCGGAGGCCGTGAAGCGCGGCGCGCGTCCGGCGCCCGACGAAGCCCGCGATCATCCGTATCCGGCCATCTTCGGCATCGGCGAGAGCCTCATCTACTTCATCCCCCTCACCCCGGGCCCGTCGATCTACGAGCGCGACTTCGTGGCCCTCGACGCGCCGCGCACCCAGCCCGACAAGGGCTTCCTCCGCGTCGATCACCTCACGAACAACGTGCCCCCGGGCGAGCGCGACAAGTGGACGTCCTTCTACAAGGACGTCTTCGGCTTCACCGAGGTGCGCTACTTCGACATCAAGGGCGCCAAGACCGGACTCACGAGCCTCGCCCTCCGCTCGCCCGACGGCAGTTTCTGCATCCCCATCAACCAGCCGAAGGACGACCGCGACCAGATCGCCGAGTATCTGCGCGAGTACAACGGCCCGGGCGTGCAGCATCTCGCGTTCCAGACGAACGACATCCTCTCGTCGCTCGATCGCCTGGAGGGCGGCTCCATAGAGACCTTGCGGATCGACGCCGACTACTACCGCGAGGTCTTCAACCGCGTGCCGAACGTGCGGCAGGACCGCGCGAAGATCGAGAAGCACCAGGTGCTCGTGGACGGCGACGAGACCGGCTACCTGCTGCAGATCTTCACGAAGAACATCATCGGGCCGATCTTCATCGAGATGATCCAGCGGGAGGATCACCTCGGCTTCGGCGAAGGCAACTTCGGCGCGCTCTTCCGGTCGCTCGAGAAGGACCAGGAACTGCGCGGCGTTCTCTAGGGCCGGCGGAGGAGAGATGCTGCACGGCGTTCACCATGTCGCGTACCGGTGCCGGGATGCGAAGGAGACGGTCGAGTTCTACAAGAAGACGCTCGACATGGACTTCCTGCTCGCGATCTCCGAGGACTTCGTGCCTTCCACGAAGGAACCGGATCCCTACATGCACATCTTCCTCGACGCGGGGAACGGCAACGTGCTCGCCTTCTTCGAAGTCCCGAACTCGAAGCCCATGGGCCGCGACGAGAACACGCCGGCCTGGGTGCAGCACATCGCCTTCAAGGTGAAGGACATGGAGGCGCTGCTCGCGGCCAAGGAGAAGCTCGAGGGCCTGGGCCTCGCGGTCCTCGGCCCCGTGAATCACGAGCTCTTCCACTCGATCTACTTCCACGATCCTTCGGGACACCGCCTCGAACTCGCCGCCGACACCGCGACCCCCGCGATGCTCAAGGAGCTGCGCGACGTGGCCCCCGTGATGATCGAAGAGTGGTCCCGCACGAAGCGCGCGGTGAAGCACGCCGCCTGGCTCCACGAAAAGGAACTCGGGAAGAAGTAGCCGAGGTGGTCAGTCCCGCGAGGGCCTCCCTCTACTTCAACGGCCTCGACTTCGAGCCCGGGGCGCCGGTGCCGTTGCGCACGCCCCCGGCCCGCGCGACCGGGATCCGATCGACCTTCGACCGCACCGACCACTCGTGCCTGATGTGCCGTCGGCGAAATCCGACGCGACCCGCTTGACAGGCAGTGCGACTAACTACTAAGTTCTTAGTAGATCATATGACGCCTCCCCTCACACGCCAGGAACTCCGCATCATGAACGTCGTCTGGACCCGCGACGGGGCCACTGGTCGCGAGGTGTGCGACGCCCTCTCCGCCGAGAAGCCGGTCGCGTACACGACCATCGTCACGCTGATGAACATCCTCGTCGCCAAAGGACACCTCTTGCGAGTCGCCGACGGGCGCCATTTCCGCTACGAGCCGAAGACGGCCCGGCGGCACATGACCGCGAACCTCGTGCGCGACTTCATCGACCGCGTCTTCGCAGGTTCTCCCCAGTCCCTGATGGCCCACCTGGTGGAAGAAGCGCACCTATCCCCCGACGAGGTCAAGGAACTGCTGAAGGACACGGCCCGGAAGGAGAAGAAGCGATGATGACAGCTCTTCAGTTGGCGCTCGGCTGGACGTTCGGCATCGCGTTCCTGGTGCTCTGGGCAGAGGTCACGTTTCTTCTCGTTTCGAAACACACGCCAGGCCTGCGGGCCCGCTTCTGGAACGTGACTCTCCTCCTCGCCCTCGCTCTGCCCGCCTTCTTCGTGCTGCCCGGGCCTCGCGCAACGGACACCAACCCCGCAACCATCCGTCTGTTAGTCGTGATGGCGCAAGAGTCCGTGGCCTCGATCCAACGCGCTCCCGTCACTCTCGTCAATGGGGTGTTCCTGGCGTGGGCGATCGTGGCGTCCGTGTTCTTGGCGCGGGTTGCGCGGAGCGGTCGTCAGCTCGCGATCCTGACGCGATCGGCGCGGCTGGTCGCGACCGAGCCCGACGTAGCGTTCCCCGTCCTCGAGTCCGAAGAGGTCACGACGCCGTCCGCTTCGTTCATCGGCCGGGCGATTCTCGTCCCACCTGCGTTCCGGTCGATGCCCGACTACTGGCGTCGCGCCATCCTCGCGCATGAGTCGATCCACCTGGAGCGGCGCCACGGTCTCGCCATTGTGGCGGAGGAAGTCCTTCGGGCGTTCTTCTGGTTCCACCCGCTTATGTGGCGACTTATCACCCGAGTCCGCCACAGCCGCGAGGAAGCCGTCGACGCCGAGACGGTGGCGACGGTCGGCGACCACGCCGCGTATCGCGAGCTCCTGATCTCGCTCGCCACTCGATCGCACCCTCTCGCACCCGCCGTGTCGGGCGCCGACTCGCTCTGCGCCCGGCTTCGATCCCTCGCTACCCTGGAGAAACGAACCATGCCCAACCTCGCCGCCGTCCGTGTTCTATGCGCCTCCTTGTCGATGCTCGGTGTCACTGTCTCCGCGTCGGCCCATCACGTCCTCCGCCGTGCTCACGTCACGTTCCGCCGATGACGGTGCGCAGAAGAGCGTTCAGAAGCTCTCGCTCGCGGAGCGGATGAAGACCGGCAACGTCAACCCCATCTACCCGGAAGCCCTCAAAGGAAAGAATCTTTCCGGCATCGTCCTTCTGGAGGTTGTCATCAATCCGGCCGGCGTGGTGACCGACGTAACGCCGTTGAAGACCGAGAGCACCGCCAAGACGGACCCGGCTTTCGTCCAGGCGGCGATCACCGCGGTGCGACAGTGGACCTACAAGCCGGCGGACGTGACGAGCAGGATGACGCTCGCGCTCGATTTCCGGGCGAAGTAGACGTCGTGGCGCTCCGGTCCTTTGTCGCAGGACCGTGAGCGTCACTCTCGATCAGCGGAAACCACGAACTCTGGATCCGCCCTTTGGGGGATGTGCGGCGCGGAACGTCTACGCCCCGCTCTACTTCAAGGGCCTTGACTTCGAGCCCGGGGCGCCGGTGCCGTTGCGCACGCCCTCGGCCGTGGCCTCGTCGACGCCGCGCGGCCAGCGGCGCTTGGACGGGTCCGCCACCATGACGGTCAGGCGGCCGATCTTGCTGATCTCCAGCTCGACCTTGTCGCCGTCCTGCATCGCACCCAGGCCCTGGTGGTTGGTGCCCATGAAGAGCACGTCGCCCGGCTGCACCGGCGTGATCGCCAAAGCCCAGGCGATCGATTCGGCGATCGAGTGCGCCGCATCCGAGGTGTTGTAGTTGGGGCGCAGCTCGCCGTTGACCCAGAGCTTGATGTCGAGGTTCTGCGGGTCGCCGATCTCGTCCTTGGGGACGATGACGGGGCCGATCGGCGAGAAGCCGTTGTAGGACTTGCCGGCCGAGAGCACCATCTTCGTGATGTCGCGTCCGCCGCCGGTGGCGTTGGGGTTCGGGGGCATGCGGGCGGACACGTCGATGCCGCCGGTGAAGCCGAAGACACAATCCATGGCCTTGTCCTGGGGGACGTTGCTGCAGGCCTTGCCGAAGACCACGACCAGCTCAGCCTCGTGGTGGAAGATGTTGGCGTCGATCTCGGGCAGGACGACGGTGGCGCCGGAGCCAAGGATGGAGTCGGTGGACTTGATGAAGCCCCACATCGGCTCGGGCTTGCGCGCGCCGAACTCGCGGTAGTTGCCGCCCATGGCCAGCAGCTTCGCGCGTGGAACCGGGGCTTTTAAGGTGACGGACGAAAGCGGCTTCGCGGGGCCGTCGGCCGCCAGTTTCAACAGCTGCGGCTTGAGTTCGTCGTAGCGGGTGATGATCGCCTGCATGGCGTCGTGCCCGCCAAGGGGCCGCACCAGGCCGCTGACGTCGACCACGCCGCGCTCGGTGAGCAGGCCGGGCCTCCCCTCGTTGAAGACCACCAGCCTGATTCCTCCCTTGCTTGCCTGGGGCGCTGCAACGGTCGGGGCGCTTGTAGTCTGGGACTCGTTCGGGGACGCGGGCGAGCCGTAACTCATGAGAGCCGCGGTCGCGAGCGACAGAGTCGCAAAGGAAACGGTGAGCGATCTTCTTGACGTCATAACTCTCCTTCTTACGTCTTCGCGTTGGATGGAAGCAGGCGAGGCCTGATGGAGTCTCCGCCGCTGATGCGCAGGGCGGAGTGAGGGCAGACGAAACGGTCGCGGTTTGGTCGCAAATCTACACGACCGCGCGAGGCCTCGGGCGAGCCCAAGGGGCGCTTCGCGCTCAGGATCCGGAGCCCCCCGCTGGCCCGCCCGGGTTGCCGGGGGTTCCGGTTCGGGAGCGGGCCGCCGCATGCCATGCGGCGAAGCCGCTCAGGATGGCGAAATTGGCGGGGTGCAGGGCGAGCCGGCTGAGGGCCGTATCCAGGTGCCAGGCCAGGGGCTGCGGCGTCACGAGAAACGTGATGAGGAGGAAGCCGAGCTGCCACACGGCCACCCGGCGTGCGGAGGCGGCGGTCCCGGCCCCAGCAACGGGTCGCAAGGCCAGCGTGACCAGGCCGATCGCGGCCACTCCGTAAAGCGTGTTTCGAGCGACAACTCCGGCCGCTTTCCGAGCGATCAGATAGATGCGACTCATCAAGTCCACAAGGTCCAGGGGCAGACGGGGCGAATCCATCTCGTGGCTGAATCCGATGAAGCGGCTCCAGAACACGTGAAAGAGCGCGGGAGAGAGCCAGGCGGCAGCGGCTCTCCACTCACCGAAGCCTCTCTGCACCACCGCAACGATGAGGGCCAGCGGAAGGCCCTCGCGTTTGGTGAGTGCGGCGCAGGCGAGAGCGAGCCAGCCGAGCCGAGCCGTCGCCGCCCGTTCGAAGGCGAGGAATTCGAGCACCAGCGTCGAAGCGAGCAGGCCGTCGGCGTAGGCCTCCGCCGAACGCCCCATCGAAAGGCCGGCGCACAGGCTTGTGAAGAGGGCTCCTCGCGCAGCTCCCATTCGCGACATGGTCATCCTGCCGATGGCCGCAACCACCGAGGCGTGCAGCAGCACGCCCAGGAGCACCGCGGTCCGTTCGTTGAAGCCTTCGCGCCAGGTCGACCCGAATGAGAAAAACGCCGGCATCAGAAGAGGGTAGGTCGGCTGCAGCGGCGTCAAGGTGGCGGACTCGGCCACGTCGAGAAAACCCGAGAAATGCAGCTGAGCCCCGTGAAAGAGCCAGATGAACCTCCCGTCCCATTCGGTGGGAGGAATCAGCCAGGCCCGGCACACCGGGAGAAGCGCCACGAGCAGGGGGAGAAGGCCCCATGGGCTCCGGCGCGTCCAGCACCTCGCGACGGCACGGAGGGCGTGATCGCGCCCTTGCACCGCGGCAAGGGCCACGACAACGACGCCGAGCGCACTCAGCCAACGCCAGGGCACAGGGACTTGAAGCCAGGTTGCCAGATGCGCGGCGATGCCCAGGGCAAGCGCTCCCGTCAAGATGGCCTCCATGATCGAGCGGCGCGACCGGCGAAGGAGCACGCGGACCAGCAGGCCAAGACCCAGGACGGAGGCTGCCGCAACGCCGATCCCCCATGGGTCAGGCTCCGTCTCCGTGACCCCCGCCGAGCCCGGCGAAGGTTCGGAAGGGCCAAGCAGCACGAGCGATCGCTGATCATCGATTCGACCGAGAAGAGCCCCCTCGTTCAGACCGCCGGTCCGTCGGATCTCCAGAATGTGCGACGACGACGGCACGACACGACGCGGATAGAAGGCGTAGGTCGCCTGGTACCAGAAATCGGCGCCAAACGGCCGCTCCGCAAGGAACGACGGGCCCAGGCTCAAGGGGCTGGTCGGGCCCACAATCTGATCGACGCGCGCGGACACCTGTCGCACGTCGAGCCCCAGGAACGCCGCCGCATTTCGTCGAGCCTCGTACGGCCCGGCGCTCACGAGGTCGAAGCCGCCCCGGAGAAGCCCGCGCCCGATCGGAACCAGAAGCGCGAATGCGAGCAGGGCGCCCATGACTCTCGAACCGCCCTTGGGCGCTGTCATCGCGTCCAGGCTCTGCGCGGGAGAGTTCGGCGGCGAGCCATGAACGCGAGGCTAGCCCAACCGCGGCATCGCACGCTCAATCGCGGGGGTCGCGACCGCTACAGGTAGTTCACCAGCTTGCAGTTCGCATAGAGGAGCTTGTATCCCGCTTTCAAGACGTCCTGACAGAACTTGCCATCCTCGCGACGAAAGAAGGTCCGTGATTCGTTGAAACGAATGCGATCCAGGACGCTCCGTCTGACCGCGACGTGCGCTTGATGCATGTCGTAATGACCACTGCCGTCGGGTTTGAGGGGCAAGACGTTCGTGCTACGCGGATCGGGGTCAACGATGAGATCGCTCGTTACGGGCACCGCTTCACAATCAACCTCCCACTGGCGGTCGAACACGGCGAGGGGTTGTTTCGACAGATAGTCGTGAGCCAGCAGGTCGACGTCGTGTCGAGAGAAGATGAACTCCGTAAGGCGAATCTTCTCCGGATGCGGCAGGTCGTCCACATCGAAAAACACGATGATGTCACCGCGACACGCGGGAAAACCCATGTTCCGCGCACCGGCTGGATTGAGCCGCCTCCAGGTCGAAACCAGCTTCAGGTCGCAGGACACCAGCTGTCTGAATTCATCGAGGTAACCTCGATGTTTCCACGGTGGAATTCCGTTCGCGGAGACGACGATCTCGTCCGGCCGTCGTGTCTGGCGCTGGAAGAACTCCAGACACCGTGGCGCCAAATGAATGTCCTTCCGCCAGCAGGTGATACAAACTGAAATATTCACGTGGAAAGCTCCCCAACAGAAAAGCGTCCTGCAAGGGTAATGGCTGTCGGCTCGTCGAACCTCGCGCGGCTCGACCGGGGTCGCCAGGAACGAGGGCCACGTTCGGTAGAGTCAGCTCCTCTTGCCTGACCGCCCCTGGAGCCCTATCGAGCGAGAACTCGCGCGACGCCGAACCACGGGCCGCGTCGATCCTCCGCTTTCCAGGGACTTCGTCGCCGTGGTGAAAGCCTCTTGAGATTCCACAACGTCGACCTCCACGTCGCGGTCATCGAAGACGTCAACGACTTCTTCACCGGCCTGGGTCATCAGATCAACATCAACAATCTCTCCGGCCACTCCTGGGCGCTCGGCCGCCCGATGATGCCGTCGTACGGGCCGATTCGGGCCGACGGCTGGAAACACGACATACGGCGCCCGTGGACGTCGCTGCGCCTGTGGCTGACCGCGCGAGGGTTCGCCGGTTACGCCGGGGGGATCACCACCTACGCTCCCTCGCTGGCCCTCGCCTATCAGTGGCTCCGACGGCCCTTGATCTCCGTCCTGTGCATCCGCTACGAGATTCCCTTCTCCTCATCACCCATGGAATGGGAGGCGCTCACCCGCCTCCTTGTCAAGCGGAACTCGCGCGGGCTCGCCCATTTCGTGGCTAACAACTCCTACGACGCCGCCTATTTCGAGTACTTCACGGGGATTCGACCCACTCTGATCCCGAGCGTGTGCGCCTACGTGGATCAGCACGTGTCCTCGGCCTGGTCGCCCGGCCGCAGCGAGGTCCTCGTCTTCGGAGAAGCCGAGACCGGACGCGCCTGCGCGAGCCGATTGCCGAACGCCCACTTCATCCGAGACCGCTTCACCAGATACGCCTACGACGATGTGGCCCGCGTCCGCGCCCATGTCATCATCCCCTACAACGCTTCGGCGATGTCCTTCTTCGAGCACTTCTGGCTGGGAGTGCCCCAGTTCGCTCCCACCCCGAGGTTCCTGCTGCAGCTCCAGCGCGACGGCCGGGCGCTGTCACAGTTGACGGGCGAGGGTTTCGGCCCGAGCCCGGTGGGGCGGCGGGGAGGGACCCTCCCCGATCCGAATGACGGACGCAACGTCGAGGCCTGGCTCCCCCTGCACGACATCTACACCTTTCCGTTCGTCACTCTGTTCGATTCCTTCGAGGAGTTGACGCGTCTCCTCGACTCCGTCGATGGTCCCAGCGTGTCCGCAAGGATGAGGGCCTTCAATGAACGGCGTCGAATGGAAGCCAGGAGCCGTTGGGCGCAGGTCATCGAGGGAACGGCCCCGCTACCCGAAGGCCGGGAGGATGAGCGAGCCGAACATCGGGCCGCCAGAGATCACGGGGCAGCTGTAGCCAGCGGGCCGCGCACTTTAAGTGGCGCACCGCCCTCGTTTCGCTTACGCTCCAGCCCCGTGATCCGCCCGATCGGGTGATCTGCTGGATCCGCTCCTCGATGCCCACTGTCAACCCCGTCGACCTTTGCTGCTTCTTTGCGCGTTCCGGAACGCATCTCTGGCGTGCCTGCGGGCGTCGGTCCGAGCGGCCGCTGTCATCGGGTGCGGCCGGACCATGCAGTTGACGGAGGCCCGTCGGCGCATTGCTCGCCGGCTGCTGGCCGGGCTCGACGGCGCGCTGCGACGCTTCGGCCGACGGGTCGCCCCCGTCGACGAATTCAGTCCCCTCGAGCCCCTTCTTTATCGGCGCCTCAAGCGGTCGGGCTCCCGCTTCTTCTTCGTTCAGATCGGCGCGAACGACGGCACGTTCGCGGACCCCATCTATGGGTTCGTCACACGCAATCGGGTGTCCGGTGTTGTCGTCGAGCCGTTGGCCGATCTCTTCGCCAGGCTCGAAGCCGCGTACCGCGCGTTCCCCGGTGTCCGCCCGGTGAATGTCGCGATCCATGCGTCGGAGAGGTCGGTGACCCTTCACCGTGTCGCTCCCCAATTCGAGGGCGAACTGCCCGACTGGGCACGAGGCATCGCGTCGGTCAATCCCGACCACCACAAACTCGGAGGCGTTCCGTCCTCGGCCATCACGACCGAGGAGGCGCCGTGCCTCACGCTCACTGAACTGCTCGATCGTTTCGCCGTGCGTGAACTCGACCTCCTGCAGATCGACGCCGAGGGCTACGATGCCGAGATCGTCCACTCGATCGATTTCGGGCGCATCAAGCCCAAGATCATCCGCTTCGAGCACGGGCTGTCCAGCGGCATCATGACTCCCCCGGTGCTTGAGGGCTGTGTCCGGCGACTCGCCGGGCAGGGCTACTACGTGGTCATGGAACCGTACGACGTGACCTGCTATCTGCCCGGCGAGATTTAGGCGCAGCGAGAGTTTCGCGATGGACTCCGGCTCACCCCACGCAAGTGCGGGCCTTCGCGGCGGGTCGGTCGCCCTGACTCTTCTGACGGAGGATGGTCCGCCGCAGCGGCGAGTCGAGCGCAGCGCACGCTTCCTCGGAGTCCGTTGCATGCTGGCGCTCGAGTACCGGCCGCGCGGGCAGGCTTCGCATGGTCCCTCCGCGGTCCAGCGCAGCCTGCGAGCCGGGCTGACCCAGCTGGGCATCGGGTTCAATGAGAACCCCGTTCGCGAAGAATGCGCACGAGTCGTGTATGTGCCGGGCGGCCCCGACTCGCTGGGCCGTGCCATTCAGTGGCGCCGAGAGGGGCGGGTCGACCGGATTCTCGCCGGCCCGAACATCGTCGACGATCCTGACCGCGGTGACCGCATTCTCCAGGCCTCCGAGGTCGATGTCGCAATCGTCGCGTCCGACTGGGTGCGGCAGTTCTTCGCCGCGGCCGCGCCGCGACTGGCGCCGAAGCTCCGGGTCTGCCCCGCGGGGGTCGACATCGATGCCTGGCGGCCCTCCGGTGGACGCCGTCGGGTGGGCCTGGTCTACGTCAAGAACTCAGACACCCACGATCCGTCTGCGGTCATGGACGCCCTCGCGGAAGCGGGGCTGGCGCCCGCGATCGTGCGATACGGCCGTTACTCGCCCGGCGAGTATCGAGCGGTGCTCGACCAGACTCGGCTGGCCGTCTTCCTCTCGACCTCCGAGACCCAAGGGATTGCCCTTGCCGAGGCGTGGGCCATGGACGTTCCGACGCTCGTCTGGAATCCGCGACGCCCCGTCCGGGATTGGGTGGTCACGGTTCAAAGCTCATCGTGCCCTCTGCTCACGCCGGCAACCGGAGCCGAATGGGTCACGCTGGACGAACTCCGCTCGCTCCTCTCGCGTCACAACCGCGCCGCCGAGACATTCGGTCCTCGCGAGTGGACGGTCGAGAATCTCTCGGACGTGGTTTGCGCCCGCCGCCTCCTTTCGATCGCGTTCGAGCAGCAGGCCACGGCCGGCTCCTTGTGACCCACGTTGCAGAAGCCTAGTGCGCCCCCTGCGGGTTGCCTTGCGCCGTCCGGGGTCCGCTCATCGTTGGGGAATCAGTGCGGTCATAATCGCCGGCATGTCTCTGCGCCCGAAGGTCCATCTCAGCCTCGCCCTCGCCTGCCTGGCCGTACCCGCGCTCTCCCAGCCGGAGTCGGCGCCACCTCGACCCACGATCGACCCCCGCCTTTACGCGGGCCTGAGCTGGCGCAGCGTCGGCCCGTTCCGCGGCGGGCGCGTGTCGGCAACCGCGGGAGCGATCGGCCAGCCCGGCGTCTTCTACGCGGGCTATCCGGGCGGCGGCGTTTGGAAGACCACGAGTGCCGGCGCCACGTGGTTTCCCGTGTTCGACTCGGTCCGCGACGTCTCCTCCATCGGCTCCGTCGCGGTGGCGCCCTCGAACCCCGACGTCGTCTACGTGGGCACCGGCGACATGATCACCGCGGGCACGATCGAACAGGGAAACGGCGTCTACAAGTCCACCGACGCGGGAAAGACCTGGCAGCACCTCGGCCTCGACCGCACGAAGCACATCCCTTCGATCAGCGTCGATCCCCGGAACGCGGACGTGCTCCTGCTCGCCGCGGCCGGCGACCCGCATCGCAAGTCGGAGGATCGCGGCATATTCCGCAGCACGGACGGCGGCCGCACCTGGACCCGCGTGATCTACGTCGACGGCGAGACCGGGGGACAGTTCGTCACCCGCGCGCACGACATGCCCGACGTGGTGTTCGCGACCACGATGCGCTACTTCGTGCCCGCGGACTATCCGGTCGACAAGCTGCGGTCGTGGCAGTTCGGGCAGCAGAAGCGACCGGAAGGCGCTTCCACGGGCACCGCCCTCTTCAAGTCCACCGACGGCGGCGTCACCTGGATGGAGCTGTCAGGCAACGGCCTGCCGCGTCTGTCGGGCCGCACGTCGGTCGCGGTGGCGATGAACACCAACGCCCAGCGCGTGTTTCTGATCGGAGATCAGGGCCTGTATCGCTCCGACGACGGCGGCGCCACGTGGCGACGGATGGCGGCGGACGATCCTCGCATCATGAGCGGCGGTTACATGTGCGGGGTGTGGGTGGACCCGAAGAACCCGGACATCGTGTACACGCTTCAGACCTCGAGCTACAAGTCCGTGGATGGTGGGAAAACGTTCACGGGCTTCAAGGGCGCGCCGGGCGGTGACGATCCGCAGCATCTGTGGATCGATCCGACCGACGGCAAGCGGATCTTCCTTGGCCTCGATCAGGGCGCCACCATCACTCTCGACGGCGGCGCTACCTGGAGCACCTGGTACAACCAGGCGACCGCGCAGATCTACCATGTGGCCGCGGACGACAGCTTCCCGTACTGGATCTACGGGACGCAGCAGGACACGGGCGCCATCCGCACGCGCACCCGCGGCAACTATGGAGCGGTGACGATGTTCGACTGGAACGCCGTCAACGGCTGGGAGTGGGGCACGATCCGGCCCGATCCACTGCACCCGGACATCGTCTACTCGAGCGGCAACGGCGTCCAGAAGATCAGCTATCCGAGCGAGCAGTGGATGAACGTCAGCCCCTCGCTGGATCCCGCCTCTCCCATGCGCGCGACTACGGACATGCCGATCGCGTTCGCGCCGTGGGACAAGTCGAAGCTCTTCGCCGGTCTCAACGTCCTCACCGTGACCACCGATGGAGGCGCGCACTGGACGACGATCAGTCCCGATCTCGCGCTGCGCCCCGAAGCGGCGCAGGCGAATCCGCCGCGCCCGGCCGGACCGCGGGACGCGATCGTCAGCCTCGCGTTGTCGCCGGTTGCCCCGGGCACCATCTGGGTGGGCAGCAACAACGGTCTCATCCACCTCACACGCGACGAAGGGAAGACCTGGACGAACGTCAGCATCGCGAGCCTCCCGACTCCCGCGCGGGCCAACGTTTCGGGCCTCGAGGCCTCGCCCTTCGACGCTGGGACCGCCTACGCCGCCATCGAGTCCCTCCGCCTTGGCGATCATCGCCCGCATCTCTTCCGCACGCGCGACTTCGGCGCCACCTGGACCGAGATCAACGAGGGGCTCCCCGTCGATGAGGTGAGCGGCAGCGTCACCCGCGTGATCCGCGCCGATCCGAAGCGGCGCGGTCTGCTGTTCGTCGGTACGGAGTCGGGCGTTCGCGTGTCGTTCGACGACGGCGATCACTGGCAGTCGCTGAGGCTCAACATGCCCGACGCGCCGTGCTGGGACCTCGCCATCAAGGACAACGACCTCATCGTCGGCACGTACGGCCGCGGCATCTGGGTGCTCGACGACTACGCGCTGCTGCGCGAGCTCACGCCGGGGATGGAGGCTGCGCGCGCCCGGCTGTTCACTCCGTCCGAGGCCGTTCGGGTTCGCCGCAACGTCAACGACGACACGCCTCTGCCCCCCGAGATTCCGCACGCCCTGAATCCACCGGACGGCGTCATCGTCGACTACTGGCTCGGCGCTGCGCCCTCAGGCGAAATCATCCTCGAGGTGCTGGACGCCGGGGCCAAGGTGGTTCGCCGCCTGTCGAGCGCGCCGATCCCGCCCCTCCCCGAGATTTCCCGCATCCCGTTCCCTGAGTACTGGCTCGCGCGTCCGGCCGGTATGCCGACGTCGATCGGGACCAATCGCGTCAACTGGGACCTGCGCTACGACGCGCCGAAGGTCTTCACTCACGAGTTCGAGATCAACGCGAATCCCGGCCTGACTCCAGCCTCACCCGAAGGGCCGCTGGCCCTTCCTGGCGTCTACACCCTCCGGCTCACCGTGGATGGCGCGCGATATGAACAGAAGGTCACGGTGCGCAACGACCCGCGATCGAAGGCGACGCCCGCCGACCTCGACGCGCAGCACACTCTCCTCATGCGGCTTGATCACGCGATCGACGCGGCGTGGGAGATGCAGCAGCGCGCGGACGCGCTGCGCGCCGCGGTTGAGGCCGCCACGTCGGGCGCTCCGGACGAAGTGACCAAGGCCGCCGCCACTCTGTACACCACACTCGACGCGGTGGCCGGTGCAGAGCGGCCGAACGCTCTGACCTTCCGCGCCCTCAGCTTGAGATTGGTGGGGCAACTGACGGCGCAGGACAAAGGCGATCACGCGCCGACCGCGCCGACGCTTGCGGCCTACGACGCCGCGTGCCGGGACCTGACCAGCGCGCAGGCGCAATGGAGCAGCGCCGCCGACAGCGGTCTCACGGCGTTCAATGCGGTCCTCGCGCGCCACGGACGGAAGCCGCTGGCCAAAGTGGCGGGAGTTCCGCCGGCGTGCGAGACGGACCTCCAGCCCGTGCAGTACTCGGCGCCCTCAGGTGCCGCCTACCGGTCCCTTCCGGATACCGAGGCCGTGGTCAAGGCGCGAGCGGCGCTCACCGCCGAACCGAGGAGCGTCAGCCGCATCATCGAGCTGGGTGTGGCCGAGTCGGGCGCGCGCCAGTTCCGCGAAGCCATTGCCACCTTCACGCGCGGCCTCGAGATCGAGCCCGACAACGCGCTGCTCCTGCGATGGCGAGGCCACCGCTACATCTCCATCCGCGAGTTCGACCGGGCCCGCGCCGATCTCACCCGCGCGGTTCGGCTGGCCCCGGCGCTGTATGGCGCGTGGTTCCACCTCGGCGTCTTGCAGTACCTGAGCGGGGAATTCGCGGACGCGGCCGCGTCGTTCGCGAAGGCTCAACCGATCGCTCCGGACCCGAACGAACTCGCGGGTTCGACCGACTGGCTCTGGATGTCCCTGAGCCGAGCCGGCCGCAAGGCGGAAGCGAAGGCCGTCCTGGATCGACGTTCACCCACGCTGCCCAGGGACTACGGCTACACGCGCCGCCTTGAGCTCTACGCGGGCGCGGTCACACCCGACAAGCTCCTGACTCCGGCCGACACCGACGATGTCCAGATCGCGACACTGTCGTACGGCGCCGGGAACTGGCTCCTCGTGCAGGGCGACAAGACCGGCGCGCGCGCTTGGTTCGAGCGAGCGGTCCGAGCGAAGGAGGGATGGCCGGCGTTCGGCTTCATCCTGGCGGAGGCCGAATTGCGGCGCCTCAGGTAGCGAGCGTCTTTCCCGGCGCGGAGGGAGCGTCTACGACCCGTATCGAGCCAGGCGCTCCGCGCAGTAGGAATTGAGGCTCTTCCCGGCCAGCTTGGCCTGAAGGGCCAGCGCCTGATGGACCGGGGGAGGAACCCGAAGCACAAACCGGCCGCTGTAGGCGCTGGACTTCTCCGGAGGGGGGAGAACGATCCCCTCCGCATCGCGGAGACGAATCCACTCCTCGACGATGACTTTCAACTGCTTGAGGACGCTTTGCTCCGAAGGACCGTGGCAGCAAGGCCCGATCAGCGGCGGAGCGCTTCCGATATAGCAGCGGTCCCTGGCGCTCCACTCCACCACTCGCAGGTAGTCGCGGCCGACCGCCTTCTTTTCACGCTTCATCTTCCTCCTCCCCCCGTTGACCGGGCCGCGGCGATGCGCCGTGCAACTTCTTCCTCCTGGTAGCGCCTCGCGTCGTCTCCCGCGCGACCCGAAAGGGTGACCCGGATGCCTTTGGGATGCAGGAAGTTCCGATGAGAACCTTTGCCGCCTCGGTCCACGAAGCCGGCGCGAACCAGTTCAGCCATCAGCTCGCGTATCTTCCGCGGCACCGACGAATGGTATCACGGTGATACTGGCCTCACAGTCTCGCGTCGATGCCTTCCGAGTTCTGGGTGCCGTGAGCGAGAAGGAGGTGCGAAGGGCGGCTCTCCGAGGCCTTAGGATTGAGCCGATGAGGTCCATCGAATGCGCCGACGGGGCGCTCTGGAGCCCAAGGCCGGGCCGTGTGGCGCCGCGCGCGATTCTTGCGGCGTGTCTGTTCCCCGTCCTCATGGGATGCGGAGGGAACGCGTCCTCCCCCTCGTTCGCTCCTTCGCCCTCCCAAGCCTCCACCCCGGAGAACTCGAGCGGCTTCGTGGATCTGGGGCGCGTGCTCTCGCCCACGGACTTCTGGCGGCCGAGCAGTTCCATCATCGGCGACCCCACCGGTGTGCTGCTTCCCGATGGGCGCATCCGGCTCTTCGTCCACGTGGACGGCCAGGGTGTGTGGAGGGCGGTGTCCACCGACGCCGAAGGAACCGCGTTCAGGGTGGAGGGGGCGTGCACGCTTCTGCCCGACGCGGCGACGAACACGATGGGGACGCCCTGGGGCGAGCCGCGAGTGGTGCCGATAGCGGGCGGGCTTCGCATGTTCTACATGCAGGACAACGGCATCGCGTCGGCCACGAGCGCCGATCACGTCGTCTGGCGTCAGGAGCCGGGCCTGCGCATCACCGCGGCCCAGGCGGGCGTGCGGGCGACCACGACGGGAAGCGTGGTCTCGCGGCCGGGCGGCGGGTATCGGATGTACTTCAGCGCGCTGCGCGACACGCCGGCCGACCCCGCCACACCCATGAAGAGCGCCACCAGCGTCGATCAGGTCACCTGGACGATGGACCCCGGCGTGCGCATCGGGCCGGGGGCGCCGTTCCTGGATCAGAACGCGACGGATCCCTTCGCCATCAGTAACGGGGATGGCACGGTGACCGCCTGGTACTTCGTGCAGACGGCTTCGGGGAGTTCGTTCCAGGGAGCGGCGGGCCTTTATGCGGCGACGTCAGGGGATGGGTTGGAGTTTCGGACGTCGGCGCTCACCGGGATTCCCGGGGGGAATCCGAATGTGATCGTGCGGGCGGACGGGGTGAGGATGATGTATCTCAGCTCCACGGATGGGAATGGGGCGGGAGTCCGGGCGGTTCGGCTGCGTTAGTTCGCGGCAGGACCCGGGGGCGTTCAAAAAAACGGTACGCGAAAGGCTTTGACATTTGGGGCGGGGGGCGAATATCTTCGCTCGTGGCGAAAATTTTCGCCCCTTGGGAGGACACAGCGACGATGAGCAGGATCAGGACTATCGACCTCACGCGGCGGGAGAGCCAGATCATGGACACGCTGCACCGGCGGCAGGGGGCGACCGTCGAGGAGCTGCGGGCGGAGCTGCCCGACGCGCCGAGTCCCTCGAGCGTGCGGAAGCTGCTCGAGATCATGATCGAGCGCGGTCTGGTGCGGCGCGAGTATGACGGGCCGCGCTTCGTCTACTTCCCCACCGCCTCGCCCGAGGCGGCGAGCCGGTCGGCTTTGAAGCACCTCGTGCGCACGTTCTTCAACGACTCGCCGGGGTCGGCCATGGCGGCGCTCCTCGAGAGCGCGAACGCCCCTCTTTCCGACGCCGAGTACCGGCGTCTCAACGCGTTGCTGAAGCAGGTTCGTGAAACGGGAGACAAGCGATGAACACACTCGTGCTCGCCATCGTCGTCAAGGCGTCCCTTCTCCTCGGGGCGGCGGCCGTCATCAACGTGCTTCTGCGCCGGCGCACCTCGGCGGCCACCCGGCATCTCGTGTGGACGCTTGCCCTGGGCGGCGCTCTCCTCCTGCCCGTGCTTTCGGCCATCGTTCCCGCCTGGGGAATTCCCATTCGCTTCATGGCCGCGACACCCGCGCCCGCGGCGGAGCCCGTGGCGGACGATGAGGATTCATTCGACGCGACCACCGCGACCTCGGTCATGGCCGCCGCCCCCCTCACCTCCGCGTCGTCGGTCGATGCCGCGCCTGAAGGGTCGAGCGCTCCACGCTCGATCCCCGCCGCCACTCTCGCACTCGCGGTGTATCTCGCGGGCGTGGGCCTGCTCGGGCTGCGCCTCGCGCGCGGACGCTTTATCCTCAGCCGCCTGGTGCGCCAGTCGGCGGCGGTCACCGATCCGGAGTGGCTCGCGCTCCTCCGCGAGTGCGAGGAGCGCATGGGCGTCGCGCGGCCGGTGCGGCTGCTGCGAAGCCTCGACCGCAACATGCCGATGGCCTTCGGCGTGCGCACGCCGACCGTCCTCATTCCCGCCATCGCCGACACCTGGTCCGAAGACCGCCGGCGCGCCGTGCTCCTTCATGAGCTGGCCCACATCGACCGCCGCGACTGCCTGACCCAGCTCGTGGCCGAGCTGACCTGCGCCGCCTACTGGATGCATCCCGGCGTGTGGTTCGCGGCGCGGCGTCTGCGCGTGGAGCGCGAGATCGCGTGCGACGACCGCGTGCTGAGCGCGGGCACGGCGGCGCGCGACTACGCGGGGCATCTGCTCGAAATCGCCTACAGCCTGGGCGGCTATCGCTCTCCCGCTCTGGTGGTGAGCATGGCGCGTCCCCGTCAGCTCGAAGGACGGATGCTCGCGGTCCTCGACGCCGCGCGCAATCGCGTGACGCCGCCGCGGCGGGCGCAGGTGATCGGCGTCGTCGCCGCCCTCGCCCTGGTGGTGCCTCTCGCCGCGGCCGAGGCGGTGGTGGCGCCCGACCCGTCGCTCAGGCCCGCGATGGTCGAGTGGGCGGAGCCGTCGGTGGCCATGGAAGCGCAGGCTCCGG
>JAIBCN010000098.1 GCA_019694155.1 Vicinamibacteria bacterium | reverse complement strand
TGCGGCAAGAGTCCGCGACTAACGGGGACGATGCCGAGCGGGCCCAAAGCCGTCCCGCGGCGGGCGCGCGGCTCCTCACGGAGCGCTTCAGCGGACTTGTGTCGCCTCCCGACGAGGCCGCCCGGGCTCGCGCCGCCGCCGCTCTCGACGACATCCGGGAGCGCGCGCTGGTCGCGGCCGGCGCGTTGTGGGACCGCATGCGCCGCCTCTGAAGCCCTTGTCTGGCTAGAGAACCGTGAATCCTCCGCGCCCGCGAAGCGTTCGGTCGAAAGTAAGGCGCTCACCTCGAGTGCACGGGCCGGGTGGCCGGAGTCAGCTCTTCCAGTCCTGCTTGTGATCGCGGCGGACCGGCACCCGCCTTCCCTTGATGGTGGTGGCCCGCAACGTCTCGATGATGCCGTCCGCGATGTCCGCCGGAACCTCCACCAGCGAGAAGCGATCCGTGATCTGAATCGCGCCGATGGCGCGCGCGTCGACCCCGGCCTCGTTCACGATCGCGCCCACGAGGTCTCCCGGCCGCACACCGGCGGCGCGGCCGGCGCCGATGTACAGGCGCGCGACATCCCATTCCGGGGTGATGCGCTTCCTGCTGAAGCCCTTGCCTGGCGGTTTGCCTTCCTTCATTCCGGCGGCGCCTGCCCGGGGCGCGGGTCCGCGATCATGGCGTGGCCCAAAGCCAGGCTTCCCGCCGATGCCGGGCCGCTCGGGCCGGTCCGGGCGGATGGTGACCGAGGGAATCTCCTCGACCTCCGCGCCGTCCTCCGCGTCCACCATCTTCACCGCGGCGGCCGCGACGTCCATGATGTCGAATTCCTGGGCCAGCGAATCGACCACGGGGCGAAAATGGTCGAGGTCGCCCGCGAGGATGGTCTCCCGCAGCGACGCCTTGGTCAGCTCGATCCGGCGCGCCCGGAGGTCGGCCACCGTCGGCACCGCGGCGATCTGGATCTTCTGCTTGGTCAGGAACTCGATGTTCCTGAGCAGACGGTGCTCGCGCGGCTCGGCGAGGGTGATGGCGACTCCTTCGCGGCCGGCGCGGCCGGTACGGCCGATGCGATGGACGTAGGCCTCCGCCGAAGTCGGCACGTCGTAGTTCACTACGTGCGACACGTGCTCCACGTCGAGCCCGCGGGCGGCCACGTCGGTGGCGATGAGGAGGTCCGCGGTGTTGGCGCGGAATCTCTTCATCACCCGGTCGCGCTGCTCCTGGGAGAGGCCGCCGTGCAGAGCCTCGGCCCTATAGCCGCGGCCGTTGAGCGACTCGCAGAGCTCGTCGACCTCGGTGCGGGTGCGGCAGAACACGATGGCGGAGGTGGGATTCTCCACGTCGAGCACGCGGCCGAGGGTCGCCATCTTGTGGGCGCGGCCCACGACGTAGGCAACCTGCCGGACGCGCGGGGCCGAGCCCGCGGGCACGACCTCGCGATCGATGCGGACTCGGACCGGGTTCTTGAGGTGCTTGTTCGCGATCTCGGCGATGCGGGGAGGGAGAGTGGCGGAGAAGAGCGCCGTCTGCCGATCCGTCGGCGTCTCGTTGAGGATGGCTTCGAGGTCTTCCGCGAAGCCCATGTCGAGCATCTCGTCGGCTTCGTCGAGGATGACCACTTTGATTCCGGCAAGCCTGAGGCTCTTGCGCCGGATGTGATCGAGGGCGCGGCCCGGAGTCGCGACCACCACATCCACCCCGCGTTTCAAGGCGCGCAACTGCGTCTCCATCGGCGAGCCGCCGTAGATGGGTACGGCGGCGATGCCCATGGCCTTGCCGTACTTGTGCACCGCCTCCGCCACCTGCATGGCCAGTTCGCGCGTGGGCACCAGGATGAGCGCGCCGAGCCGGTCCTTCGCATCCGCGCCCGGTGTGAGGATGTGCAGCAGCGGCAGCGCGAAGGCGGCGGTCTTGCCCGTGCCGGTCGCAGCCTGGCCGAGGACGTCCCTCCCCGCGAGGAGAGGCGGGATGGCCTCGCGCTGCACCGGCGTCGGCTCTTCGTATCCGAGCGCGAGGAGCGCGGTCACGATGCGGGGGTCGAGCCCGAGGCCGGAGAATCCGGGAGGCGCGGGGGCGGCTTTGGGCGGTTCGGTGCGCGCGGTCATGGGCGCACGATACGCCTCGACCGGCGGGTGAGCCCTTTCATGGGCCCGCGATCTATTCGTAGCGGAGGGCGATCATGGGGTCGACGCGCATGGCGCGTCTGGCCGGGATGTAGCAGGCGAAGAGTGCGACGCCCGTCAGGAGAAGGGCCACACCCACGAAGGTGACCGGATCCCAGGCGCCCACGCCGTAGATCAGCGTCGCCAGCAGCCGAGTCAGCCCAAGGGCTGCCCCGATGCCGAGGACCACGCCGACCACGGTGATTCTCATGCCCTCGCCGATCACCATGCGCAGGACGTCGCCGCCCGATGCCCCCAGGGCCACCCGGATGCCGATCTCCTGGGTGCGCTGGCCGGTGAGATACGAGATCACGCCATAGATCCCGATGGCCGACAACAGCAGGGCCACCGCGGAGAAGAGGCTGAGCATGATCATGGCCAGCCGCTGGGTCGCGATCGAATTGGCCACGACCTCCTCCATGGGCCGGGCCCCATACACCACCGAGCTCGCATCCGCCCTCGCGGCCGCCTCGCGAATCGAACTCATCACTCCAAGCGGCGCCGCGGTGGTGCGGGCCACGTAGCCGGAGCCGCTCGAGAGCAGCGACCAGAAGCGATCGGGCACCTGCCAGACCGAAAGGTAAAGCTGGGCCTGCAAGGTCTCATGCTTCTTGTCCCCGAGCCCCCAGTGCTCCACGTGGCCGACCACGCCGACGATCTCCGCCTTCATGTCCAAAAGCCCCACGTGTATGCGCTGGCCCACCGGGTCGACGCCGGGGAAGTACTTGCGCGCGAATGAGGCGTCGATCACGGCCGCCACGGGGGAGTGCTCGTCGTCGCGGTCGCCGAGGAAGCGGCCGCGTTCGAGGGGGATCTTCATGGCCTCCTGGTAGGCGGGCGTCACCAGGTAGAAGAGCGCGAAGGTCATGTCGTTCTGGTTCGCGGGCGGCGTCTGCCCTTCCGGCCAGAAGGGCACCTCGGAATCGCCGGTCATGGGGAGCGAGCCGCCGATCATGGCTGCGGCCTCCACGCCGGGCACCGCCGCGAACTGCCGCACCGCCTCGCGATACTTGGCGCGCAGCTGATCGGGCGTCGCCTTCGGGTCGGAGGTCATGGAGGTGGCGAAGGTGAGGACCTGGCGTGGATCGAACCCGGGGTTTATGCCCCACAGCGCGGCGAGACTCCGAACCATGAGCCCCGCCCCCACCAGCAGGACGAGAGCCATGGCCACCTGCAGCACGATGAAGAGGCTCTGCGCTCGATGGCGCGCGCCGCTCGTTCCCCGCCCGCCCTCGCGGAGGGTCTCGCTCAGTTGCGGCCGGAGCATTCTCATCGCGGGGGCGAGGCCGAAGACGATCCCGGCCAGGATCGAAATGCCGGCGGTGAAGAGCAGAACGCGCGAATCGAGGGCGATCTCGTCGGTGCGGGGAATGGCGTCCGCGAGTCCCTTGAGGATCACAACCATCGAGGCCTTCGCCAGGGCCAGGCCGATGGCGCCGCCCGCGATCCCGAGGATGACGCTCTCGGTCAGAAGCTGGCCGATCACGCGCCATGGGCTTGCCCCGAGGGAGAGGCGGATGGCGAATTCGCGGGTCCGCCCGGTGGACCTGGCCAGGAGGAGGTTGGACACGTTGGCGCAGGCGATCAGGAGAACGAAGGCGACGGCGCCGAGCAGCACGAGCAGGGTTCCGCGCACGTTGCCGACCACATCGGTCTTCAACGGGACCATGGTGATTCCCGAGCCCTTGTTGGCGTCCGGATAGGCCGCGGCGAGGTCGCGCGCCACCGCGTCCATGTCGGCCTGGGCCTGGGCCTCGGTGACTCCGGGCTTCAAACGCCCGATCGCATTCGTGCCCATGCTGATGTGCCGATCCCGGAACGACGGGTCCGCCCACTGGCCGATGGGCACATAGACGTCAGAAGGACTGAGGCCGGGAACGAGACTCTGAGCCACGCCCACGATGGTGTGGGACTTTCCGTTGAGGATGACGCTCTTTCCCACCACTTCGGGCGACGAGGCGAACTTGCGCTTCCACAGGCCGTCGCCCAGCATCGCCACGGGCTCGGCCCCGATCTGGTCCTCGTCCCGGCGGAAGGCCCGTCCGGCGATGGGGTTGATTCCGTAGGCCGGGAAGAAGTCCGCGGAGACCATGTGAGCGTGGAGGCGCTCGGGTTCGCCCGAACCGGTCAGGTTGTAGTCGTCGGAGCGGAAGGCGCCGAGATAGGCGAAAGAGTGGTTCTGCCTCTGCCAGTCCTCGAAATTCGGATACGCGATGGAGCTTTGAGAGAACGTCGAGGTCTTCGCGTAGAGGGCGTAAAGGCGGTCGGGGTCGGGGAAGGGGAGCGGGTTCAGCAGCACCCCGTTCACCACGGAGAAGAGCGCGGTGTTGGCGCCGATTCCGATGGCCAGGGTGAGGATGGCGACGGCGGCGAAGCCACGGTTGTGAAGAAGCACCCGGATCGCGAACCGGGTGTCCTGCCAGAAGTTGCCCATGAAACCTCCGAGGCAAAGTGGTCCTTATGACCCTGCTACGGGTCTTAACGAGCGCCGTGAGCCGTTGGTTCCCTGGTCGTTGGTTCCACCCTCCGCTCCGGGCCCTGGGTGATGCAAACGGACTGGGGGACGTCGATGAGTCGCCTTAGACTGGCCCTGCTATGAGCCGACCTGCCCTCGAGACCGAGATCGTCGACCGCGCCGTCCGCGAACGCACCGTCGCCCTGTTCCGCGAGCGGAACATCGTTCTGCCCACACTCTCGGAGCTCGCGAACCCGGAGACGATACCCGCCTCCGTTCTGCGCGCGCTCCAGTCCGTGGATCCCGATGCGCCGGCCCCCCTCAACCTCTTCCGGGTTCACTGGCACAACGGCGCCGATCGCCGCTCGCGCGTGGCCGTGCCCGATCATGTGGTGCTTCCAAGCGCGCTGACCGGGATCGCGAGTCCGATCATCGTCGCCTTCGGCAATCGCTTTCCGA
>JAIBCN010000165.1 GCA_019694155.1 Vicinamibacteria bacterium | reverse complement strand
GCGCCTTCTCGATGGCATCGGCATAGAACTGCCGTCCCTGCGGCGTCCCGTATTTCTGCCCCCCGGGGTTCAGGAAGATGAAGCCCGCGTGCTTCGAGTCGAACCCGAGTTCCATGTCCTGAGCGGCCTGCATGCTGCGCAGGAACAACCCCGAACCGATGAGCGCGACGGTGGCGAGCGCCACCTCCGCGGCCACGAGCAGGGAGCGCACGCGGTTGTGGCCGACACCGGACGTACCCGACCGTCCCGCCGCCTTCAACACTTCGGCGAGCTGGCTTTGCGACACCCTGATCGCCGGTACCGCCCCGAAGGCGAGCCCGGTGAGGAGAGAGATGAGAAGGGTGAAGCCCAGCACGCGGGGGTCGAAGCTCAGGTCGATCGAGGCATTGCCGAGGAAGGGTGGCCGGAAGGACCACAAGGCGTTGCGCGACCAGAAAGCCACGAGCAGGCCGACCGCTCCGCCGATCATCGAGAGTGTGACACTCTCGATCAGGAGCTGTCGGATCAGACGCCCGCGGCTCGCCCCCATGGTGGCGCGGATGGTGATCTCGCGTTCCCGCCGAGCCGCCTGGGCGAGGAGGAGATTCGCGAGATTCACGCAGGCGATGAGCAGCACGAATCCGACCACGACCATCAAGACACTCCCGGCCTTCACGAACTGCGCGCGCTGGTTGATGCCGAGAGCCGCGTCGGTTTCCCTCGCGAGTTCCATGGTCCGCCCGCGGTTCGCGTCCGGGTAGGTCTTCTCGAGCGACGCTGCGATGGTTGCGGTGGCGGCCTGCGCCTGGGCGAGGTCGACCCCGGGCTTGAGCCGTCCCACGATATTGAGCCAGCGGAACCTCCGGCTCGTCATCAGTTCCTTGATCTGGCCGTTGAGGATCTGGTCCTTCATTCCGAGCGGGATCCAGATGCGATCGGTTCCGGCCAGCGAGAAGGTGCCCTTGAATCCCTCCGGCGCGATCCCGACGACGGTGAAGGGGAGGCCGTTGAGGGTGAGCACGCGGCCCACGAGGGCGGGGTCGGAATTGAAGCGCGTCTTCCAGAGGCTGTGGCTCACCACCGCCACCGTGGAAGCACTCTTGATGTCCTCATCCGGCGTGAACGTGCGGCCAAGCACGGGCTTGACGCCGAGGACGTCGAAGTAGTTCGCGGTCGTCATGAACCCCGCAACGCCCGTGGTTTCGCCATCATGGGTCCACTGCAGCCCGGTTCCGAAGTAGGCGGCGAGACCCGAGAACACCGTGCTCTGGTCCCGGTAGTCCTCGAAGTTCTGAATCGAGCTCGGGGTGAGCGTGTTGTTGCCGGTCTGGACCGTGCGGTTGTCCTTCGTGAAGAGCTCCACCACGCGCGACGGTTCCTCGATGGCGAGCGGATGCAGGAAGACCGCGTTGATCACCGTGAAGATCGCGGTGTTCGCGCCGATTCCGAGGGCGAGGGAGAGCACCGCCACCGTGGTGAAGCCCGGCGATTTGATGAGGCGTCGCAGGCCGTACTTGAAATCCTGAGTCCACTTGTCCATGGGGCCTCCCTCGAGGTATGAGGTTTGGACGCACCGGGTCGCGCGATGGTTCGAAAGGGTCGGCGAATCGCGATGATCTCGCCGCCCGCCTTCCAGCCAATCTACCCCCGGGGGCTCGAAGCGGGCAATGGAGGTTCAGGACGATGATCGGGAGTTCAGAAAAGTGAACGCCGTACTCGTACTCGTCCACGTGCTCGGCCGTATCTCCAGGGCTCCGCGATGGAATGCGCTGCCGCCATCCACATCCTTCGTGTGAACGGGTGACCCAGAAGATGCTGGAGCCGCGATACTCGTCCGGATCCTCGGGGTCGGCGCCTTGCCTCTTCTGGGCCTCGAGTTCCTTGTGCTTCGCCTCGAAGGCGTCGGAGATGTACTTGAGGAAGATGAGGCCAAGGACGACGTGCTTGTAGTCGGCCGCGTCCATGTTGTTGCGGAGGGCGTCCGCGGCGGCCCAGAGCTGGGCTTCGAACGAGGCATTGCTCGTGCCTGTGGTTTGCTTCTTGGACTTCGCTGCCTTGGCCATCCTGCCCTTGCGTCTCCCGTTTGTATTTCGACTGGCTTCCAGGACCCCGGCGGGCGGGGTCTGCTTCGGAGCGGGGGACCGTCACCGTCGGGTGAGGGCCGTGAGGACAGCCATCAGGCGAAGGAGGATCGCACGAGCGTCGCGGCTGCCGGCGGGGGCGGTTTCGAGTTCGAGGAGGTCGAGAACGGCGAGGCACTCGAACGCGCTGCCGCGCGCGATCGCGTAGTGGCGGGCCTGGTCGCGGCCCATCCGCCCGGCGCCTTCGGCGATGTTGAGCGGGACGCTGAGGCTCGCGCGATCGAGCTGGTCGGAGAGCTCGACGCGCTTGAGGGGGAGCCAACGGACTACGTGGGCCCGGAAGGCGAGGGCGAGGCGGTAGGCGTCAAACCGATGCAGGGAAGCGGTTGGCGCGAGGGATGCAACGGAGGCGGCGGCGGGTTTCATGATGGAGACCTTTCTGAGGGCTCAAGGCGTGGCCCTCACTGAGCAGGGCCACGCCTTCGGAGGGACGTGTCTCCTTGACCCCGCCGACGCGTCCGCTGCATCCCTCGTGACAACCGCGTCGCGAGGGGGGTGGTGGGGAGAGCGGGAGAAACGTGCCGATAGCTGGGAACTGGGCCCCGGCTTTCGCCGGGGTGACGGCGGGAAACGTTCACGTTAACGTCCACGTCCACGTCAACGATCTGGCGTTTCGGGGTCGACGTGAGCGGACGCGCGTTTCGGCGCCCTCGTGAACGTGGTCGAGGCGTGGGGAATCCGGTGACCGAGGATCTCTACGGCCGAGGAGCGCGGAGCTTCCCCCTTGGGGATGCGGAGGCAGGCCTCGGGCCACGATGACGCCCACGGCCGTTTCGAATAGCTCATTTGCACTAGCGCCCCGCCCTCGCTCCGCTCGGCTAAAATTGTCTTCCCACACGAGACGCCCACCCGAGACTCCGGCCTCCGCGGCCGCTCCACATCCCAAGGAAGACAAAGGCACCCATGTCCGGCTCCAAGATCACGATCTCCAACGGCGTTCTCAACGTTCCCGACGATCCCATCATTCCCTTCGTCGAGGGCGATGGCACCGGCCGCGACATCTGGCGCGCTTCCGTGCGCGTTTTCGACGCGGCGGTCGCGAAGTGCTACGGGGGCAAGCGGAAGATCCACTGGCACGAAGTCCTGGCCGGTGAGAAGGCGTTCAACGCCACCAAGGAGTGGATGCCCGCGCAGACCCTCACCGACTTCCGGCAGTACCTCGTCGGCATCAAGGGGCCGCTCACCACCCCGATCGGAGGCGGCATCCGTTCCCTCAACGTGGCCCTTCGTCAGGAACTCGACCTCTACACCTGCCTGCGCCCGGTCCGCTACTTCCGGGGCGTTCCCACCCCGGTGAAGAAGCCGCAGGACGTCGACATGGTGATCTTCCGCGAGAACACCGAGGACATCTACGCCGGCATCGAGTGGGCCGAGGGCACGCCCGAGGCGAAGAAGGTCGTGGACTGGCTCCAGACCGAGATGAAGGTGAAGAAGATCCGGTTCCCGGGCACCTCCGGGGTGGGCATCAAGGTCATCTCCCGCGAGGGCACCGAGCGCCTCGTCCGGGCCGCCATTAAATACGCCATCCAGTTCAAGCGGAAGAGCGTGACCATGGTGCACAAGGGCAACATCATGAAGTTCACCGAAGGCGCCTTCCGGGATTGGGGCTACGGCCTCGCCACCCGCGAGTTCCGCTCCCAGGTGGTGACCGAGCGCGAATCCTGGATCCTCGGCAACGTCGAGAAGAACCCGAAGCTCACGCCGGAAGAGAACGCGAAGATGATCGATCCCGGCTACGACATGATGACGCCCAAGCAGCAGGCCGAGCTGGTGGCCGAGGTCAATACCGGCCTCGCCCTCGTTCCCACCCACGGCAACGGCCAGTGGAAGTCGAAGATCCTCATCAAGGACTCGATCGCCGACATCACCCTGCAGCAGGTGCTCACCCGTCCGAAGGAGTTCGAGGTCATCGCCACTCCGAACCTGAACGGCGACTATCTCTCCGACGCTCTCGCCGCCCAGGTGGGGGGCATCGGGATCGCGCCGGGCGGAAACATCAACTACGAGACCGGCCACGCGATTTTCGAGGCCACCCACGGCACCGCCCCGAAGTACGCTGACCTCGACAAGGTGAACCCGGGCTCTGTCATCCTCTCCGGCTGCATGATGCTTCGCTACATGGGCTGGGTGGAAGCGGCGGACGCCATCGAAGCGGGCATCGAGAAGTCGATCGACCAGAAGCGGGTCACGTATGACTTCGCGCGCATGATGGAGAACCCGACTGAAGTGAAGTGCTCGGGCTTCGCCGACGCCATCATCAGCAACCTCTAACCATAGAAAGTCACGACCATGAAGACTCCTGTTCGCGTTGCTGTTACCGGCGCCGCCGGCCAGATCGGCTACAGCCTCCTCTTCCGTATCGCCGCCGGCGAAATGCTGGGCAAGGACCAGCCCGTCATCCTCCAGCTCCTCGAAGTGACGCCTGCCCTTGGCGCCCTCAAGGGCGTGGCCATGGAGCTCGACGACTGCGCCTTCCCGCTGCTCGCGGGGATCGTGCAGACCGACGATCCGAACGTCGCCTTCAAGGATGCGGACATCGCTCTGCTCGTGGGCGCGCGCCCGCGCAGCAAAGGCATGGAGCGGGGCGAGCTTCTCTCCGCGAACGCCGCCATCTTCACCGTCCAGGGCAAGGCTCTCGACGCGGTGGCGAAGCGGTCGGTCAAGGTGCTGGTGGTCGGCAATCCCGCCAATACGAATGCCTACATCGCGATGAAGTCGGCCCCCGGGCTTCCCTCGTCGGCTTTCACCGCCATGCTCCGTCTCGACCACAACCGCGCCCTCTCGCAGATCGCGGCCAAGACCGGGAAGCCGGTGGCCTCGATCAAGCGGATGGTGGTGTGGGGCAATCACTCGGCCACGCAGTATCCCGACTATCGCTTCGCGACCATCGACGGTTCCTCGGTCAAGGACATGATCGGCGATGAGGGCTGGAACAAGGACACCTTCATTCCCACCGTGGCCAAGCGCGGCGCCGCCATCATCGAAGCGCGGGGCCTCTCGTCCGCGGCTTCGGCCGCGAACGCGGCGATCGC
>JAIBCN010000234.1 GCA_019694155.1 Vicinamibacteria bacterium | reverse complement strand
GGCGATGCGGTTTCGCTCATTTGCGCCCTCGCGACGGACGAATCGCGGCGCCGCGCCCGAAGTTCTCTTGCGCGCGCGCATGGGCACGTTGATCGCCCAGTATCGACAGGGTCGAAGGCCTGCACGCGCAATTCATTGAGAAATTGAACCCGGCCTCCGAGAAGCGCTTCGACGCGCTGATCTGTTCAAGCGATAGAACCGTGGGCATTCCATCCGTTTGGGGAGCAAGCGCCATGCCCGATTCGCGCGCAATTTCCTGACAATCGCTTTACGGAAGTTCATGCGCAATGAACCGCGTATCCATTGTCTTGCGAACGCGCCTCGCCGATCCTCCGTCCAATGTCGAGCGATCTTGTGGAGCCATCGCTGTTCGAGCCGCAGCCGGGCCTTGAAGCCCTGGGCGGCGGACGCCTGGTTCTGCGGGACATGCTCCTGAGCTTTGAGCGGAACCTGATCGTCACCGTGATGGTCGCCGCGAACGGCAATCAGAAGCGGGCGGCGGAAGCGCTTGGCGTACTTCCAACGACGTTCCAGGAAAAGCTCAAACGGTTCGGGCTCATCAACCAGCGCTTCGGGCGGCGCACGCGCAGTGGGGAGCGTGCGCCGGTTCAAAGCGATTCGACCAAGCCTCGTCAAGAGGCGCACCAGTCCCCACAGGAGAACCCTCGGAAATGAAGAAACGACTACTGGCGTTCGCGTGGCTCGTCCTCGCGAGCGTCGGCGCATACGCGCAGCAATCCACCGGCAACGTGCTCGGTACCGTGACCGACGCGTCGGGCGCCGTTCTGCCCGGAGCGACCATCGCGATCTCGGGCGAAGCCGGAACTCGCACCACTACTTCCGGCGCGGATGGAACCTTCCGCTTCCTCAACATGGACTACGGCGACTACAAGGTGACGGTCACCCTGCAGGGCTTCGGCACGGCCACGAAATCCGTGACGATCGTAACCGGCGCCAACGCCACTCTCGCCATTTCCCTCGCGGTGGGAGGCAAGACGGAGACCGTGGAGGTCTCGGGGGAGGCGCCCCTGGTCGACGTGACCAAGCGGGGAACCGGGAGCACCATCACCACGGAGCAGCTCAAGGACGTTCCGAACGCGCGCGACCCTTGGGGCATCATGCGCAACGTACCGGGAGCGATGATTGACCGCGTCAACATCGCGGGCAACGAGAACGGCCAGCAGGCGAACGTCGCCGGCAAGGGATCCACCGCGGGAGACCGCGTCTGGACGCTCGACGGCCTCGTCATCACGGACATGTCCGCGACCGGAGCTTCACCCACCTATTTCGACTTCGACGCCTTCCAGGAGATCAACGTGTCCACGGGCGGCAACGATCTTTCGCAGCAGACCGGCGGCTTCGGCCTCGGACTCGTCACCAAGCGAGGCACGAACACCTTCCACGGAGGCGCCCGCTACATCTCCACCGACAACCGCCTCTCCTCGTCGAACATCTCCCCTGAACTCCTCGCGGACATCAACAAGGGCGGCACCGCCAATCGCCTGGCCCCGAGCTTCGGCTACTGCGTGCCCGAGGGTGGCGGCGCGCGGGACAAGGCGGATCACATCCACAACATCAAGGACTTCGGCTTCGACATCGGCGGCCCCATCGTCAAGGACAAGCTGTGGTTCTATGCCACCTTCGGGAAGCAGGACATCAAACTCTGCCGCCTCAACGGCACGAGAGACGCCACCCTTCTTCCCTCCTACAACGCGAAGTTGAACTGGCAGGCCGGACCGAACACCATGGTCACCGGCTACTACTTCGTTGGCAAGAAGGAGAAGTTCGGCCGCAGCCCCGGCTTCTACCCCTCGGAAGCCGACACGTTCCTGTGGGACCAGACGAACGTCGATACCCCGGGCGGCCTTCCCGCCGGTCTCTGGAAGTTCGAGATCAACCACACCTTCTCCGCCAACTTCTTCGCTTCCGTGAAGGCTGCGTACTACGACACAGGTTTCGGACTGGTTCCGGCCGGCGGCGACAAGACCGGGTACACGCTCGATGTCGACGCGCAGACCGCCTACGGCTCGTACCTCAACTACCAGGGTCGACGTCCCCAGAAGACGGCCAACGCCGATGCGAGCTACTTCTTCCAGGGGCTCGGCGGCAACAACCAGTTGAAGTTCGGCTTCGGCTACCGCGTGGCCACCACCAACGACACCACTCACTACAGCGGTAATGGTCTCGCCGGCGTCATCGCGGGCGGTCCCTATGCTGCCTACGTCCACCGCGACGCCGCCCCGAAGAACGAGGGCAAGTACATGCATGCCTACATCGGAGACGTGCTGACCAAGGATCGCCTGACCGTGAATGCCGGTGTTCGATTCGACGGCCAGAGCGCCACCAACAACGCCACCACCATTCCCGCCAACCGGTCGTTCCCGAACCTGGCGCCCGCGGTGAGCTTCGCGGGCTCTCCGGGTAACGTGATCGACTTCAAGGATCTCTCTCCGCGCGCGGGCTTCTCGTACGCTCTCACCGAGAGCCGCAAGACGGTCGTTCGTGGCTCCTATGCAAACTACGCGGCTCAGCTGAGCTATGGCTGGGCGGCGCTCGAATCGATCCCGTCGAGCTATCTCGCCTACGGCTGGAACGACAGCAACGGCGACAAGCTGCCCCAGCCGAATGAGGTGGATGTCGCGGGAGGCGTGCTGTACTCGTATCAGATCAACCCGCTCAATCGCACGGCGATCGCGGGCCGGGTCGACCCGGATCTCAAGAACCAGCGCGACAACGAGTTCGTGGTGGGCATCGATCACGAGCTGGTGCAGGACCTCTCCATCGGGGCCGCCTTTACGTACCGGAAGTCCAAGAACTTCACCTACACCCCGTGGCTCGCCGCCCCGTGCCCGGTCGGGCAGGGCAACTGCAAGATCGTCGAGACCTCCCAGTACATAAAGCAGGCTCCTCTCACCCAGCGGGGCTATACCGCGAACTACTACACGGCGCCGGAGGCGCTCGTGCTGGGACCGCACCAGGGCCGGTATCGGACCAATCTGCCCGGCTACACGCGCACCTTCAACGGGCTCGAGTTCACCATGAAGAAGCGCATGTCCAAGGGCTGGTCGGCGAACGTGGCTCTGTCCTACAACGACTGGATCGAGAACTACGGTTCGGTCAAGGCGAACTTCCTGGGGAATCCCACGCCTCGCGAGACCGAACCGCTGATTGACGGTGGGCCGGTTTCCCTGGCTTCGGGCGGCTCCGGCAAGGCGAGCTTCTACTCTTCGTTCAAGTGGCAGGTCTATGCCGATGCGCTCGTCAATCTCCCCGGGAAACTGAGCCTGTCGACCGCGATCTTCGGCCGCCAGGGCGGCGTCTTCCCGAAGAACCGGACCTTCAATCCGCTGACCGTGGACGGCCTCACCCGCGTGCTCGTCACGCCCGCGGTCGACACGGATCGCTACGACAACCTCTGGAACCTCGACTTCCGGCTGGCTCGGAACAGCAAGTTCAACCGTGTGACCATCACGCCGTCGGTGGAGCTCTTCAACGCGCTCAACAACGACGTGGTTCTCTCGCGGGCGCGGAACATCGGCTCCGGGACCCTCGGTCGCGTCGAGGAGGTCATCAGCCCGCGCATCGTCCGCCTGGGCGTTCGTCTCGCGTTCTAAGTCCGCAAAGAGCGCGGCCGGTTCCGCCTGGCGGGGCCGGCCGCGTTTTTTTGTCGCAGCGGCGGCCCGGGCCCGCTCTGACGCCGGCCAGGCCGGTCAGGCGATAATTGCCGCCCATGTCCAGACAACGCGTCGTCGAAGCCGTTTCCGAGAGCCTGGACGTCAAGAAGCGGTTCTTCGAGATCCACGCGGAGGGCCTGGTGGCCCTGGCCGACGTGATCGCGGCGCGCGTGCGGCAGGGAGGGAAGGTCCTCGTCTTCGGCAACGGCGGCTCGGCGGCGGACGCCCAGCATTTCGCCGGGGAACTGGTGGGCCGATTCACGAAGGAGGGGCCGCCCATCCCCGCCCTCGCCCTCACCACCGACACGTCGATCATGACCGCCGTGGGCAACGACTACGGCTACGAGCACATCTTCAAGCGCCAGCTCGAGGCGCACGGGCGCGCCCTCGACGTGGCGGTCGCCATCAGCACCTCCGGCAACTCGAGGAACGTGCTCGAAGCCGTGCACGTTGCGAAGAGCCGCGGCCTCCTCACCGTGGGCATGACCGGTGAGGGCGGGGGGAGCCTCGCGGGTCTCGTGGATCACCTCTTCGCCGTTCCCTCGAAGGACACCCCGCGGATCCAGGAGGTCCACCACCTCATGAACCACATCCTCTGCGAGCTGCTCGAAGAGCGACTGCGGTGACGTCGAAGAAGACGCCTTCCCGCCCGATCCGCGCCCGCCGTCCGCTCGACCTTTCGGGGGTCCGGACCTACCCGCTCGAATCGCGAGTGAGCAAGGTGAACGTCGCGGACTTCGGAAAGCCTCACGCCCGCCGGGCGAGCTTCTCCGCTTTTGCTTCGTCGCTTCCAAGGATCCTGGCCGCCGACCAGCTGCGGGTGGTGGCCGCGAGCGTCGCGCGCGGACGGGAGCGGCGGCGTCCGCTGATTTGGGGGATGGGCGCGCACGTCCTCAAGGTCGGCCTCGCGCCTCTCATCATCGACCTGATGGAACGCGGTTTCATCACCGCGGTGGCCCTCAACGGCGCGGGGATCGTGCACGATTTCGAGACCGCGGTCGCCGGCCAGACCTCCGAGGAGGTGGACGCCGTCCTCGGCAGCGGTGAGTTCGGGATGGCGCGCGAGACCGGGGAGGAGATCAACCGGGCGATCGTCCTCGGGGATCGCGACGGCCTCGGCCTGGGCGCGTCGATCGGCCGCTACATCGAAAGGCGGCGCGGCACGAAGTTCAAGCGGCTCTCCATTCTGGCCGCGGCGTGGCGCCTCGGGATTCCCGCCACAGTGCATGTCGCCGTGGGCACCGACATCGTCCACATGCACCCGTCCTGCGACCCGGGCGCGGTGGGCCGGGCTTCGCATCTCGACTTCCGGATTCTCGCCGCCGAGGTCGCCCGACTGGGCGGCGGGGGGGTGTACCTCAACGTCGGGTCGGCCGTGCTCTTGCCCGAGGTATTTCTGAAAGCCGTGACCGTGGCACGAAACCTGGGCCACAAGATCACGGATTTCACCACGGCAAACTTCGATTTCATACAGGGTTACCGGCCTAACACCAATGTCGTGAGCCGGCCCACCAAGGGCGTCGGCCGTGGTTATTCCCTCACCGGCCACCACGAGATCATGATCCCGCTCCTCGCCGCCATGCTGGTCGAGGCGGATCGCGGCTGAGCGACGGGTGGCCCCCCGACCGGGCCCCGGGGTCCCTTCGTCTAACGCGGAGCCGGCCTCCCATTAACGCCCCGGGGCGAGGACTCGCTAGCATTCGGACGAACCCTGAAACAAGCATCAAGGAACGACACAAAAATGGCCAAACGAATCTTCCTCTTCCTCCTGACGAACATCGCGGTCGTCACCACGATCTCGATCATCCTGAGCCTCATCGGGGTTCGCCCCGGCGACGGGCTCGGTCCTCTCGCCATCTTCTGCCTCATCTGGGGCATGGGCGGCGCCCTGATCTCGCTCCAGATTTCGCGCTGGATGGCCAAGCGCGCGATGGGCGTGCAGCTCGTCGACGGCAACACCGGGAACGCGGACGCCGACTGGCTGTACCGGACGGTCGAGCGCCTGGCCCGGCAGGCGAACCTGCCCATGCCCGAAGTGGGGATCTACAACTCGCCGGAGGTGAACGCCTTCGCCACCGGTCCCTCGAAGAAGCGGAGCCTCGTCGCGGTGTCGACGGGAATCCTGCGCGCCATGCGGCGGAACGAACTCGAAGCCGTCCTCGGCCACGAGATCTCCCACATCGCGAACGGCGACATGGTCACCATGACCCTGCTGCAGGGAGTGATGAACGCCTTCGTCATGTTCGCGGCGCGGGTCATCGCCTCCGTGGCGGCCAGCCAGTCGAAGAGCGACCGCGGCTCGGATGGGATCTACTTCGTCGTGCGCATCGTAGTCGAGATCGTTCTCGGAATCGCGGGCTCGCTCGTCACCGCCTGGTTCTCGCGCTACCGCGAGTTCCGCGCGGACGCGGGCGGCGCCGCGCTCGCCGGCAGCGAGAACATGGTGGCAGCACTCCAGCGACTGGCCGAAGGACCGCAGGGCGTCGATCCGCGCGCTCCCGCGCTCGCGAGCTTCAAGATCTCGGGCGCCCAGGGCTTCCTGGCCCTGTTCTCGACCCATCCTCCGCTCGAAGTCCGCATCGCCACGCTGCGCCAGCGCCGGTCGAACTAAACTGCGGCGCCTGCGTAGATACCTCGCAGGCGCCGACTTTGGCTTCGTGGAGGAAAAAACATGGTGGATCTGACCGGTTTCATCAAGAGCCAGCTGCTCGAGATCATCCAGTGGCAGGATGACTCGCGCGACACCATTTCCTGGCTCTTCCCGGACGACGACAAGGAAATCAAGAACGGCGCGCAGCTCATCGTGCGCGAGTCGCAGCTCGCCCAGTTCGTCTACCTCGGCCAGTTCGGCGACACCTTCTTCCCGGGAAAGCACACCCTGGTCAGCGACAACATCCCCGTGCTGTCGCGGCTCAAGGGCTGGAAGTACGGCTTCGAGTCCCCGTTCAAGGCCGACGTCTACTTCGTCAACACGCGTCTCTTCACCGGGAACAAGTGGGGCACCGCGAACCCCATCATGATGCGCGACCCCGACTTCGGGATCGTGCGCGTGCGCGCCTATGGCACCTACGACTTCCGCGTCGTCGACCCCAAGGTCTTCCTGAAGGAAGTCGCGGGCACCGACACCAACTTCCGGATCGACGAGTTCGCCGACACCATGCGGTCGCGCCTCGTCTCGATGTTCTCGGACGCGCTCGGCGCCGCGAAGATCCCGGTGGTGGGCCTGGTCGGCCGCTACGGCGAGCTGGGCGACGCCCTGCTCAACGTCATCAATCCGAAGATCCGCGAGAAGTACGGCCTCGAACTGTCGACCTTCCTGATCGAGAACGTGTCCGTGCCGCCCGAGGTGGAGCAGGCCATCGACAAGAAGGGCGCCATGGCGACGCTCGGCAATCTCAACGACTACGTCAAGTATCAGATGGGGCAGTCGGTGGTTCAGCCCGGAGGCGCGGGCGGCGGCGCCGGCGGCCCCATGGAGATGGCGATGGGCTTCGCCATGGCCCAGCAGATGATGCAGGGGATGGCCGCGGGCTCCGCTCCGGCGGCCGGCGCTTTCGCCCCTGTCGCGGCGCCTGTCGCACCCGCGGCCTCGGGGATTCCGGAGTTGCTCGGGCCCGCGGAGGCCGCGAAGCTCATGGGCGTTTCCGAGGCCGATGTGATCGCCACCATCGAGTCGGGCGATCTGAAGGCCAAGAAGATCGGCTCGCAGTTCCGAATCACGCGGGCGGCGCTCGACGCGTTTCTGAAGTCGTAGGTCCGCGTGGCTTGGTAGTGGTGAGAGGTTGCTTCGTCGGTCGCCTTCAGCTCCCTCCTCGCAATGACGACCTGAACGCCAACCGTCGCTCGGGCAGGGTTGGGGGTTGATGGTTGAAGTAACGGCGAGCGCGAAGTATGCGTGCCCCGCATGCGGGGCGCAGGCGACCTGGGATCCCGGGAAGCATGCGCTGATCTGCGGCTTCTGCGGTACCGAGTCCGCGGCGGAGCTCAAGACCGCGGGAGAGATCGTCGAGCACGATCTTCAGCAGACGCTTGCCTCGCTCCAGGGTCGCGAGACCGGGCTGGCTCGCGAAGCGATCGAAGTGAAGTGCCAGAGCTGCCAGGCCATCTCTTCCTTCGAGCCGAACCGCGTGGCCCAGAACTGCGACTTCTGCGGATCGGCGGCGCTCGTGCCCTACCAGGACGTGAAGGAGCTCATCCGCCCCGAGAGCCTGCTGCCCATGAAGGTCTCGGAGTCGCGAGTGCGCGAAGACGTGCGGCGCTGGTACGGCTCACGCTGGTTCGCCCCCAACGCGCTCGGGCAGAAGGCGATGACCGACACCCTTCGCGGGCTGTACGTCCCCTACTGGACGTTCGACGCGCAGGTCCACGCGTCATGGACCGCGGAGTCGGGTACCTACTACTACACGACGGAGACCTACACGGAGAACGGGCAGCGGCGCACCCGCCAGGTCCGGCACACGCGCTGGAGCCCCGCCTCGGGCCAGCTCGATCACTTCTTCGACGATGAACTGGTCTGCGGCTCGAAGGGCGTGCACCCGACCCTGCTCCGCCAGGTCGAGCCCTTTCCCACCAAGGAGGCGGTGCCGTACGACTCCGGGTACCTCGCGGGCTTCGTGGTCGAGCGCTACCAGGTGGACCTCGCGAGCGCGGCCCAGGTGTGGCGCACGGAAATGCACGCGAAAACCGAGGCCCTGTGCGCGGAGCAGATTCCCGGCGACACCTACCGCAATCTGCAGACGCAGCAGCAGTATTCGGCGCAGACCTTCAAGCACGTGCTCGTTCCCGTCTGGCTGCTCTCCTACGTCTATCGCGCCAAGCCCTACCAGGTCGTGGTGAACGGCTACACCGGGAAGATCGCGGGCGAGCACCCGCTCTCCTGGGTGAAGATCCTCTTCGCCGCGGCGGCGGTGATCATCGTCGCCATCATCGTCATCTCGATCTCCAGCTCGAACTAGCAGACGCCGCGCGACCCACTACTCCTCTCCGCTGAACCTCGACGTCTTCACCCGATCCGCCATCGAGGGCCGCTTCTGCGCGGCCAGGAAGGCTGCGGCGGCGCCCTGAACGGTGACCCGCTGGGCGGCGAGCGGCGGACCGCCGTCTATGAGGAGCCGCGCGACACTCACTTCCGGCCGCGCGTAGACCTTGCCCTGCTCCTTGAAGGAGATGAGCGCCACCGAGCCCTTGCCGAAGGAGAGCTTCGCGTCGAAGAGCATCCGCTTGAGCAGAAGCGTGTTGAGCCGGGCCGCCGAGGCCTTGGTGTGGAGAGCGAAGAGCGCCGCCCATGCGAGGTCCCTGGCCTCCTCCTCCGGCAGCGAAACGGGAACGAAGCGAGGCCGGCCATCGAGGCCTACCCGGTCCGGCGTCCAGTTCCACGATTGCCCATGAACGGCCTGGGCCAGATCGGAGAACGCCTCGTCGCCGGCCTCGGTGGTGAGGAGGCGCCAGGCCGGCACGTACACGGAAGCGCCCTGGGGCGAGAAGCCTTTGGGGAGCCCTTGGGGGAAGATCGCGGCGGCGTAGGACTCTAGTGTGGTGATGGCAGGCATGCCCGGAAGACCGATTCGGAACGGGAATCGCCAGAAGGGAAGCAGCGCGGTGCTCCGATCCGGCGTAGCGCCCTCCTCGCGATCGTAGTTCACGAGGATGAGGCCTTCGGGCGACGCGGCGATCCCCGCGTGGCAGTTCGCGCAGATCGACACCACCGCATCCTCGGGCAGCTTCGGATCCATGCCGCAATTGGGGCATCGCGACGGCACCACGGCGACCCGGCGGAACGAAGGCCCCGCTGTCCCCAGGGGATCCTTGTCCTTACCCCGGGCGAATGCGTCGCGCTCCGCGCCGGTCAGATAGCCCGCGATCGTTCCGAAGCCGCCGTCGAAGAGAAGCGTCTCGTCGCCTCGGTCGAGGAGAGCGCGCACGAGGTAGTAGGGGCGGTACACCGCGGCTTCGAAGTTGACCGAGACCTGGCCCTGTTTCGCCACCGATTCAAAGCCCGCTTCGAGATTCTGGCCGCGCCATTTCTCGAGTTCGCGCCGCGAGGCGTTCGCCGCGACGCGGGGAACGAACCCGCCGAGCCTGGCTACATCGGCGCTCAGCAGGGGCCTGAAAATGCTCCGGCCGAGGCGCAACCCGGTGTCGCGCAGGTTGAGCCGGGCCGCGTCATACGCCGGGGAGGTTTGTTCGGCGACGTAGGCGCGAAGGCGTGCGATCTTGGCGCCATCACCGTGACGTCCGAGGACGGCCTGGACCACCTTGCCCGCGGTCTGCCGGTAGGGGACGTGAACCAGGCGACAGTCGACGATCTTCGCGGACGCGCGCAAGCCGGACTCGAACCGCTTCAGCAGCGCCGAGATCACGAGATCCGGAGGCGGGTTTCCTTCCGCGTCGCTGTGTTTGGCGGTGAGCGTCGCCCGCTGGGCGTCGACCCGGTAGCGGATGAGGGTCTCCAGTATCTCGGCCGGGTCGCTTACCTGCGCGGGCTCGACGAAGACCTCCTCGCGCTCGGGGGTCTCGATGATCAGCAGCGACCGGCAGTGGTCGCAGGTGTGACTGACGGTGGCGTCGGTGACGACGAAGGGGCCCCCGCAGTGCGGACAGGCGAGCTGCAGCTCGAAGCCGCGCGGGGCCGCCGACGAGGCCGGGGGAGGAGCGATGAGAGTGAGCCCCTTACCGGGCCTTGTATTTGTCGTAGAGGCGCTGGTGCTTGTTGTCGAGCGACGTCTCCTGGCCGTCGATGATCACGCTGGTGACGCTCGTGCGATGGTCGAGGATGTCGCCATTCGCCATGATGAGAGTCGCAGCCTTGCCCGGCTCGATCGAGCCAAGCGCGGGGGCGACCCCGAAGATCTCCGCGGGCGATAGGGTGATCGCGCGGATCGCCGCGTCGCGGGGAAGACCGAAGGCGTGGGCCATCGCGGCTTCGAACGGGAGGTTGCGCGAGTTGGACGCATCGTCGGTGACAATGGCGAAGCGCACGCCCGCCTTATGGAGGGTCGCCGCGTTCGCGTAGGCGGCGTCGTACGGGTCGCCCTCGCGGGTGGGCAGCTGATCGACGCCCATGAGAACGGCGACATCGTTCTTCTTGAGCTCCTCGGTGCATCGCCAGGCCTCGGCTCCGCCCGCCACGATCAGCTTGATCTTGTTTTCGGCCGCGAACTTGATTGCGCTCTTGATGTCGGCTTCGGCGTTCACGCGCATCACCACCGGGATCTTCCCCATCGCGGCGAGGGCGAGCGCCTCCATGGGCAGGTCGACCTTGAGTTGTGTCCCCGCGGCCTGTCCCTCGCCGTACGCACGCGCTTCCTCGAGGAGACCCTTGAGTCGGAGCAGTTCCTTCTCCTGGTTCTTCTTTCGCTCGGAAACGCGCTGCTCGAACGTCTTCGGCTCGATGTTCGGGAAGCCCTGGGAGAAGTCGATCACAGGTGCTCCCGTGGGAAAGCGCATGTGCATGGCCACCGGGGCCTTCACGGTGAGGGCCATCGGGGTGTCACCGACCGTGCGGATGACCGCGCTCTGACCGGCGATGAGACTCTGGCCTCCCTGGGCGCTTCCCGGAGCGGAGAGAGCGGTGGTGATGCCGAACGCGCGGGCCACGGGCAGGAGCTCGCTGTCGGGGTGCAGGGCGACCCAGGCTTTCGCGTGCGGGTTGATGTCGCCCGTTTCGTTCATGTCCACGGTCCCGGGGGCGCCCTGGGTCACTTCGGCGAGGCCCAGGTAGGTGAGGCCGTCGAAGAGGCCGGGGTACACCGTCTTTCCCTTGCCGTCGATGATGCGCGCGCCCGCGGGCGCGGTGAGGCCGCTGCCCACCGACGAGATCCGTCCGTTCTGGATGATGATGGACGCGTTCTCGAGCACGCCGCCGGAGACGGTGACGACCCGGGCGCCCGCGATGACGAGGGGCCCGTCAGCGGCAAGAGCCGGCGTCGCGATCGCGAAAGCGAGGGCCGCTGCCGCGGTCAGCGCGGAATATCGGTTGTTTCTCATTGGCCACCTCCAAGCGTCGCCGCGACCCCTTTGCGGGCGGCCACATCCTTGCTTCGATCGAACAACACCTTGCCATCGACGAGAGTCATCTCGACCCGCGTGTCGGGCGCGAACGGGTGCGAGCGGAAGATCGCGAGGTCGGCGTCCTTGCCGACCTCGATGGAGCCCACCCACTTGTCGATGCGGAGCTGTTTCGCGGGATTGAGGGTCACCATCTTGAAGGCTTCGTCCTCGGAGACGCCGCCGTAGCGCACGGTCTTGGCGGCTTCCCAGTACAGGCGGCGCGCCAGTTCGTCCGAGTCGGAGTTGAGCGAGACCAGCACGCCGTGGCTCGCCATGATGGCCGCGTTGTAGGGGATGGCGTCGTAGGCCTCTTCCTTGTAGGCCCACCAGTCGGAGAAGGTCGACCCGCCAGCGCCGTGCTTCGCGATCTCGGTCGCGACCTTGTAACCCTCGAGCACATGCTGGAAGGTGGCGATCTTGAATCCCATCTCGTTCGCGACGTTGATGAGCATGAGGATTTCGTCGGCGCGATACGAGTGCGCGTGGACGAGGCGCTTGCCCTCGAGGACTTCCTTGAGGGCTTGCATCTGCAGGTCCTTCCTTGGAGCCGGGGGAAGCGCCGCTGCGGGAGCGCCCTTGGCCGGCCTCTTCGCGGAGGCGGCCTTCACCGCGGCCTCGTAGTCGTCCCACTCCTTCTTGTAGGCCTTGGCTTCGAGGAACGCGTTGCGAATCGAGACCTCGACGCCCATACGGGTTGCGGGATAGCGGCGGGCGCCGCCGCCGAAGCTCGCGCGTTTCGGATTCTCGCCCAGAGCGAACTTGATCCCGGGAGGCGCGCCCTGGAACAGGAGGGCGTCGCCGGAAGGAGCACCGTAGCGCAGCTTGATGGTCGCGTTCTGGCCGCCGATCGAGTTGCACGAACCGTGCAGGACGTTCGCGGCGGTGAGGCCGCCCGCGAGCTCCCGGTACAGGTTGATGTCCTTCGGATCGAGGACGTCCGCTACCCGGACCTCCGCGGTGACGATGTTCGTGCACTCGTTCACGTTGTCTTCGATCGAGGTATGGGAGTGCGCGTCGATGAGGCCCGGCGTCACCACCCGGCCGGCGGCGTCGATGACCGTGGCGCCCGGCGGGACCGCGACGTCGGCGCCGACCGCGGTGATCTTGCCGGCCTTGATCAGGATGGTGCCCTTCTCGATGGTGCCGAGCGGGCCCACGGTCATGATCTTCGCGTTCGTGATGGCGGTGACGGCGTCCTGCGCCTCCGCGCGGATTCCGAAACCGGAGGCGAGGAGTGCGGCAAAGAGCAGGGCGCTCTTGCTGAAGGTGGGGTTCTTCATCGCTTCACCTCGATCTGCGCGCGGACATCTCCGGCGACTTCCCCTGGCCTGGGAGGGCCTCCACCGGGCGGCCCCGCGGGCTTCTCCTCGGGCTCGTACAACTCGCCGTCGACGAAGACCATCTTGATCTTCGCCTCCTTGGTGAGCGGCTCGCCCGACCAGACCACCACGTTCGCGATCTTGCCCTTGTCGATGCTGCCCATCCGATCCGCGACTCCGAGGATCTCGGCCGGAGTGAGCGTCACCGCGCGGAGGGCCGCGTCCTTGGGAAGACCCTTCTCGATGGCCTTGCGGATGCCGGCGAGGAAGTCGTTCGCGAAGCCGGACACGAGGGCGAATCTGATGCCTTCCTTGTGGAGCGCGCCCGGGTTCTTCTCGGCGCTTTCGATCTCCGCTCGATCCTTGTCGTCATCGCTCCCCCCGAAGAAGCCGCCCGCCTTCGGCGGATCGAAATTGACGCTCACCAGGAGAGAGGGCTTGCGCTCCTTCAGCAGGGCCGCCTCCTCGAAGGCCTGGGTGTTGCCGGCGAGGACGACCTTCAGCTTGAACTCGTCAGCGAGGCCGAAGGCGCGGCGAAGGTCGCCGACGCGCGAGGTCTGGAGGAGCAGGGGAAGTGCACCGCTCGCCACGTCGGCCCAGACGTCAAGGCCGGGGTCGAAAGCCGGGCGCCTCCTGCCGCCCGGAGCCTTCTCGTACGAGGCCATCTCCGCGCGGTGATAGGCGCCGTCCATGAGAGCCTGGCGGAAGAAGGCCATGGTGCCCATGAGCGATCCGGGGTACCGCTGACCGAGGGTCGTGAGGCTCGCGGCGAGCGCGATGTTCTGTTTCACCACCATGCCCTCGGGACGCTCGCCCACGAGGTTCATCACCGCGGCGGCGCCGAAGACGAGGCCCTCGCGCGGGACGGGGACGATGGTGGTGATTCCGGAGTCGCGCGCCTTCAGCGCATCCGCGGCCCGGACCCGTTCGTAGATGTTCGAGGCGGGAGCGATCGGGTTGGGCGCGGGCGCCGCCGCGGCTGCACCACCCCCCGCTCCCCCGCCCGCGGGCCGCGCGGCCGGCATGCCCGCGCCGGAGTACGCGTCGATCAGGCCGGGTGTGAGGGTGAGTCCCGTCCCATCGATCACACGGGCGTCCTTGGGAATGGTCACGGAAGGGCCCACGTCCACCACGACGCCGTCGCGCAGGACCACGGTCGCGTTGTCGATCACGGCGCCCGATACCGTGATCACTTTGGCTTTCGTGATGGCGTATGAGGGAACCTTCGCCGCTTCGGCCGCGGGCGAGAGCCCGATGAGCGCGGCGCCCACCAGCCCGGTGACGGCGCGCAAGGCGAGCCCCGGGCGAGGATGTCTGTTCATGGTCCTGATCTCCAATGGGTGTCTTCCTGAAATCCGGACGCGAGGGCGGTTCGTTGCCGTCGTGGGACCCGGAAACTGTGCATGGAGTATAGGCCGCGGGGCGCCCGGGCGAGCAGGACGAGTGGGGCCCCCGCGCTAGAATCCCGCGCTCTCCCCATGGACTTCTTCGGAGCCAACGAACATCGTCAGCACATCCTCTTCGTGTGCACGGCGAACGTCGATCGCTCGAAGACCGCGGAGGATCTCTACGCGAACGATCCCCGCTTCGAAGTGAAGTCCTGCGGTGTGGCGCCCTTCGCCCAGGTGGTGATCACCCGCGAGCTTCTCGACTGGGCGGACTACGTCTTCGTGATGAACGAGACCGAAGACCACCACGTCACCGCCATCCGCCGGCGCTTCCCGGGCCTGTCGAAGGAAGTCATCAACCTCGACGTTGAAGACCGTTGGAAGCGAGGCCACCCGGAGCTCGCGCGCCTCATCATCTCGAGACTCGAGCCGCACATCGGAAAGCCGCAGCCAGCGCCCGCCGCGAGATCGTAGGCGCGGCACGCGGGGTTGGTAGTGGTTGGCGGAGGTTCTTCGTCGCGGTACCAACGGAGTGGCTCCTCGCAATGACGCCCCAAGAGCGATTGGCTTGGTAGAGGGGCGACGAGATCCCGTACTTGTGCCTGCGGGGAACCGCCCGGCGCAGTCTCACTCCCTCTCTTTCCTGGGTCGTCATTGCGAGGAGGGAGCCGAAGGCGACCGACGAAGCAACCCCGAGTCCCGGGCCCCCGCCCATAGCTCGGCCGAAGGCCGAAGCTTGGCGGAGGGCCGGGGACTCGAACCCCGAAGGGCCGTGAAGCCCGGGAGCTTTCAAGGCTCCTGCCTTACCAGTTAGGTCTAGCCCTCCGCGGGGGTCGCTTTGTTCCGGAGGTTGCTCCGGGCCAGTTCGAAGGGAACGGGCCCTCACGATGAGCGTCGCTGAGGCGTCTAGTCCTCGCGACGGTACTTCTTGCGGCTGCGCTTGCGCGCGAGCGCCTGCTTGACGCGCTTCTTCTCGCCCGGCTTCAAATAGAAACTATGCTTCTTGACATCCTTGATGATGTCTTCCTGCTGGACTTTTCTCTTGAAGCGGCGGAGGGCGCTTTCGATTGTCTCGCCTTCTTGCAACCTGATCTCGGCCAAGAGCCTGTCTCCTCAAATGACGTCTTTATGACGAAGGTTCCAGCAATCCAAACTATGAGACTCCTGGAAAGTCAGCTCTCCAGTCGAAACCCCAAGGGACGCACGGGAATTAAAAGGGGATGCTAGGCGATGGCCTTTGAACCTGTCAAGGAAACGGGGGGCACTCTCCATGTCGTGGCGACACCCCTCGGGAACCTCGACGACCTGACCTTCAGGGCAGTTAAGTGTCTGAAAGAAGTAGCTTTAATAGCATGCGAGGACACACGTAGGACCGCCAAACTTCTCAATCATCTGGGGATCAAAAAGCCTCTCATTTCGTGCTTCGAGCACAACGAACTGGCTCGAATCGATGAACTCCTGGGGAGAATCGCGGCCGGAGAGGACGTGGCGCTCGTGAGCGACGCGGGCACGCCGACGATTTCGGATCCCGGTTTCGCTCTCGTTCGCGCCGCCCATGAGCGCGGCCTCAAGGTGAGCCCGGTGCCCGGCCCATCCGCTCTCATCGCCGCGCTTTCCGTGAGCGGCCTGCCCACGGACGAGTTCTTCTTCGCGGGCTTCCCGCCTCGAACCTCGGCCGCGCGACGTGCCCGCCTTCAGGGCCTGAAGGCGCTCACCGCCACTCTCATCTTCTACGAGGCCCCGCACCGCGTCGTCGAGTCCGTCGGCGACATGATCTCGGTGCTCGGAGACCGCGCCGCGTTTCTTGCCCGAGAGGTGACGAAGCTCCACGAGGAGACGAAGAGCGCGCCCCTTTCGGAGATCGCAAGCCTGCTCGGAGCCCGGTCCGAAGTGCTCGGTGAGATCGTTCTCGTGGTGGCCGGAGCTGCGGAGGCCGAGGGAAAGTCCGGATCGATGAACGAGGCCCTGGCCCGCTTCGACGCCGAGGTCCAGATGGGGGCCACGCCAAGGCAGGCCGCCAAGGAAGCGGCGCAGGCGACGGGACTTGCGGCGCGCGATATCTACGCGAGCGCGGCCGCCCGGAAGTGAGCGGAGCCCGCACCGGAACGCCTGCGGCGAATGGCCGGCAGCGGCTCGTCGCGTGTGACTGCGGTCTCCGCGGGGAGTTGACAACTCCGGGCTTTTGAACGGACCATAGGGACCCGAATGAAGATTCTTGTGGTTGGAAACGGAGCGCGGGAGCATGCCATCGTGGCGAAGCTCCGCGACAGTTCGATCGGCGCGGTGGACGAGATCTACTGCGCGCCGGGAAATGCCGGCATCGCCAAGCACGCACGGCTCGTTCCCATCGAGATGTCGAACACCGTCGAGCTCGCCGACTTCGCTCAGACCATCAAGGCTGATCTCACCATCGTCGGCCCCGAACTCCCGCTGGTGCTCGGCATCGTGGACGAGTTCAAGAAGCGCGGCCTGCGAATCTTCGGCCCGACCCGCTCGGCCGCCGAGATCGAGGGTTCGAAGGTCTTCGCCCGCGAGTTTCTGACCCGGCACAACGTGCCCTCCCCGCGGTACTCGGTGTGCGGCTCGTACGACGAAGCCGAGCGCATCCTCAAGGAAGGCAAGCTCGGTTTCCCCTGCGTGGTGAAAGCCGACGGCCTCACATCGGGGAAGGGCGCCCTCGTCTGCGAAACCCGCGAAGAGGCCCTGGCCGCCGCCGCGTCCATGCTGAAGGACAAGCGGTTCGGCAAAGCGGGCGAGCGCGTGGTCATCGAGGAATTCGTCCCCGGCGAGGAGGTCTCGTTCCTCGTTCTGTGCGACGGAACACGGGCGGTGCCCCTCGCGAGCGTGCAGGATCACAAGCGCCTGAAGGACGGCGACAAGGGCCCGAACACCGGCGGCATGGGCACCATTTCGCCCGCTCTGAATCTCAAGCTCGAACTCCACAAGGAGATCATGAGCACGATCATCATCCCGACGATCGCGGGCCTCTCCAAGGAGGGCCGGTCATTCTCCGGCGTTCTCTACGCCGGCCTCATGATCGGCACGGACGGCAAGCCGAGGGTTCTCGAGTTCAACGCCCGCTTCGGTGATCCGGAGTGCCAGGTGATCCTGGCCCGCCTGCGGAGCGACCTCGCTTCACTCCTCGTGGCCGTGGCCGACGGCGCGCTCGCCGACGTCAAGGTCGAGTGGGCGAAAGAGCCCGCGGTCTGCGTCGTGGTCGCGAGCGAGGGCTATCCGGACAACGTGGTGAAGGGCCGCGAGGTGCGCCACCTGCCCGAGTCGGAGGACGGTCTGCAGATTCTCCACGGCGCCACCGTCATGGACGGGCAGAAACTCGTGACCAACGGAGGCCGGGTGTTCGCGGTGACCGCCCTCGGCGCGTCGCTGCCCCAGGCGCTCAACCGGGCCTACGAGGCGGTGGCCCACATCGAGTTCGACGGCGCCCAGTACCGGCGCGACATCGGCGCGAGCGCGCTCAAGAAACTGGGCGTCGCGTAGGCTGGCCGGGGATCGCATTGGGCTGCCCGGCCCGACTTCACTTGAACCGGAGCATCTCCGCGATATCGCCTTGCGGGGGTTTGCCGTCGCGGCGCACCAGGGGCTGGCCGTCCACGTCCACGATGCCGGTGAGCAGCACGAGGTCGAGGACCCTCCCCTTCAGGATGGGCACGCCGGGGTCGACGATCAGGGCCTTGGAGCCGGGGTTGTAGGACACCCTCATTCCCTGGAAGCCGGGGTCGCCGGGCAGGGCGGGTCCGGCATAGCGGAGGCCGACGCGCCCCTTGAAGCTGGCTTCGTCCATGTCGTTGTTGAACTGGACGGTGATTCGCCCCGAGAAGTCGAAATCGCTGTCGCCGTCGAGGGGGAGCGAGAAGACGATCATGGGCGGAGTCTTGGGACGCTCGGGAGGAGGCGGAGGGGGCGCCGCGTCCGCCTGGGGCGTCGGGGGCTGAGTGAGGGACACCTGAGCGGCGTCGATGACCACGACCCCGTTTCGCGTCGATGGCCTCCCGATCACCTCGACCCACCGGCTCGAATCGCGACGGATCGAAGGATCGAGTTCGAAGCCGTCGCCCTTGGGCTTCCGGTTCGTGATCCAGACCGCGAACAGGGAGTCCTTGATGACCCAATCGTCGGCCCGGCGCATCGACCGGGCGGGCAGATCGGCGAAGAGGTTCCGGCCCCGGAACTTTCCCACCACTCTCACGAGCTGGCCGTCCATCTTTCCCCCGCGCGTCACCAGCTGCTCCAGTGTCGTGATGGCGAACTTCGCGTCCTTGCCGAGCTTCTCCGGCGGCCCCGCCCAGCTCCAGAACTGGATGACTCCCATGCTGCCTTGGACGCCGCCCGCGCCCGCGCCGGTCTGTCCCGCGGTCGCGGTGAACAGGCCGGTTACCTCGATCATCTGCCCGCTGAGGTTTCTGAACTGATCCTCGGCCATGCCCTGGCGGATGGGGACGATGGTGACGCGGGTGCCGGCCTCGCCCATCTCCCAGCTCGTTCCCGCGGTGTTCTGCATTCCCAGCCGGCCCTTCACGCGCACCGCGCGCCCGTTGTAGGTCTCGGCATTGAAGCTCAAGTCGTCGAGGCTGACATCTCGCACCGGGCCGTAGAGGTTCTCCAGGTATTCCGGGTCGTAGCGGGACAGCTGCGCCCGGGCCACCGAGGAGAACGCGAGGAGGCCGAGGGCGAGGAGGAGGCGGATTTTCATGGCGTTCTCCCTTGGGAGTATGGAACGAAAAAGCTTCTTCCCCAAAGCGCCCCCCGCCGGCGTTTTTCGGCGTAGGCTCCTCCCCGAATCGGACGATTCGTCATCCGTCTCTCAACAACCGTTCAGGAGGTCTCATGGCGGAAACCGCAGGCGAAACCAAGGCATTCAAGCCCTATATTCCGGATGAAACGCGGGTCCCCGAATTCACGTTCCGGGCGGTTGGTCTGGGGATGCTCTTCGGCGTCATCTTCGGCGCGGTCACCGTCTACGTCGGCCTGCGCGCAGGTCTCACCGTGGGCGCCTCCATCCCCATCGCGGTTCTATCCATCTCCGTGCTGCGGGCGCTCGGCAAGGCCTCGATCCTCGAAAACAACATCGTCCAGACCACGGGGTCGGCGGGAGAATCGGTGGCGGGCGGCGTCATCTTCACTCTTCCCGCGCTCATCTTCCTGGGGTTCGGCCTCGAGTACTCGCGCATCCTGGTGCTGGCGCTCATCGGCGGCTTCCTGGGCGTGCTCTTCATGATTCCCCTGCGACGGCAGCTCATCGTCAAGGAACACGGCAACCTCCTCTATCCCGAGGGCACCGCGTGCGCGGACGTGCTGATTGCGGGCGAAAAGGGAGGCTCCTTCGCGAGCCGCGTGTTCTGGGGCCTTGGGCTCGGCGGCGTCTACACCATGTTCCAGAACGAGAACGCGCTGGCCATGATCAAGGGCGATCCCGAGTATTCGCCCAAGTGGCTTCCGGGCGCGTCGCTCCGCGGCGCCACCACCTCCGAGTACCTTGGCGTCGGTTACATCATCGGGCCGAAGATCGCCGGAGTCATTTTCGCGGGCGGTCTTTTCTCCTGGTTCGTGATGATGCCCGCCATCAAGTTCTTCGGCTCGGCCGTTCCCACACCCATCTACCCCTCGCCCATCCCCATCGCGGACATGACCTCACAGCAGTTGTGGCAGTTCTACATCCGCTATATCGGCGCGGGTTCCGTGGCCGCCGCCGGTCTCATCACCCTGATGCGCACGTTCCCCACCATCGTCTCCGCCCTCAAGGCGGGCGCCGCCGATTTCAAGAAGTCGCGCGACGGGTCGGAGCAGGCCGCGGTGGGCCGCACCTCCGAGGACCTTCCGACCACCGTCGTCCTCATCGGGTCCCTCATGATCGCCGTCGCCATGTGGGGCTTCCTCACCTTCATGCCGATTCCCGGCGCGCCCACCGGGGCGTTCGCGAACCTCGTGGCCGCTCTTCTCGTGGTGGTGTTCGGCTTCCTCTTCGTCACCGTCTCGTCGCGCATCTGCGGCCTCATCGGCACCTCCTCGAATCCGATCTCCGGGATGACCATCGCGACCCTCATGGCCACGTGCGCGCTCTTCCTGGTGGTGGGGTGGACCGCGGCTCCCTACGGAGCGCTCGCTCTCATGATCGGCGGCAGCGTCTGCATCGCGGCCGCGAACGGAGGCAATACCTCGCAGGATCTGAAGACCGGCTTCCTGGTGGGCGCTACACCTCGGGCGCAGCAGCTGTCTCTCTTTGCCGGCGTGCTCGCTTCCTGCTTCGCCATCGGCGCCACCCTGATCGGCATGAACAAGGCGCTCGAGAAGTACGTGCCCGTCACCATCCCCCTGAACCTCGCGGAGAAGCCGGATGGCGTGTCGGTCGAGACCACGTCCTTCGCCCACGCGGGCGCCACCTACACTCTGGTGAACGTCATCGGTTCGTCGACCATTCCCGAGGGCAAATACCTCGTGAACCCCGCGTCGGGGAACATCGAGAAGCAGTGGATCCAGGGTATCGGTTCCGACGCCGCTCCGGCGCCCCAGGGGCGGCTCATGTCGGTGGTGATCAACGGCATCCTGAATCGGAAGCTGCCCTGGGGGCTGGTGCTCCTGGGGGTGTTCCTCGTCATCGCCGTCGAACTCCTCGGCGTCCGGTCCCTCTCCTTTGCGGTCGGTTCCTACCTCGGCATCGGGACCACCGCCGCGATCTTCTGCGGCGGCGTGGTGCGCTGGCTCGCGGAGTCCGGGGTCCAGCACAAGGAGGGCGAGGAAGAAACGTCCCCCGGGTCGCTCTATGCGAGCGGTCTCATCGCGGCGGGCGGCATCGTCGGGCTCATGGCCATCGCGGTCAAGTACATGGAGACCGAGGGCTGGATTCCCGCGAACACCCTGCACGTGGGCGGCCCGCTCGCCAATAGCTCGATCGCCGGCCTGCTCGCTTTCATGGCCCTTGGGTATTCGCTCTACTACTTCGCGCGAAAGCCGCTGAAGTAAGTCAGGTTGGGCTTCGCGCCCCGCGCTTGAGAGAATCACGCCGTGCGCGGCGTGATTCCATCCTTTCTTCTCGCCGCCCTGGCTTTGGCCGCGGCCGCGACGGTGCCGGGTCAATCTTCGACTCCGAACGAGGCCACCCGGATCCTCGAGAAGGCCCAGGCCGCCGTCCTCGGCGAAACGGCCTCGTACACCCTGCGCATGACCGTGCACCGGACGGGGAAGTCGCCGCGGGTGGTCACCATGGAGGGCTTCAAATCGGGCGACGATCGGGGTCTCGTGCGCTACACCGATCCCCCGAAGGAGAAAGGCACCGTCTACCTGCGTCGTGAAGAGAACACCTACATCTACCTTCCTGCCGCGGAGAAGGTGGCTCGAGTGGGGCCCAAGCAGACGTTCGGCGGTGGCGATTTCAACAACGGCGACATCTTCCGCCTGTCTCTCACTCGCGACTACGAAGCGACCCTCGCGGGCGAGGAGGCGGTGGACGGCGTGCCCTGCCATGTGCTTGAGCTGAAGGCTCGCAATCGCGGGGTGGCTTATGACCGCGTGCGCTACCTGGTGAGGAAGGACGGCACGTTCTTTCCCTGCCTCGCCGAGTACTTCACGATCTCCGGCAAGAAGCTCAAGGTGCTGCGCTCCGACGAGATAGAAACCCTGGGCGGGCGGAAGCGGCCCACGCGCATGATCATGGAGAGCGCCCTGGAGTCGGGGGCATCCACCGAGCTCAAGTTCCTGAAGATCGACGACCGGCCGAAGCTCGACGAGCGCATGTTCTCGCCGGCCTCGCTCGAACGCGAGCGCTGAGGTCGCGCCGTGCGCGTCTCTCGTGTCGGCGCCGGCGTCGGCCTGGCCGTGCTCTTGAGCGGAAGCGCGGGAGCGCGGGCGGACGACTACGAGCTGGGCGTCGAGAACTTCCTCTACCGCTCGACCGCCACCGTTCTGAATCGCGGCAACATCTTCGGCCTCGAACCCACCGAGAACCTGTTCCGCCTCACCGGTTCCGGCCGGAAGGCTTTCGGGGCCTTCGCGCTCAAGGCGGCGGCGTACGTCGAAAAGCAAACAGGCCGGAGCGACGACACCCGGGTCACATTCCGCCAGGCTTTCGCCGAATACAAGACCGAGAGCGGTTTCCTCGTGCGCGTGGGGCGGCAGAAGACGGCCTGGGGCTCGGGCCTCGTATGGAACCCGACCGACCGGATCGAGCCGCCGAAGTCGCCTGCGAACCCCGCCGCTGAGAGGCCGGGGATCGACGCGGCGCGCCTCGACATCTCGCCCACCGACTGGGCGTCGCTGACCCTCGTCGCGAGCCGCGCGAAAACGACGCTCACCGATCTTCCCGGCGCCCTGGCGCCCGAGATGGGTCCCGCATGGACGGGCGCCGTCCGAGCAAGGCTTCTCGTTCAGGACACCGACATCGCTCTCACCTACCTCGGCGGCACCGATCAGAAGGGGCTTTGGGGCCTCGATCTCGGCCGCACCTGGGGGGCGATGGCCCTTCACGCGGAGAGCGCTCTCTATCGCGGGTCGGAGATCGACCGGGCGCGAAGTGAAGACACGTTCCTGCGGGTCTCCACGGGGGCGCTTTGGAGCCCGGGTGACTCGACTCTCTCGCTCGAGTACTTCTTCAATGGCGAGGGCATGAACGATTCGCAGTTCCGCGCCTACACCGCGAGGCTCGACCGCAACCTCGGCGTCGCGAACGATCCGAGCGCGCCGCCCTCGGCAAGGACCGCGGCTTTCGCCGCCTGGAACCTCGACGCCGCCATCCCCTTCGGTGGCAACCTCGGCCTGCGCCGCCACTACGCCTCCATCGCGTTCACCCGGCGCGAGATCGCTGCCGACCTCTCCTTGAACCTGCGCGCGGTCATCGGACTGTCCGACGGCGGACTCATCGCCACTCCGGGACTCGCCTATGCTCCCACCAGAAACGTGCAGATGAGCCTCGACCTCGTGCTTCTCTTTGGGCCCGAAGACGCCGAATACAAACTCGCCCCCATCAAGCGCGCGCTCCAGGCGCGGCTGAAGTACTCGTTCTAGGTGGGCTCGGTCAGCGTCCGGAACGTCAGCAAGGACTATGTCCTGGGGCGGACGATCGTGCGCGCGCTCCACGACGTGTCGCTCGAAGTGGAGCGTTCCGAGTTCATCTCCATCGCCGGCCCCTCGGGTTCGGGCAAGTCGACGCTTCTGAACCTGGTGAGCGCCATCGACTCGCCAACCACCGGCGAGGTCTTCATCGACGACATACCGCTCAAGAGTCTCGACGACAACGGCCTCTCTGATCTGCGCGCCAACAAGATCGGCTTCATCTTCCAGACCTTCAACCTGATCCCCGTCCTCTCCGCCTTCGAGAACGTGGAATTCCCGCTTCTCTTCAAGCGGCAGGGGAGCGTCTCGAAGGGGCGCGTGAAGGATGTCCTCGCCCGGGTGGGCCTGCATGATTTCATGCATCATCGTCCCGACGAGCTGTCGGGCGGCCAGCGACAGCGCGTCGCGGTGGCGCGGGCCCTCGTGACCGACCCGCTCATCGTCCTCGCCGACGAGCCCACCGCCAATCTCGATCACGAGACCGGCCAGGCCGTCATCGACCTCATGCTCGAGATCAACCGCTCCGCGGGCACCACCTTCATCTTCTCGACCCACGATCCGAGCGTCATGAGCCATGCCCGGAGGGTCGTGCGCCTGGTGGACGGGCGCATCGTCGCCCCGTAACCTCGGAGCCGAGCCCATGCCCAAAGTGAACCTGCCCGTCCTCCAGGAGACCGCCGCCCCGGGCCACGTCTCCTGCCTGCAGTGCGCGAAGTGCTGCACCTATGTCGCGGTGGGCATCAACGCTCCCACCACGCCGAAACTCGCCACGGAGATCCTGTGGCACCTGTATCACCAGGGCGTTTCGGTCTGCCGCGATGAGGCCGGGGAGTGGTACGTGCAGTTCGAGGCGCGCTGCAGGAACCTCGGCGAGGGCAACCTGTGCGCGGTGTACCTGAACCGGCCACCCATCTGCCGCGCCTATGACGATCAGGTCTGCGAGGTGAACGCGCCGCAGAAGGGCCTCATCGAGTTCAAGGAGCCCAAGGCCTTTCTCGAATACCTGAGCGTCAAACGACCCAAGGTCTACAAGGCGATCGCCGCGAAGTATGTGCCGCCCCAGCACGAGCCGGCCGCCGCCGCTCCCTCCCCGCGGCGGACGGCCAAACGAGCGCCAACGAAGGTTCGCTGAGAGAATCACCCTGTCATGACCGACCCAGAGACGAACAAGGCCTTCAGTATCCGTGGGCGTGTCTTCTCCTCCCGCCTGATCGTGGGGACGGGGAAGTATCCGACGTTCGAAGTCATGCGCGCGGCCCACGAGGCGTCGGGCGCCGACATGGTGACGGTGGCCGTGCGCCGCGTGGATCTCTCCGCTCCGAAAGGCGCCGGGACCCTCCTCGACTTCATCGATCCAAAGAAGATCTTCATCCTGCCCAACACCGCGGCCTGCTACAACGCCGACGAAGCGGTGCGGACGGCGCGCCTCGGGCGCGAGGCGGGGCTCTCCGAGTGGGTGAAGCTCGAGGTCATCGGCGACCCCAAGACTCTCTATCCCGACGTCGTGGGCCTCCTCGAAGCCACGAAGATCCTGGTCAAGGAAGGCTTCATCGTCCTGCCCTACACCACCGATGACGTGGTGATGGCGAAGAAGCTCGAGGACGCGGGCGCCGCCGCGGTCATGCCTCTCGGCGCGCCCATCGGCAGCGGCCTCGGGATCCAGAACCCCATCAACATCGAACTGATCCGCGAGGCGATCACGCTGCCGCTCATCGTCGATGCCGGGGTCGGGACCGCATCCGACGCGGCCATCGCCATGGAGCTGGGCGCCGACGGCGTGCTCATGAATACCGCGATCGCCGAGGCGAAGGACCCCGTCCTCATGGCGAGCGCCATGCGGCACGCGGTGCTCGCCGGCCGCGAGGCCTTCCTCGCCGGCCGCATGCCCCGACGCAAGTACGCCTCCGCCAGTTCGCCGCTTCAGGGAGTGGTCGGGAAGTAGCGCCGAATGTCCCTCCTCGATCGAACCCCGCCCGAGGACGGCCCGCTCGCGAAGCTGAAGGCGCGGCAGCTCGAAGAGGATGCCGCGTATGAAAGGGCCCTCGCCGCCCTCGATCGCCTGGTTTCTTTTCCCCTTCCCATGGAGCAGCTCGGCGAACTGACGGCGCAGCTCGAAGCGATCAACAGGCTCTGGGCGGCTCCCGAGACTGAAGGGGGCGGGTTCCTCGACCGGCGCGCCACCGAGGCCCTGCGGCCGACCATCGCCCGGCAGCAGGAGTGGAACTCGAACGTGGTGCGGATCCTCAATGGCTTCATCGCCGAGGAATCGAAGGCGATGGCCCGGCTGCGGGAGATCTCAGGCGCGCTCATCCAGTACGCGCAGCGACTGCTGCCCACCGCCGATGCGCGCGACCGCGTGGCTTCGGGCTATGCGACGCTTCGCTCCGAGCTGATCCTCGAAGCCTTCGATCGAAGACTCGAGTCGCTGCACCGGCGCATCGACGGCCTCAAAGGCCTCGTCGACCGGGTGGAAGTGATCGGCGCCGAGGTTCGCGCGATTCGCGAGACCCTCGAAAGCA
>JAIBCN010000078.1 GCA_019694155.1 Vicinamibacteria bacterium | reverse complement strand
CGGGCCTGGTTGGTGATGGCGGGAATCAGGTCCTCGGCATCGAGGGCGGAGATCTCCACGAGGATGGTGCCGAGGCGCTTCCCTGGCCGGATCAGCTTGGAGGCCTCCACGAACTGCCGCGCGGTGATCCTTCCATCGACGAGCAGGAGTTCGCCGAGCCTCTCGTCCGGGTCGTTGCTCGTGATCTGGACGATCCGGCCGCGGGAGATGAAGATCCGCTTGGTGAAGACGCCGTTCCAGAAGGACAGGACGCCGCTTTCACCGCTTTGCAGGATCGTGCGGAGGATCTTGGGGGTTCCCGAACCCCGAACATCGCCGCGGAAGGTCATGGCCGCCTCTTCCTCGGGGACCAGCAAATCGCCGGCCGGCTCGTTCGCGGGATCCTGCATGCCGGGATAATGCTGAAGCACCGTGGCGCTCTTGTCAATGCGCTCGCGGACCGCGGGCCCGCTCCGGGGCCGAATGTGCCTCTTTGCTAACATCGCCCGCGTATGTTTGGCACCCTCGGCGGCCCGGAGCTGATCCTGATCTTCATCGTGGGCCTCGTGGTGTTCGGTCCGCGGAAGCTGCCCGAGATCGGCAAGAGCCTCGGCAAGATGATCGGCGAGTTCAAGCGCGCGTCCGCCGACTTCCAGAGGACGGTCGAGGACGAGGTGGAGACCGAGAAGCTGCGCAAGGAGATCTCCTCGGCCGAGTATCCGGCGCCCGCCTCGCCCGCGCCCGCCGCCACACCGCTGATCCGCGAGGCCGAGGGCTCCGTGCCCACCTCCACGCTCCTCGCTTCGACCGCCGATATGTCCGGCGACAAGTTCTCGGGGAGCGGGGAGAGTTCGTCCTCCTGAGGCCTTCTCCGACCTCCTCCTTGGCCAAAGAAGACCCCGAAGCCCGGATGTCGTTCCTCGATCACCTCGAGGAACTCCGCTCGCGCCTGCTCAAGTCCATCGTCGCCCTGGCCGTGGGCTTCGGCGTCGCCTGGGGCTACCACGAAGAAATCTTCCACTTCATGCTGACCCCGCTCAAGCAGGCGAACCCCTCGCTGGAGCTGATCGCGACCACCCCCACCGAGGCCATCATGCTCTACATGAAGATGTCCTTCTTCGTGGGCATCTTCATCGCAGCTCCCTTTCTGCTCTACCAGATCTGGGCCTTCATCTCGCCCGGCCTGTACGCGCACGAGAAGGGCTACGCCATTCCGTTCGTGATGTTCGGAACCGCCTTCTTCATCACCGGCGCCGCCTTCGGCCACTACTACCTGTTCCCGGTCACCCTCAAGTTCCTCGGCGAGTTCGGCGGCCAGGACATCAAGTTCATGCCCCGGATCACCGAGTACTACGACTTCTACTCGTGGTTTCTCCTGGCCCTCGGCATCGTGTTCCAGGTCCCGGTGATCATCTTCGTCCTCGCCCGCATCGGCATCGTCACCGCCGGTTTCCTGCTCCGTCAGTTCAAGTGGGCCGTACTGTTGTCCTTCATCGTGGCCGCGGTGGTGACGCCGACCCCGGACATGGTCACCCAGACTCTCCTCGCCCTCCCCATGATCGGGCTCTATCTGCTCGGCGTGCTGGTCGCGGCGGTCTTCGGCAAGAAGCGCAAGTCCGCGGCCTGAGGAACGCGTTTGCCCATCGTCGCGTCCCGGGGCGGTGAGATCCGGCGGCTGCTCTCGGATCTTTCAGACCCGAAACGCCGCACCGGCGCGTTCCTGCGCCTGCGGTCGGTGGGCGCCCGCGTGGTGCCGCACGTGGCCGATGAACTCGGACGGCTGGACGCGGACGCGCGACGCGCCCTTCTGGACGCTCTCAAGGACGTGCAGACCGAAGACGCCCGGGCGCTGCGAAAACGGCTCCTCCGCGCCGACGCGCCGCCGCCGGCCGACGCCGCCGCATCATCCATGGAATCGACACGGCGCCCCGCCGGATCCGCGGGCCCCGAGTCCCTTGCCCTGCAGTCCCTGCGCACGCTGGCCCCGCCGAGGCGCGACGAGCGGGCCGCGGTGTCACGTGAGCGAGGGGAAGCCCATCTGGCGCTCGCCCGCGCCGGATCCCGCCTGGCGCGCAAGGAACTCCTCTTGAGCCTCACGACCCTCGGCGCCGACCGGGCCCGCTTGTGCTGCGAAGCGGCGGGCCTGATAGGAGACGCGGACTTCCTGGCGCCGCTCGCGCGGCTCGCCTCCCAGCGCCCGGAGGCCGCGAAAGCAATCGCCGCCATCGCCGCCCGGGAGAAGATCACGGCGCGGTCGAAGGTCCTTCGAACCCTCGACGAACCGCTGCGCGTGATCGTCGCCCGCGCCCTCGCCGGCCTCTAGTAGGCCTGCGCGAAGTAGGCGAGTTTCCCGGCCGAGCCGCAGCGGATGCAGGGCCGCGCTTCGTCGCGAAGCAGCGGGAAGCAGCGGACGGTGGCCTTCGTCTCTTCCTTGATCTTCGCCTCGCAATCAGCACTCGGACACATCCCGGCGAGCAGGAAGCCGCGCTTCGTGGCCATGACCTCCTTGAAAGCGTCGTAGTTCGCGGGCTCGGACGTGTTCTCTTCCCGGAACTTCCTCGCCTTCTCGAGCAGGTTCTTCTGGATCGCGTCGAGGCGCGCTTTCACACTGTCCGCGAGGCCGGCGAGGGGCACGAATTCCTTCTCGCGGGTGTCGCGGCGGACGAGGACGCAGGAGTCCTTCTCGATGTCCTTCGGCCCGAGCTCCATGCGAAGGGGCACGCCGCGCATCTCCCAGTCGGCGTACTTGAAGCCCATCTGGTGATTGTCGCGGTCGTCGAGATGGACGCGGATGCCCGCGGCCGTGAGTTCGGCCATGAGCGCCCGCGCCTTCGGCAGGACGGCCTCGTTCCAGTCGCCCTTGCGCGGCGGAATCGGGACAATAACCACCTGGTAGGGCGCCACCTTCGGCGGAATCACCAGGCCGCGGTCGTCGCCGTGGGTCATGATCATGCCCCCGATGAGGCGTGTGGAGACGCCCCACGAGGTCGACCACGGCATCACAAGCTGCTGGTTCTGATCCACGTACTCGATACCGTAGGCCTTGGCGAAGTGCTGGCCGAGGTTGTGCGACGTGCCGGCCTGCAGCGCCTTGCCGTCGCCCATGAGGGCTTCGATGGCGTAGGTCATGGAAGCGCCCGCGAACTTCTCGGACTCGCTCTTGGGCCCGAAGTGCACGGGCATGGCGAGCACGTCTTCCGCCACTTCGCGATACATGTCGAGAATGGAAAGGGTTTCCTTCTGGGCTTCATCGGCGGTGGCGTGGAGGGTGTGGCCCTCCTGCCAGAGGAATTCGGTGGTGCGCAGGAAGGGACGGGTGACCTTCTCCCAGCGCAGGACGTTGCACCACTGGTTGAGGAGAACCGGCAGATCCCGCCAGGACTTCACCCACTTCGCGTACATCGAACAGATCATGGCCTCCGACGTCGGCCGGATGGCGAGCGGCTCCTCGAGCTCTTCCCCGCCGCCGATGGTGACCCACGCGCACTCGGGGGCGAAGCCCTTCACGTGATCCGCCTCCTTCTGGAGGAAGCTCTTGGGAATGAGCAGCGGGAAGTAGGCGTTCTTGTGCCCGAGGGCCTTGATGCGACGGTCCGTCTCCGCCTGCAGGTTCTCCCAGATGGCGTAGCCGTAGGGACGGATGACCATGCAGCCCTTCACCGGGCCGTAGTCGGCGAGCTCCGCCTTGAGGACCACGTCCAGATACCACTGGGAAAAGTCCACGGACGGCGGGGTGATTTCTTTGAGCGTGCGTTCTTCCATGGGTGGGTCTCTTAGGTGCTTTCTTGAGTGGACGAGCGCTTCGGATAGAGGAGAGATCCGGCGATCGAGATCACGAGAACGGCGAGAATGAAGCCGAGGGAGGGGCCGATGGGCACGTGCCCGTCCATCAGCCAGGACAGCAGCGTCATCTTCAGGCCGACGAAGACGAGGACGATCCCGAGCCCATACTTGAGGAGGTGGAAGACGTCCACGGCTCCCGCGAGCAGGAAGTAGAGATTTCGAAGCCCCAGGATCGCGAACATGTTCGAGGTGAAGACCACGAGCGGCTCGTTGGTCAGGCCGAAGATGGCGGGCACCGAATCCACCGCGAAGACCGTGTCCACGATGTTCAGGAACATGAGGGCCACGAACATGGGTGTCGCCAGAAGGCGTCCCCCCTCGCGCACGAAGAAGGACTCGCCGTGGAACTTCGGAGTGACGGGGAGGATCTTCCGGAGAAGCTTCATGGCCCAGTTGTGCTCGGGATCGATCTGGTCGTCGTCGCCCCCGGTCATGACCTTGATGCCGGTGTAGACGAGGAACAGGCCGAGACCCCACACGATCCACTGGAACTGGAGCAGGGCGGCCCCGATCATCACGAAGACCCCGCGGAAGATGAGGGCGGCGAGAATGCCCAGGAAGAGCACGCGATGCCGCAGTTCCGGGGGGATCCGGAAGTAGTTGAGGACCACGACGAAGACGAACAGGTTGTCGACGGACAGGGAATACTCGACCACATAGCCCGCGAGGAATTCGAGCGCGGTCCGTTTCGCCGCGTCCGGTACGCTGATGCCGACGGGCGGGTGGCTGGTGAGGAAGGAAAGCGACCAGAAGTAGAGAAGAACGTTGAAGGCCAGCGCCACCGCCACCCACACCACCGCGAAGCCCGTGGCCTCGCGCATGCTCACTCGATGCGCCTGCTTGTGGAACACGCCGAGGTCGATGGCGAGGAGAGCCCCGATGATCAGGGTGGCCGCAAGGTACACCCACCAGACTTCGTCGAACGGGAACAGGCGGGCGTTGATCATGATGAAGAGCCGGGGATTCTAGTCGTTCGGAGAGGATGGGCTACAATTTCGGCGGCTTGCGGGTCGTCTCCTCGTCTGGGTTTCCCTCCCAGAAGACCGGAGACCACCATGACGTTACTCACTTTGTCCCTCACCGCGCTTGGCCTGAGCCTGGCGCCGCAACCGCCCGACTGTTCCCTGCCCCCGTCAACGAGGTCGGAACCAAGGGTGTTCACCAACGCCGACCTCGAGCGGATGGCCGCCTGCCGATATCAGACCGGCGCGCAATCCGAGGTGGGAGGCCGGGAACCGGAGCCGACCGGCCGCCCCGCTCGCCGTTCGAGGGCGGCATCGCCGCCCGGCCAGGCCGACTCTCTGGAGGCCGACTGGAGAGCCCGCTGGCGGTCGGTCGACCAGAAAGCGCGGCGCCTTCGCCAGGAAGCCCGTGAGCTTCGGCGCGAGGCTGGGCAGGCCCCGCGGGATCCGAAGAAGCAGCCGACGGGAAGGCGGTCCCCCTCCCTCCTTATCGGCCGGGCGGAGGCGCTCGAGGCCGAAGCGAGGGAGCTCGAGGACGAGTTCCAAGCCCTCGCGCGACGCGAGGGGGCTCTGCCGGGATGGCTCAGGCCCAAGGGACGCTAGGCGTCCGCCGGGGCTCTGCTACGCTCGCCCGCCATGAAGCGAGTGCGCGTGGCGGCAGGCCGGGTTCCCTACGACGTCGTCATCGGCCGGGGTGCTCTCACCGCGGCGCGCCTGCGCTCGTGCCTGGGAGCCGGGGCGAGCGGCGTGGTTTTGTCCTCGCGAAGGGTCCTGGATATCCATGGATTGGCACTTCGCAAGGCCCTTGTTGGCGCGGGCTTCGAGGCCCGGCTGGTGTTGCTGCTGCCGGATGGCGAAGCGGCCAAGACGCCGACGGTGTGGGCCAGAACCATGCGGGAGATGGCGAAGGCCGGCCTCGACCGGTCGAGCTTCGTCATCGCTTTCGGAGGAGGGACGATCGGCGATGCCGCGGGCTTCGCCGCCGCCACGTACATGCGCGGGATCCGGCTCATTCAGGTGCCGACCACACTGCTGTCGATGGTGGACAGCAGCGTGGGCGGCAAGACCGGCGTGAACCTGCCCGAGGGCAAGAACCTGGTCGGCTCGTTTCACCAGCCGAACCTTGTGGTCGGAGACCTCTCGTTTCTTCGCACCCTCCCGGAACGGGAACGCCAGAGTGGCGTCTACGAGGTCCTGAAATGCGGATTCCTGCGGAGTAAGTCCCTCGTCAGCCTGGTGGAAAGAACCCGGGGGCTCCGGAGAGCTTCTGACGCAGAGCTCGAGGCCGCGATCGCGGAGGCGGTGCGGATCAAGGCGCGCATCGTGGAGCGCGATGAGCGGGAGAGCGGTGAGCGCGTTCTCCTGAACCTCGGGCATACCCTCGGCCATGCCCTCGAGGCCGCCTCTTCCTACCGCCGATTCACGCACGGCGAGGCCGTGGGCTACGGAATGGACTTCGCGGTCGATCTTGGAGAAGCCCTGGGTGTGGCGAACCCCCTGGCGGCGTCACGCATGCGGGCGGCGATCAGGGCGGTGGGGCGTCGGACCCCGCTTGATCCGTCGCTCGTCGCGACCACGCAGCAAGCCGTCCTGGGCGACAAGAAACGCGACGGCGCGAGTCTCCGGGAAATCCTGCTCGCGCGCCCGCAAAAGCCCGTGGTTCGTCGCATGGACGCCGGGGCCTTCGGGACGCTCGCAGGATCCTGGCTCGCCGCCCAAACCAGACGAGGAAGCCGGTCCGGGCCCGCCGCTGTTTAGGCGCCCAGGAGAAGCAAGAGCGCCGCCTTCTGGGCGTGAAGTCGATTCCCCGCTTGCTGGAACACCACGGACTGCGCCCCGTCCATCACTTCGTCCGTGACCTCGAGGCCTCGGTGGGCGGGAAGGCAGTGCATGAAGACCGCATCCCCGGCCGCCTTCGACATGAGGGCCGCGTCCACGGTGAAGGCGGCGAACGCGGCCTTTCGCTTCTCGGCCTCGTTTTCCTGGCCCATCGAAGTCCAGACGTCCGTGTAGACCACGCGGGCTCCGGCCACCGCCTGAGCGGGATCGTTCACGAGTTTCGCGGCCGGAGTCCCCATCTTCTGCGCGTCGCGCGCGGTGCTCTTGGTGATGAGCGGATTGGGTTCAAATCCCTTGGGTGTCGCGATCACCATCTCGACGCCGAGCCGGGCCGCCGCGATCATCAGCTCATGGCAGACATTGTTGCCGTCGCCTACGTAGGCGAACTTGAGCCCGGCGAGCGTCCCGAAGTGCTCGCGCAGTGTGAAGAAGTCGGCGAGGGCCTGGCAGGGATGGAGCAGATCGGAAAGGCCGTTGATCACCGGCTTGCTGCCGAACCTGGCCAGATCGAGAACATCCTGGTGGGCGAAGACCCTGGCCATGATCCCGTCCGCGAAGGTCGACAGAACGCGTGCGGTGTCGGGAACGGACTCACCCACGCTCAACTGGATCTCGTCGTGGTTCAGGACCACGGCGAGACCGCCGAGTTGGAACATGCCGACCTCGAACGACACCCGGGTCCGCGTGGACGGCTTCTGAAAGATCATGGCGAGCGTCTTCCCGAGCAGCGAGTGTTTGAAGGAGCCGGGGTCCGCCTTCATCTTTTCCGCGAGGGCGAAGATCTCTTCGATGTCTTCCCGCGAGTAGTCTTTGAGGGAGATGAGGTGTTTCGGTTTCATGAGTCGATTCAGCGGCGAGTATAGGGCGAAGGCGGACCTTAGCCTGTGATCCGCGGCATAGTTCTGGCCGCGGGCCTGGGGCGCCGGATGGGCGCACCCAAGGCCCTGTTGACGCTCGACGGCCGGACCTTCCTTCAGCGGGCGGTCGATGCTCTGCGCAGCGCCGGGTTGGAGGTGATCGCGGTCGTCAATCCTCCGGTGGACGCCGCCACCCCCGCGGAGGGCTTCGGGGCCGGCCGGGTCGTGAACCTCGATCCTGACGGCGCCAATGGGATGTTCGGCTCCGCTCGGCTCGGGGTCTTGGAGGCGCTCAGGCTTGGCGACCGGGGCGCGCTTCTCCTTCCCGTCGACCTGCCACTCGTGACCACTGCGGACGTGGAGGCGGTACGGATCCGACTCCGGGCCGGGGCCGAGGTAGTGGTACCGACGCATGGAGGGCGGAGGGGCCATCCAATAGGGATCGGCCGGGCCGTGATGGACGAGATCGCGAATGCGCCGCCCGGAGCCACCTTGCGGGACATCGTGAGACGCGAGCCCGGGCGGGTGGTCGAAGTGGCCGGTTCGGAAGGGACCATCCTGGGGGTGAACACGACCGAAGACCTCGCTCGCGCCTCAAACCGGACTTTTCGGTAAACTAGCGGGCTTCCCCCTCCATTCCGCGGGGAATTCAGAGAGAGGACGACGCCCTAAAAGGCCCCCCAATGACTCAGTTGCGCAATATCGCCATCATCGCCCACGTCGATCATGGCAAGACCACGCTCGTGGATACCCTCCTGCGCCAGGCCGGCGGATTCCGGGAAAACCAGGAAATCGCCGAACGGGTCATGGACAGTAACGACCTCGAGCGCGAGCGCGGGATCACCATCCTCGCGAAGAACGCGGCCGTGCGCTACAAGGGCACGAAGATCAACATCTGCGACACCCCCGGCCACGCGGACTTCGGCGGCGAAGTCGAGCGCGCCCTCAGCATGGTCGATGGCGTCCTCCTCCTCGTCGACGCGTCCGAAGGGCCCCTGCCTCAGACCCGCTATGTCCTCCGCAAGGCGCTCGAAAAGAAGCTCGCCCCCATCGTGGTCATCAACAAGATCGACCGCAAGGACGCGCGCATCCAGGAAGTCCTGAACGCGGTCTACGATCTCTTCATCGATCTCGACGCAACCGAAGCCCAGCTCGATTTCCCGGTGATCTATGCGAACGCGCGTGCGGGTCTCGCAGGCCTCAGCCCCACCGAGGAAATGAAGGACCTCGGTCCCCTGTTCGACGCCATCATCAAGACGGTGCCGGAGCCCGGAGGCGACCCGCAAAAAACGCTCCAGATGCTCATCGCGAACCTCGACTATTCGGACTACCTCGGGCGCCTCGCCATCGGCCGCGTGTTCGAGGGAACGGTGAGGACGGGCGAGACGGTGGCCCTCGTTCACCGCGACGGCTCGACCGTCACCGCAAAGATCACGAAGCTCTTCACGTTCGAGGAGATCCACCGCCTGGAATGCGAGGAGGCCCATGCCGGCGACATCGTGGCCCTCGCCGGCTTCTCCGAGGTCAACATCGGCGAGACGGTGACGAGCGCCACCGACCCTCAGCCGCTGCCGCCCCTGCACATCGACGAGCCCACGCTCTCCATGGTGTTCTCGATCAACACATCGCCGATGGCGGGACGCGAAGGCAGGTACGTGACCTCGCGTCACATCAAGGACCGGCTCGACAAGGAGCTCCTCACCAACGTGGCTCTGAAGATGGAGCCCACGGACAGCGCGGACTCGTTCAAGGTCATCGGCCGCGGTGAGCTGCAGATCGCCATCCTCATCGAGAACATGCGCCGCGAAGGCTTCGAACTGGCGGTCTCGAACCCCGACGTCATCACCAGGATGGAAAACGGCGTCCGCCTCGAGCCCTTCGAGCTCGTGTCCATCGACATTCCCGAGACCTTCACGGGCGTCATGATGGAGAAGATGGCGCTGCGGCGCGGCGAGATGGTCAAGATGGTGAACCACGGCTCCGGCCGCGTCCTCCTCGACTTCATGGTGCCCACACGCGGCCTCATCGGCATCCGCACCGAAGTCCTCACCGACACCCGCGGCACCGCGGTGATGAACCGCCTGTTTGATTCGTTCCGGCCCTGGGTCGGCGACATCTCCCGGCGCACCAAGGGGTCGCTGGTGGCCGATCGCGTGGGCGACACCACGACCTTCGCTCTCTTCCATCTCGAGGAGCGCGGCGAGCTCTTCATCGGCGCGGGCGAGAAGGTCTACGAGGGCATGGTGGTGGGCGAGAACGCGCGGGCCGGCGACATGGACGTGAATGTCACCAAGGCGAAGAAGCTCACGAACATGCGCGCCTCCAGCGCCGATGACGCGCTGCGCCTCACCCCGCACCGGCAGCTCACTCTCGAGCAGGCCCTCGAGTTCATCTCCACGGACGAGCTCGTGGAAGTGACGCCGCAGTCGATCCGCCTGCGCAAGCGGATCCTCCCTTCCGAGGAACGCTACAAGAAGATGCGGCCGCTCGAAGCGAGCTAAACCGCGGACTCGTCGTCCGGACTGCGGCGCCTGATCCGCTTCCGCAGGGCGTTGGCGGAAAGGCCGAGCGCGTCGGCGGCTCCCTCGACGGAGCCGTCGGCGGCGGCCAGAGCGCGCGCCACCATCTCGGCCTCGGCGGCGTCGGCGGCGCGCTCCCTCACCTCGCTGATCGAACCCTGGAGGTCGATGACGTCGCCGATCGACGGCCGGTGCGCGGCCTGGGCGTCGATTCGCAGATGTTCGGGCTCGACCACGTCCCCGGCACACAGGATGACCGCCCGTTCGATGCCGTTCTGAAGCTCCCGCACGTTGCCGGGCCAGGCATGGTCCAGGAGAGCCTTGACTGAGCTGGGGGAAAGGGTGAGCGGCCTCCGGCGGCCGGCATCGCGGGAGAATCTCTCCAGAAAGGACTCGGCGAGCGGCAGGATGTCGTCGCGCCGCGCCCGCAGGGGCGGGATCGAGATCTCGATGACGGAGAGCCGGAAATAGAGATCCTCGCGGAAGTCGCGGTCGGCGACCATCGCCCGCAGGTCACGGTTGGTCGCGGTGACGAGGCGCAGGTCCACCTGCCGGGTCTCCGTGCCCCCTACCCGGTCGAACTGCTTCTCCTGGACGAGGCGGAGGATCTTCGGCTGGAGCGAGAGGGGAAGCTCGCCGATCTCGTCGAGGAAGAGGGTGCCGCCCTGGGCCATTTCGACCCGCCCCAGCTTTCGCGCGTTGGCCCCCGTGAACGCCCCCTTCTCGTGGCCGAAGAGCTCGTTCTCGAGCAACGCCTCGGGAATCGCCGCGCAATTGATGGCGACGAAGGGCCCCTTGGCTCGCGGCGAGAGCTGATGAACGGAGCGAGCGAGAAGCTCCTTGCCCGTGCCGCTCTCGCCCAGGATGAGCACAGTGGTATCGGAGGGAGCCACTCGCTGAACCTGGAGCAGCGCCTCCTTCAGGCCGTCGCTGGTGCCGACGAGCCGCGGCAGGGACATGCGCTCCTGCAGTTCCTCCTCCAGGAGGAAGGCGCGGCGCTTCAGACGGCGGCGGTCGAGGGCGCGATCGACCAGGATCAGGAGGTGGTCGGTATCCACGGGCTTGGTGAGGAAGTCCGAGGCGCCTTCGCGAATGGCGCGCACCGCATCCTCGATGGACCCAAACGCGGTCATCACGATCACGTCGGTCTCCGGCCCCGATTTGAGGGCGGCCGCGAGCACATCGAAGCCAGTTCCCGCTGGGAGCTTCAGATCGGTGAGGACGACGCCGAAGCTGGTGCGGGCGAGCGCCCGCTTCGCCTCATACGTGTCCGCGCAGGCCTCGACGGAGAGGTCGTGGGCGCGCAGCGTCTGCGCCAGGGCGTTGCGGAGCGACTCCTTGTCTTCGACGAGAAGGACGTCGATCATGACGCCTTCCGCAGAGGAGCACAAGGAGAGGCTATCGGAGCCAGCCCGAGGGCACGCCGGCCCGGCGCGCCTCCTCCTCGAGGTCGATCACGGCCTTCTTGGCGGCGGCGATGGCGGCCTTCTGAGCCTCGATCTGTTTGTTCATCTCGAAGATCTTCTGGTCGCGCTTCTGGAGCCTCATGGGGTCCTGGGCGTCCGTAGCCGACACCGGGGTCATGTCCGACCGCAATGCCGCGACATCTTTTTCCATCTGGGCAAGCGTCTTCTCGGCATTGGTCACGGCGGCGCGGGCGGCGTCAGCGCGAGCCTTCCATGAAGCTCTTCTCTCTTCGTCGGAGTCAGTGGGACGGGTGGGCGACGGTTCGGACGAGCCCGGAGGGGCAGGGGGAAGTGCCCCTTCGCCTCCAAGGGAGGTGACCGAACCCGTTCCCTTGGCGGCCGCCTCCTTGCCGTCGTCCTCGGTCAGCACCTTGACGGGCTTGGTGACCTTCGAGCGACGTTCTCTCTCCTTCCTGGCCAGCGCGGCCAGGTCCTGGGCCTGGACCAAAGAGCTGAACAGGACAACACCGAGCACCGCGAAGAAGATTCTGAGGGGCGGGCGGAAGGGAACCAGCATGCGGAACGGATCGCTATTGCTCGAGAGACGACGAGAGCTGTTCAATCCGGGCAGTGAACGCCGAGATGTCTGTAGCACCCGGCGCCAGGCGCACATACTGCTGGTAAGCAGCGACCGCCCCGGCTTTGTCGCCCTGGCGATCAAGGATGCGTCCCTTTTCCCGATGAAGGATCGGAGAGTTGGCGTCCAGCTTGAGCCCTTCCTCCAGCAACTGAAGAGCCTGATCGGGCTGACTTTGCTTCATCAGAACGTCGGACAGAAGCGCCCGGCTGATCTCGGCATCGGGCATGACCGCCAGTATCTCCCGATATTGTTTGGCCGCCCCGTCAAGATCGCGGGTCGCCTCGAGTGCGCGAGCCAGGTTCTGCTTAGGGGTAAGGTCTTCCGGTTGAAGACGGACAATCCGCTCCAGGTAGGGGCGGGCTCTTGCAAGGTCATTGGCTCGGAGGTGGAGGCTCGCCACCTCGCGCAGATTGGCCAGGTTTTCCGGGTCGATCTGGAGAGCCGCATCGTAGACTCGAACAGCCTCGGTGTTTCGGCCAGCGCGATTCAGGGCCTTGGCCCATTCGGAGGTGAATCGGACATTGACCGTGTCGATCCCTGCCGCCGTCTCGTACTCCGCAAGGGCATCGTTTGTGAACCCGGATTTCTCGAGAGCCTCGGCGAGGCCGAGGCGATAGTCCGCCTTGTTGGCGGCCGCTATCGCCTCACGAAGCAACCGAGTCGCCGTGACGTAATCGCTTGCACGAAGCGCGGCCATCCCGGCGGTGTACGCCTGAACCCCAGGACTCATCTGGCTTGGACCGACGGGCGGGAGCGAAGCCTGAGCAACCGGCGGCGCCGCCAGGGGCGTGGGCGTGGTGGCCTCCGCGTTCTGAATGGCCCGCCAGCCCGCGAAAGCTACGCCCACGGTGAGGGCAACGAAGACCAGGGGTACCAGCGGACTCTGGGCTTCGTCTCGCTCCTCGCTGACCAGAAAGCCGGGCTTCCCCTTCTTGGCAGTGACGGCGGCAGGGTCGCCCGCTTTGACTCCTTCAAGAGGCTCACCACACTTGACGCAGAATTCCTTATCGAGCCGATTCCTGGTCGAGCACTGGGGGCAAGTTCGGAAATTAGAGGCCATTTGAACCTGAAGCGTAATCCCGAACGCCCCCTTTTGGAAAGTCTGCTGACCGGAACATCCCGGTCAGCCCTTTGTCAGTACTCGGTGCGGCACACGGACGACCCGATGCGGTAGGGCACCGTTGTCGCCGCGAGGTCTTTGTAGGCTTGAGTGCCCGGCTGGAGACCCATCCCGACGAGGCTGGTTCCCGAGGTGGTGGTTTGGGCCGGAGGCGCGACGCCGGGAGGCGGAGGAACCTCCTGAGCGTTCAGCCCTTGATCCACGACGAGGTTTCCTTCACCGGAAACGCGCACCGCATTGATCTTCTTTTCCTTGAATTCGATGAAGGAGTCGTCGCCGGTCGCCTTCAGATCAAAGGCCGCTTCAGGTGTGCCGGGAACCGTGGCGATGCCTTTCAGGGCGATGAGAATGCTGTCGAAGACGGAGACGCACGCGCCACTGAACTTGATGCCGGCAAAGAAAACCACGGGGGCGGGTGGGACCGGCCCGGCAAAGGCCGCGGCGGGCTGCACGGTTCCTCGATATCCGGCCGGGAAGTTCTTGAAGAACTCCGCCACCGCTGTTCCGTTGTTGTCCCGGAACGCGTAGGCCTTGAACGGTTTCGAAGCGTCGGTGGGCACTCGCCGGTCGTGACCGGCTTCCGCGTATACGAAGATGTCGCCGGGCAGCGACGGGTCGGGGCGGTTCTGCAGAACCGTCACCGCGGTCGCAAACGGCTGGTTCCCGTCCGAACCAATGGGCGCCTCGAAGAACTTCTTCGGAGCTGTGCCAGGCGTATTGACGTCATATCGCCAGATTCGGCTGTGAATGTCGCCGAAATACACAGTCTTGGCCTTGACTGTGATGGGATTGCCCAGGAAGCGGAAGCCCACGGGTGAATCCCCGTTCGCGTCCTCCGAGTAGTACACGGGCGACGCGACGAGGAAGTTCGACAACGTCGGACTGGCCGCAGGGTTGTTGGGAATGTCGAAGCTCCGCACGACATCGCCGTTGAGGGCATCCAGCACGAAGAATGTCTTTCCTTCTCCGAGGGCGTGGGGACCAGATGCCGTGGTGACATCCGAGTAGCCCGATCCGGTGAAGAGGACGAAGTCCGTTCCCGAGGCCCTTCTGGGTGTCGCATGGTCGGCCGCCTTGACGAAGCCAACGGCAGGCACGGACCATGTCTCGCCCATGCCAAGGTAGCCATCGTAGTCGCTCGCGCTGTTGTTGTAGACGCCACCCGCCGCAGTCGTGATGCCCTTGGTGGTGTCGGGATTACCGCGACTCCAGACCACGATGGGGGGCTCCGACTTGGCGGAAAGCCGGGTAAAGGGCCCGGGCGCGGTGATGTCCAGCGCCGTATAGTATTTCCCGCCCTGTCCGCGCCCGAAGAAGAGGAGCGTTCGCCAGACACCGGTGAAACCGGTTCCGCCGTAGGACGCAGCACCCGGAACGAACACATCGGAGAATCGAACCGGCGCTGCGATCAGGTATTGCTTGGTGAAGCGATTCTGCGCCTTGGTCAGGGCAGGGAGCTTGGAGAGGACGTCGAACGGGACGAAGGCCCAGAGTTCCTCGCCGCCGGTTTCGCGCGGCGAGCCGTCGAGGGTCACGGCGCAATCGAGCGTCGTACTGAACAGGCCGCTGGAGGACGCCGGCGTCGGGCAGGGACCGGCTCGCAGAGCATGGAGACCCTGGTTCGTCGCGTGGTACACGACGCTCATGGCCGGTTTTAGATCCGTCGAGTTCGCCGCAGCGTCCTTCGCCGCTGTGGAAGCCCCGGCATCGAGCAGATCCGGACTTCGGAGACCCACGCCGCGCACACCCTGGCTGGGTGTCGTGACGACCGGGACACCGCCGATCTTGACGCCGTCACGGTAGGCTTTGTACTCCTCGTAACCAAGTTCGCCAGCGGCAGGCCCTGACAGCAGGGGCGGAGTGACCACACCCGGGGCGGCGAGCGTGGATTCCACCATGATCCAGGGTCGGATGACGTACAGGAGTTCCTTCGCATCCGCTCCGGTCGAGGCGCGGGCGGGCGATCCATTCACCATCTGAAGCTGAGCGCCGGCCAGCCAGGCCAGGACGATCTCGCGCGCCTCGCGCTTGGCCCGGGCCAGGTTCTTGGTCGAGTCGCTGCAGTCCGCATGGATGTCTGCGGAAACCGTCCCCTGGCAAGCCCCGGGGACCATCAACTGAACCTGGGCGACGGTGGTCAGGGAGTCGAGACCCATGGCCACATCCAAGAGCCCCTTCACGGGGGCCGCGTTCGTACCCGTGGAGGTTGGCGCCACATAGGTATCCGTCGTCGTGCCGGTGGTCGGCGGCCACAGCAGAATGCGCTTCAGGTTTGTTCCGATCCCAGAGCCGGCAAGGGCGGGAGAATTGGCAAGGAGGTTCGCAGGGGTGTACCCGGCGTTGACGCCGTTCTGATTGGTGGTGAATATGCGACGCCTGATCTTCATGCTGCCGCTCGTTATGTCGACTGTGGAGGCATTTCCCGCGTCGTCGTGAAGCTGAGGGAACGTGTAGCAGCCGACATCGGGCTTCGTGCAGATGGTCGCGGGCACCGGGCCCATGCCCTTGGCTGAATTGACGACGCGGTTGTACAGCTTGAGGCCGGCGTCCCACTGCTCCGCGGCGAAATCGTCATCGGGGTTGGCGGGGGTGCCGTTGTCGTCTCGCTTGAAGGCGTTCAGGTGCCCCTTGTACTCAGGCAATTCGAAAGTGGACTGCAGCAGGATGGGGATACGGGTGTCATACCTCGTGACAGGGTCGAATGCACTGCTCGAGAACTCGTAGACGCTCTCGGTCACCGACTGCTGATCCGAGAACTCGCCGGTGGCGGTGCTGGTGTTGACAGCCGCGTTGAGCGCAGCCACCAGATCATCGATGTTGTTGGCGATGAAGGCGGGGCGGCAGGGCGAAAGGGTATTGTTGGTAGTGGATGACGGGAAGAGCTTCGTGCATGTCGCCCCGTTGAGGCCGGTCCCGGCCCGCGAGATCGCATTGACGTTCGCCGGGGTTCCACCGGCGAACGTGACCAGAAGCAGTTCGATCCGGTTGGCCACGGCCCACTGATCCATGGTCACCCCCTTGGCCGCCAGACAGGCTGAATCGGTCGCTCCACATGAACCGAGGGCGGGCAGAGTGTTACTCCAAAGGTTGTAGGCGGCGGTGTTCGCTGCGGCCTGGCTGCTGCAGGACTCGTCACCGTCGGTGAGGAGGATGACGAACTGCTTCTGCTTGCCTATGGCCGCCGCCGGACGCTTCAACGTTCCGGCAACAGGCAGGACGGTGGTCCTGAAGTAGTTGAGAGCGAACGTCATGGATGCGGCCAGGGGGGTACCGTTCCCCTGACGGATTCCGGGGTTGGTGAAAGGCGGGGTGATGGGAGGCGTCACATCCAGGCTGAAGGGCGGAACCTCATTGATGTTCGGCTTCCGGCTCGCGAGCAGGGTGTTCGCCGGAACGTCGCGAGGCGCGCCGCCGGGCGCGTCGTACTGAAGCTCCATGCGCATGTACGAGTTGATCTGCTCCGAGTTGTCGACGCCGCAATCGGCCACATCGACGTTCATTCCGCTTTGGTCGCACTGATTCGCCGACGGGCCGCTGACGTTGACGAAGTCGAAGTTGGTGCCCGTGACCCAGTAGGTTGTGATATCGCCCGTGGGAGGAGCCGTTTTGATCTCGAGGGCGACGCCGCGCCAGGCCGACGACGTCGACCAGCTCGCGGTGGCGGGGCTGCTCAGCGACTGCTTGGTCTGGATCTCCACGCCGGTAACGGGGGTGTTGAAATTGCCGTCCGAGCCTTCGGTCCATGCCGCATTGGCGGTGGTGGCCTCGTTGGCCAGGTGCGTTACGAAGTACATGCCTCCATTCGACGCGCTACCGGTAATGGTGGTCGAGGCCGACGTGCCCGTGTTGTTGCTCGTGACCGCCTGAGCTATGGCGGCGGTAGCGGCGCCGCTCACGTCCGCGCCGATAACCTCGTACTCGATAACCGCCGCACCCGTCCCGTTGGCGGCGAAGGTCGCCGTCGCGGCGGCGTTCGTGGGCGCGGCGCCGGCCTTGGCCACCCAGACCGACATCGCGTGCGTCGTGCCGACGCTGTTGGACGCAAGAGAGACTTTGGTGTACGCCACACCATGCCCATTGACCGAGGTCGGGTCGGCGACGGACGAGTTCGTACCTACGACAAACGTGATCAGCAGCGAGCCGCCGGCAGGCGTCCAGGCCGTACCGGTGTACGAGTTCGTGTTGGTGGAGGAGTAGACGGAGGACCGCTGCGACATGGTGAGCTGCGTCGTGACATCTTCGATCTGGAAGCATGCGCGAGGCTTCGAACCGTCCGCGGTAGCCAGGACATCGTCACCCAGAAGACCCGGGGGAGGAGCGGGGCACGTGATGTTGGTAGACCCTCTGAACGCCGTGGTGGCAGGCGCCCCGCGGAAGTGCTTGTAGCGACGCCCGCTCACCATCAGCTTCGACTTCACGTAGTAGCGACAGTTGCTGGCGGCGTTCACCAGGGGATTCGCGGCGAACTCCGCGGCGGTCTTGGGAGAGCCCAGGTTGTGAGGAATAGGGGCATTCACAGTGCCCCCCGGGGCCACCTGATTCATCGTCTGGGGTGTGCACCCTTGCGGATACGCCGCCGACGTGCCGGTGTTGTTGCTGGTGAAGTTCGCGGCCAGGTTGCTGGACTCGGTCGTCGTGCAGGACGAACTGCTGCCGCAGGCATCCGTGGTCGCGCTTCCGCCGCCCGTGAAGAGGTTCCGGTATTTGTCTCCGGTGGGATCCTGGGTGACGTAAACAAGACTCTGGTTGCCGTCGATCCGGTGTTCGGTGAAGTCTGGATGGAATGTCGCGAGTCCGAAATTGGCTCGGCCGGCGTTCGCCGCGATCACTTCGCGAACGGCGCGCTTCGTCTGGTAGAAGCGCGAGGCGGGATCGTCACCGCCAACGATGGCGTTCTGGTCCTGCGGCGTTCCCGCCATGGATCCCGAGGTGTCCACGACGAACAGAATGTTGTTCTTCACGGCGGTGTCGAGGATCTGGAGGGGATCGATGCCGCCATTCGCCGAAGAGGCGGAGAACGCCCGATCTCCGAGGTTGGCGAGCAGCGCGAGACCCAGACCGAGGCTCAGGCCCAGGGTGCGCCCGAGGCGGAGGGCGCGCTCAGGGCTGTGGTTGTTTGTCATGATGTTTTCCATGGTGATCTAGCCTTACGCTCTTACGGGAGGAACGTCCCTTGGCCTGCCTCGGCGTTGTTCTTGCCCAGCGCTTCCTTGACCTGTCTTCCCTCAGTGAGGGCAACGCAGCCCCCGGAGTTGCCACCGGAGGCAGAGCCGCCCGCCTGCCCCTGGCGGGAGTTGCATTCGACGGTGCCGCTGGTGGAAGACGCGGTTCGGGTGAGGAGCATCTCGATGGTGTACACGGCGCGATTGGTGGCCGCGAATGCGCTGGTATTCGCAGTGGCGCCCGAATAAGGGGCAACCCCTTCCGCCACCAGTACCAAAACGTCATCGGACGGGTAGTCCTGCAACGTGGTCCCGGTGCCATTGCCACCGCTCCACATGACAGGCCGGCGCACCCACAGCGTAAAGGCGCCGTTGAGAGTGGCCCCCGCGATCTCCGACCTGTACTCCTCCGGTCCGGCCGCGTCTCCGTCATCGAACACCACGCCATACCCCATGCCGAAGCCACGCTTGTCGCACTGCCAGTTCTCGAAGTTCCGGGTCGCCCGCGCGAGATTGGCGGTTCCAGTCGGGGCACCCTGGGAAGATCCGTCCCAGGCCGTGGGCACCCAGTCGGCAACGGTGCCTTCCGGCCGCGCGGGAGGGAGAATGTTGCTCCAGTTGGGAAGACCCATCAGGAGGCCCTTGCCGTACTCGATACCCGCCTCGGCGTTGAACCGCGCGGATTCGGCCCAGCGATGGTTGGAAGAAATCTGCAGCTCGACGCTCGTGCTGTTCGAGAGGGCGAGACCCATGGTCGTGAGCAGGACGAGAGCCAGGAGAGCCAGGATCAGGGCGAAACCCGATTCGTGCGAGGACTTGGTTCGTGGTGACATGTTGATTTCCTACTGAGAGAGTCGATCCGGTTAGAAAACTACTGCCAACGCTTGGCCGCGTTGGTCTCCTGCATGAGGGCAATCTGCGCCGCCCGGGGCGCGATGCTCGTCACCAGACTTCCGCGAACTGCGGTGACGCCGTTTCCGGCGGCCACGGTCTGGCCCTGAAGCCGGGCTTCGCCAAGGGTCCGCGCCCACAGCGTGACTTCGACTTCTCGGACGATATTGTCGAAAGGGGCGGCGGCATTGGGGATCACCACGGGCGCCGCGTCCTGCCAGCCCGCGAAAGACCGGTAACGGATCTGCATGTCCTCGATGCCGCGAGCCACCAGCTGCCAGGCGTTCCCCGGCGGATTCGAGAACGCCTCGGTGGTTCCGTCAAAACCGCCGGAGGCCGAGCGGAACAACGATGGGGCGCCGTCGGCGTCGTTGCCAAGCTGGTAGCGTATGCGGTCCATTTGGGCGAAGAAGATCGCTTCGCCCTGATTTGCCGCGGGACAGGCTCCGACTACTGCCAGGTCGAGGCTGCACTGGAGGTTCGCCACGCCCTGCATCTGGGAGCCAGCGGGCTGCTGTCCGGGAGGGAAATTGAACTTCTGGGCTCCGCTTCCATGCTGGTTGTGACCCCACCCCCACTTGGCGTTGCCATCCGGGAAGAAAGCAAGAACCCAACCCGGCTCTGGATAGCAGGACGGCCACGTCTCGGCCGAGTTGTAGTTCGCGCCATTCCGGGGGTTCGCCGGGTCGATGCGCACCTGGGGGCAGTCGGCGGTCTGCTGCCGGATCTCGAGGAAATCTGAATTGCCGCCACCCAGGTTCGGGTCGCCTGCAACACGAACGCCCAACATGCCTACGCCATTGAGATTCTCACCGAAGGCCTGAACGAAGGTTCCAAGGCCGAGACCCGCGTTGAGCACATCCTCCTCGATCCGGCCCATCGCGATGCGAATCTGCTGTTGCCGATCGACAAGGGCCGGCTCGCGCCGGAACGCCCCCTGGCTCGACGCGATGAGGCCGTACATCGCGCCGGTGATGATGAGCGTCACACCAAGCGCGACCATGAGTTCGAGCAGGGAGAAGCCCGCCTGAGATTGACGCGAGTTGCTCATGGGCGCATCCTTCCGGTGATCCTGAGCGGAGGTCATAGCGGACACCCCGCCGCGACACCACCCACACAGGTGCGGATAGTCGTGAATTCGGCCCGCGCCGATCTGGCTCTGAATCCTCCAGGCTCGGTGCGAACCTGGAGGAACAGAGTGTTGGCGTTGGTCAGGGTCTGAATGAGCCAGCGCGTCTCGAAGGTCCCGACACCCTCGACGGTGGTCATCCGGAAATATCCCGGCGTCTGGGTTTCGAGGGTGTCCACAGGACCGGCCACGAGCGCGCTGAAGGGCGTCGAACGCAGCACCTCCAGTTGCTGTGCCGCGACCATGGTGGCCGCGGAAGACCGGCTCGCCACGCTGTTCGATGTGGTCGCTACGATCATCAGATTGAAGATCGAGGCCAGGCCGAACATGAGGATCAGCGTGGCGATCAACGCCTCGGCCAGGGTGAAGCCCGCTTCGGGGTTCCGCACCGGCCTGTCGGTTTGGGGGGTCTGGGTGGTCATGATGAGATCCGAGATTCCGGTGGGGGTCTAGTTGCGGCGAGCGATGCGGCCCGAAGTGGAGATCGCGAGCCACCGCCGAAGACCGGTTCGGCGATCAATCAGGCAAACCGACCGGTCACCCGCCGCCGGAGCGTAGATCCGGTCAGCAGTGGTGCTGCCGCCAAGGAGAACAACTGGGGGAATGGTATTGGTCCCCACCACGGTTCCGGGCAACGACACCTGGCCGTAGCGATCGAAACGGACCGAGGCCTGCGCGGGAGCAAAGCCCGGGACAGCCGGGCAGTCCGCCGCCGCAGAACCAAACTCGACGTCTGGAGGCAGGAGGTAACGTGTGCTGAGGACAGCGTTGGGGGCCGCGAAATTGACACCCTGGCGGGTGAATCCCACGTTGCCCGCCGTCACTCCTGCAATTGTGTCCTCGATGTGGACCCAGTAGGTCGTGTTGTTCTCCGTCAGGAAGGTAACACCCATCTGGGTGTTCTTCATGATGGCCAGGTTGCGGGCTCGCTGCAAGGCCCCCGCGACATCGTCCTGGGCAGCCCTGATTCGGCTGCCTCGGACGTAACCCATGATGTTCGGCAGCGCCATCGCCGCCGTCGCAGCAATAATGCCGATAACGATCAACGTCTCGATCAATGTGAAGCCACGAATTCGGTCTCTTGGTGGGAGTTTGGCTCCAGTCATGACGTCCTCCTTCTGCAAACGGTGTTCCATAACCTGGACACCTCTTCTAAATCCAATACTAGCAGCATGATGATCAGACCTAATGACTCTGCGACCGAGGGAGCTGGTCCTGCGCATCGTTACGACTTGTAGCGTCCGCGACCAATTTGGGCCAACGGCAAACCGCCTGGGTCCCCTTGCCGCCGGACCCGGGACCGAGATCCAAAGAACCGTGGTGCAGCGTCAGGATCTTCAACACCAGAGGAAGCCCGAGACCGAGTCCGCCCGCGCGGGCGGACTCGAAGGGCCGCAGTGCCTTCTCGACATCCGCGATCCCCGGGCCCGAATCTTCGACCATCACGAAGGCGTGGCTGTCGTCCGCCCCGAATCTCACGAGGACGCGGCCGTGTTCTCCAGCGGCCTGGAGGGCGTTTCGGACCACGTTCTCGACGGCACGCTCGAGGAGATCCTCGTCCCCGCGGACGGAAGCGGCAGCGCCATCCACGTCGATGCGGGCCGGATGATTCGTCCGCTCCCGGGCGACCACGCGCCGCACGAGTCGCTCCAGATCGAACTCATCGTCCTGGACCTTCTCCGAACGGATGAAGTCGAGGAACCGGTTCATGACGGACTGCAGGAGGCGAACCTCTTCGACAATAGCGACGGCAGCGAGTCGGCAGTGCTCGTCGCCCGATTTCTCCGCCAGTCTGGCCTGGGTGGCGATCGCCCCCAGCGAATTCCGGACTTCGTGGACGATTCCCGCGGTCAGCTCCCCCGCGCGCGCCATGGTCTCGCGGTCGCGCAGGATGGCGGTCATCCGAAGCTTCTCGCGGTCGAGGGCGGCGAGTCTCTCGTCATCGCGCAGCCGGAGCCGGGACATGGCCTCCTCGTAAGCCCGCAGCGCGGGGGATGACGCGTCCTCGCGCGGCGCCTCCCGGCCGAGAACGGCGAGAAAGAGCCCCGCCAGGGCGGCGAGGAGGATGAGGGCGTGCTGGGCAATGAGGGTTCGGTCGGCGGCGAGCCGGGAAGCATCGGTCGGAGTTTCACTCAGCCGGACGATCAGGGCGCCACGGTCGGTGTGCACGGATCCGAAGACGCTGACGGCACGATCGGTCATCCGGGAGGACACCACGAGTTCGCCAGCGCCCAGGCGAGCCCGCGCCTCTCGATCGAGTTCGGGAGCGCTCGGGTCCTCGATGACGAGCTGGTCGAAAGGCTCGATCCATGCGGCGCTCAGCACCTCACCCGGAAGGCCGCCGCGGGTGCGCACCCAGTCGGCAACCCTCGGCATCAGCTGCATGGCGCGATCGAGTGCCGCGGCCGCGCGCTCCGACTGACGCTCGCCGATGCCTCTCAGTAGAAGCGAAAGGGCCACGAGCTCCGTCCCCACCAGCAGAGCGGCGGCGAGCAGAAGGATCGTCCGGGATGCGCGCACCGGCTCCTACGCTACTCGAACCGGAAAAGCGAGGCGTACCACAGGAGGATCGGATCGCCGAAGAAGAGAACGAAGATGGCGCAAGCGGCAAGAAAAGTGCCGAACGGGAGCTTGAACTTCCCGATGGAGACCGGTTCGCGGGCCGCCGCGAGTGGGGAATTTTCGGGCGCGATTGGGGCCGCATCAGGCGCTGCGGGGTCGGGTCCGGACGGGGGCATGGGCTCGACGGGCTCGGGCAGACGCAGTTCCTCACGCCTCTGACGCCAGGCCTGGATCAGGCCATACGTCATTCCGGAGAGGCTCGCGAGGAAGACCGTCAACATGAGGCGTTGTGCTCCAAGAAAGGCGCCCATCAAGGCGGCGAGCTTCCAGTCGCCCTGGCCGAGACCCTCGATGCCGCGGAGGCGCGCGTAGCCCTCGGCGACTAGCAGGAAGGCCAGGTACCCGAAGCCGGCGGCGAGGCCCGACTCCTTCCAGTCGATGAGCGCGCCGGGAAGCAGAGATCCGGCGAGGCCGATCAGGATGCCCGGCAGCGTGATGACGTCGGGGAGGATCTGGTGATCCCAGTCGATGAAAGCGAGGACGACCAGGGCGAAAAAGAAAAGCAGCAGAAGGAGAGTGAAGGGCAGCGGGCCGAATTTCCACACGATCAGCGCGAAGCCGAGACCGTGGAGAAGTTCGACCGCGGGGTATCGGGCGGAAATCGGCTGGCGGCAGGTAGCGCAGCGACCCCGAAGGAGGATCCAGGAAACCACCGGGAGGTTCTGCCAGGGCCGGATGGCGCCGCGGCACTTCGGACAACGAGACGGTGGGAACACAATCGATTCGCCCAGCGGAAGCCGGTGAATGACCACGTTCGCGAAGCTGCCCACGATCAGGCCGAAGGGCAGGCTGGCGAGAGCGGCGAAGAAGGCAACCGAAGTCATGAAGCCGGGCATGTTTTCAGGAAGGGGAGCTTAGCTTCAGGTTGACCTTGGATCCGGGATACTCGAAGCTCTCCATTCGATGTTGAGCACGGCCACGAAGATCCGGATCGCACGGATGCTGTATTTCCTCCTCCATGCGGTCCGCCTCCCCTTCGGGGGACGCGACCAGGTGCGGACGCGGCGTCACGGTATCAACTGGAATCTCGACCTGCGCGAAGGCATCGACCTCACCATCTTCACCATGGGCGCGTTCGAGCGAGACACCCTCCGAGCGCTCGAGACCCTCGTGCGAAGCGGCGCTACCGTCCTGGACGTGGGGGCCAATATCGGCGCGCACACCCTGCACCTGGCCCGCCTGGTCGGCGGGCAGGGGCGGGTGATCGCTTTCGAACCTACCGACTTCGCGATCGGCAAGCTGCGCGGCAAGCTCGCCGAGAACCCGGACCTGGCAAGCCGGGTCGAAGTGCATCAGGCGTTCCTGGTGGCGCGGGCCGGCGCGCCCATCGACGCGGCGGTGGCTTCGAGCTGGCCGGTGGACGGCACGGCCGCGGACGACGCGCAGATGGGGAGCCGGGCCATGAACGTGTCGGGCGCCGTGGCCATGACCGTCGACTCCGTGATCGCTGCCGCGGGCGACCCCGACGTCCAACTGATCAAGATGGACGTGGACGGGCATGAGCTCGATGTCCTCGAAGGCGCGCGGGTCCTCCTGGAACACCGCCATCCCATCATCGTCATGGAACTCGCTCCCTACGTCTTCCACCCGCCCGGGAAGTTCGACCAGATGGTGACCCTGCTCGCGGGCCTTCAATATCGCTTCCGGCCCCTCGGATCCACCCGCGACCTTCCGACCGATCCAAAGGCTCTGCGTTCGATGATCCCGCGGGAGGGATCGGTCAACGTGGTCGCGTTTCCGTTGGCCGCGAAAGCGGCAACGGCATCCCGGAGTTGAGCGCGCGTCAATGAACGAGACCGTGCCCGAGGCCGAAGCCTCCGAGCGAGGGCCCTTTCTCTTCATCGCTGTCGTGTGTCTGGCCGTCTCGGCTCTGTACATCTTCGCGATGCTCTCGATCACGGACGGCCACTTCATACCCCAGGTCTCCGACCTCTACCTGATCGCGCAATACGCCAAGGGCTTCGCCGAAGGCCACCCGTTCCAGTACAACCCCGGCGAGGCGCCCACCACCGGCGCCACCAGCCTTCTTCACACCCTCTTTCTCGCCGCCGCCTATTTCATCGGGTTCCGCGGCGAGGGCCTGATCGCGTTCGCCATCGTATCCGGCGCCTGTTTCGCGTTCTTCACCGCTTTGGAGATCCACCGTGCCGGCCTCGTCATCTCCGGCTCCCGCGGGATCGCGACGCTCGCAGCCGCCCTCGTGATTCTGAACGGACCGCTGGCCTGGTCGTTTCACTACGGGGCCGACATCGCCCTGGTGCTTTTCCTCTCCGCCTGGCTCTTCCGGGCCTGGCTTCAGGACGGCAATGACGGCGCGAAGGATTCCTCGAGTTTCGTCGTGCCCGCCTGCCTGCTCGCCCTGAGCCGACCCGAGGCTCTCGTCCTGGTCGCGGCCCTGGGCGCCTGGCTCGTCCGCGACGAACACCGGCGCTCGGGAAGGTGGCGGTTGCGGCTTCCGTGGGTGGCGCCCACGTTCGCGGCACTGCTGGTGCCGGTGGCCTTCCGGCTCCTCACGGGTTCCGCGGCCAACACGTCCTTCTCGCAGAAGCTTCTTTCCGCGAATTGGGGGCTCTTCGGGGCCGCGGTCTTCTCGCTCGATTACTGGACCGACATACTCAGGGGCGTCCTGCTGGGCTTCTACCCTTCCTCGCAGCGGCTCGGGTTTGGAGGCGGCAGTGCGCCCTATTTCGCGGCCCCCTTTCTCATGGTGTTCGTCTTTCTGGCCCTGCTCGACCGCTCGAAGGAGATGAGGCGTGCCGTGGGGTTCCTGTTCGGCGCCCTCCTGACCGCTCTTCTCGTAACGCCTACCATTCATCTCGGCGTTCACTCCAACCGCTACCTGCTCTTCGCCCTCCCCCCGCTGCTGGTCCTGTTCAGCGTGGGGCTCGAGAAGACCGCGATCTGGATGGAGGCGGGACTTTCCATTCCCCGCCGCGAGGCGTTTCGCCGTCTTGGCGCTCTCGCCCTCGTCTTCGCCGGACTCAGCGTGGCGCGCTTCGCTCTCGTCTACGCGGACTCGGCCGCGTCGGTGTACCGCAAGGATGAAGCCCTCTTCGATTTCATCAGGACCCGCCTGCCCGACACC